>JBGGNE010000189.1:0-5417 GCA_041287705.1 Methylacidiphilales bacterium | reverse complement strand
ACTTTCGGCCGCCCTGCGTGTTACTGGGGTGCGGTTCCAGTCTGGTGACGGTGGTGTCGTACCAGTCCTCGACCCACTCCCACACATTGCCGCGCACATCGTACAGGCCAAACTCGTTCGGGCCGCGGCTGCCGACTTCCTCGGTACCGCGCCGGCGGAAATCACGGCTGGTGACAGAGACATCCAGCGAGGCATCGCCCACGTAATCCGTGTATTCGGCGTCGGAGGGCAGGCGATAGACGTAGCCCGCGGGCAGCACGTTCTGCTCTTTGGCCATCGCGGTCAGCTTATCGCAAAACTTGCGGGCGTCGGCCCAGCTTATGTTCTCCACGGGCTGCCGCCCGCCGTGAAACGTGCTTGGGTTCGATCCCAGAACCTTCTCGTACTCCGCCTGTGTCACCTCGTACTTGCCGACCCAGAGCTGCAGCCCGGACATCCAGACCATCTCCAGCGCGGGCATTGCGGACCCCGCTTGGGCATCCGTTTCCGTACCCGCCGCGGCCAGCACAAAGTTCTCGCCCTTGGCCGGGGCGGGCTTCGGCTTCTGAAATATCGCGCGCACGGTGATGGAGTCGCCTTCGCTTGGCTTGGCGGTAACAACCACGGGCTTAAAGCCTTGCAGCGAAAGCTCGTAGGTGATCGCCTCGGGCGGCGCTTCCAGCTTCTTCGGTGTCTGGCCCAGCACGGGACCGGCGGTCGTGCCGTCGGCATTCTTCACGCGGATCGTGGCGCCGGGAGGCTCGCTGACAATCTCCACCTGGGCGGGCGAAACATTAAAGGCTATCGTTACATCTTTGGCCTGAGTGACCTGCGTGGTGCGTACCTCATCCGGCCAGCCTTTGCGGCGGGCCACAATCTTGTGCTCGCCAACGGGCAGGCGCAGGGTCAGCGGGCTGGATCCGGCGGGTTGCCCGTCCACCTCCAGCTCCACTGGGGTAGGCGCGGCGTTCATGGTCACCATGCCGAACTCTACGGCCCAGGCCAGCGATTTTTCCTCGCCGCGCTTCACCTCCACGCTCAGCGTTTTATCCGCAAAGCCTTTGGAGCGAAAAATGACATCGTAAGCGCCGACGGGAAGCTCCACGCGGGCGGGCAGCACGCCTTTGGGCGGATTCATGAGAGGGATGGCGGCCTGGCCGGGCTTCGTCACGACTTCGTACGTGGCTGCCTCCAGGTTGGAGCTCAGTTGAACGGATCCGATGGCCGGTTTCAGCACCACTTTGCCCATGTCCGTAAATTCCGAGTCGCGAATCTGCGCGGTAAGTATGACGGGCTCATAGCCTTCGGCGGAAACGGTTACCTTTTGCGTGCCAACGCGCAGGTTGGAGAGATGCGCGGGCGCCGTCGCGGCCGCTTCGCCGCCCACGGTGACCGTGGCACCTGCGGGAGAGGTGTCAATGCGCAAACCGCCGCGCTGGGCGTTGATTGCCGCAAGCTCGCGGGCCGCCTGTTCGCGGCGGGGAGCATCCACAAAGACGACATAGAGGAACGCCACGAGCAGCACGCCCGCCACGGAAGCCAGCGCGGGGACCGTCCACGCGGCGGCTTTTGAGGATGGGGATGACGCGTTGGTGTTGGTGCCGGTGCCGGCTCGGGCTTCGGCTCCGGTTACCGCACCCGGACTGGGTTCTGCGGTTGAGGCCGTTCTGGCTTCCAGGGAGCGCGCGAGATTGTCGCACAGGCGATCCATCTTGGCTTCAAGCCGCCGGATCTTGTCGTGCAGTTCGTCGCTTTCCGGGGCCGCCTCGCGGGGGGAAGGCTCGGGCTCCAGCCTGGGCATGGGCTCGGACTCGAACACAGGGGGATGCGAGGGCGCGGGTGTGGAAGCAGACGCCGGAGCAGATTCTGGCGTAGGCACGGCAGGCTTATGCCATGGATTTCCGGCCAGCGTTTCTTTATCGTACCCGGTAAACTCGGACGGCCTGGGAGGCGCCGGTTTCCAGGGCGAGCGCCGCTTCGTGTCGTCGGCGTCGCTGTCTCGGGGATCTAAGTGCCGAAATGGGGAAAAGAAATCGTCGTCGGGCATGGGGCGCGCTGGGGCAAAGCGATGAGCCATACAATATGGCCCAGCCAATCAGGAATGCAAACGACTCACCGGGCATTCCTTGCGCAACTCTTCGAAGAAACATTCCCACGTGCACGTGGGCGCTCTGCCATCCCTCAGTTTCCGAATCGCCCCGAATTTGTTCCCGGCCAGGCCAACAGAGCGGAGCGCTCACGCGCGGTGGTTCCTCTTTTTGTCTTTATACCCAGGGCGCCGGCGGACCTGTGCCCTGGGCTGGGGCTGGTATCGCGCACCTTTGGTGCTTCAGACGGGCGCTCGCTGCGCTCGGCCCACGCTGATTTGCTCTGTCAGCAGCTATAGTTGTAATCTAATCCATCGAACGCAGGGCATCTGAGATGTTGTAATTCCGAAGCGCTGTAAGCGCGCCAATGACATAGCCCGGGGCAAAGGTCCGCCGACGCCTTGGGTTAGGATGTCGGATCACATGCGGCCTGAAAGGACGCGCATACAGCATGCTCGTACGCTTTTCGAGCGTGCGCGGTCGGCTCGGCCGCTTCAGCAGGCTGCGTCAGCATTACGCTTCGGAGGGTTTGGGCAGGAAGGCTTCTTCGAAGATGCGCACGGGGTGGCGGCGTACTTCGGGGCCGAAGGCGCGGGAGGCTTTGTGCAGCACTTCTTCCAGGGCCTGCAGATAGGCGATGAAGCTTTCGCGGCCTTCTTCGCTCAGCAAAACGGTGGTGCGCGGGCGGGTGCCGACGAACGCTTTATCGATAACGATGGCGCGGGCTTCCTCCAGGGCTTTAAGGTGCCGGCTCAGATTACCGTCCGTGAGGTTAAACTGAGATTTCAGCTCATTGAACGTCAGGCCATCCGGTGCGCCGCCGAGGGCGGACACAATGGCCAGCCGGTTCGGCTCGTGGAAGATAGGTTCGAGGGCCGAATAGAGGTTTTCGCTGTTGGTGTCAGTTTTCATCGTCGCAGGCGGGTAGGGACTGGCGCGGCAGGCCATGTTTCACGAGAGGAGAGACGTGGCGCAGACGCTTTCGATCACTTCTCAAAATTATACCACCGGCCAGCTCTCCCGCAAAGAAGACAATGCCCATGGACCAGGGGCTCATGAAGGGCGTGGGGATGAGGAGACAGGCGGTGCCGCAAACGATGTAATACCAACCCAGCGGCCACACCCATTTGGGCAACACCTGGCGGCTGGCAAGATTGGCGATACCGAACAGGCACATCCAGGTGCCGAAAAGGAAGTCGTAGGCGCCGGCGCGTGCCAGCACAAAGGTCAGGATGCCGCCGACGAAGATGGCCGGCATGACCTCCAGCGTGGGGCTGAGGCGCCGGGGATCGCGGTTGACCTGCTCGTCATACAGAAACCAGTGCAGCACCGCGCCGTAGTTCATCAGGGCGCAGATAAACACCGCCACACCCCAGCCGATGAGATGCGACGCCGGCCTGGCGGGGAAATCCGGCGAGCCCAGCACCAGCGCCACGATAAGCGCTACGGTACCGGAGAGCGCCCGCGCCACGCCGGAGTACCCGCGAAAGCGCTGGGCATCCAGCATATGCTGCTGAAGCTCACGAATATGCGCAATCGTCTGGTGAATCTTCGTGGTGGTCATGTGGACGCAGTGCCCGCGTAAGGATGCGTTATCACTAGCCAATTGGCGCCGCAAAGTCGAGATGAATCTGCGCTTTGCCACTTTCGCCTCCGGCGGGAGAAGGCGCGAGGCGCGAGGCAATGCCGCTATACCCATTCGCACTTTTTCTTGTCGCTGGTAATGGCAAGATTCTTTACGCGATCCATCTGTTGGAAATCTTCCAGCGTACGTATCTGCACAGGTTTATTGTGTGAGAAAGGGGACATAATGACAGAGGCCTGATGCCAGTCATAAGCTTGCTGGAGAGTCTTGCCTGTTTGCCATTTGCGTACATACACACTTTCCGGCCACGGCACATCGCCCGCACCGTGCCTGTCTTCCGAGGAGATAACCCACGAAGGCCCTTCCAGCGGTGTCGTAAACTCTAAGGCCGACATGTCATGGCCGTTCGCTTCGTTCAGCTTCTTTAGCGATATCGTGCTGTGCGGCTTAAGCAGGAACTGAATCTCGACCACGGTATGAAAGTCGGGCGAGATAAAGACGGAGTTAAAGTTGGGCCACCCGGTTTTGGTATACGTCTCATTATGATAGAACACGAGGTGATAGAACCCCATCTCGTAAAGCTCCGTCTCCCTGCGCCGCAACTCGTCCTCCCAGCGCGGAAACATGGGTGGCGGCGACGCCAGCACCTGGTACCTGGAATTCAGAAACAGATTGGAGCGCCTGCTGTTGACATAGGACAAGTAGGCAAAGTACGCCACGACGCCCGCATAAAAGGCTTCATGGTAGGAGGGCATGAGCCTCGTGTATACACGAGGTATCGCGCGTGATCAATGTGATAATTGGACGAGTCCTACGCCGGCTGCGTACTCTTCTTACGGAAGGCCGCTTTAAACGTTGCCTTTATCTGAAGAACCAGCGCGCGGATTGCCATTACCGTCTTTAGCAGCAGCCGGAAGGCGCCCGAGAACCACGCGAGGACGCGGGCGGACAGACCGAATTTGTTGCGGGCGCGGGCGTCGGCGCCTTTCTCGGCCAGGAACTTCTGCATCTCTTTGCGCCCGAAGAGAGCGGCCAGCATGATGGCGGTGGTGCCGCCGCCCTGATCCGCATTCACGTCGGCGCCCGCCGCCACCAGAAGCTGCGCGACAGGCAGATAACCCTTGAACGCCACGCCGCCCAGAGGAGTCTGCCCGCGCGAATTGCGGCGGTCGGGATCCGCGCCTGCCTTCAGCAGCAGCTCGACGGTCTCCGCGTTGCCGTGGTAGGCGGCCAGCATCAGCAGCGTGTTGCCCTTCGCATCGGCCAGATTGACCGGCATGCCCGCCGCCAGCATGGCGCCCAGCATCGCGTCATTGTCACCACTGCGAGCGCAGTGAATCGCCTCGTGCTGAAGCTCCGCATAGCGCTGTTCCTCCTCCGGCGTGGTGTGGAGAATGGGGTCGGGCTGAGTTGTCGTGGTAGCTTCAGCAGTCATGGCAATGAAGAGAAAGGGTAAGCTGTAATTAGAAGGAGTCTCCAGAGACTCCTAACGCAGAGTTTACCGAATTGGAGCGTTTCTACAAAAGTGCCTATGCAAACTTAGTGCATACGGTTTCTGTTGTAGGCGCTGCTTCGCCAGAAGATATTTAAAGAAAAGAGAAATGGCAAGTGATGAAGAATTAATGCATCTATGAAGGAGGAAAGGATTTCAGGAAGAGGTGTCAGGTTCAGGTTGTTCCGGTTTCAGAAGCGCTGCTTCTTGCCGGGCATTAAGTTCGTTTCGTATTCTCCACTCCTCGTCCTCCCTTTCTTTTTCAAGACGCCTT
>JBGGNE010000188.1:0-9446 GCA_041287705.1 Methylacidiphilales bacterium | reverse complement strand
TGGATACTTTGGATTTCCGGAATGAGGAACGCATTTCAGCCCGGACAAGCCGAATGGAAAAAGGCCAGTTTGGAGACATTAAGGCATTAGGGGGCGGCCTTTATGAATCCCGATTCTTTTTTGGCTCCGGCTATCGCGTCTATTTTGGGGAACACAAAGGAAAGATCATTTTACTGCTAAACGGCGGGGACAAGGCAACACAGAGACGAGACATTGCCAAGGCAAAAGAATACTGGCTCACATATCTGGAGGATAGAACATGAAAAAGAGCGTTAAAAGCAAAGGGATACCACTACGGCGAATTCGTCTGGAACGCCTCAAAAATCCGCAACATGCAGATGTAGCGGTAGAAGTTGCCTTTGAGGAATTTGCAAAGGATAACGATATAGATGCGTTGCTGGATACGTTGCGTTTGGTAGCGAAAGCGCAGGGCGGGCTTTCGGGGCTGGCAAGAAGAACCTCAATCAGTCGGCAAACGCTCCATGAAGTGCTTTCTGCGGAGGGCAACCCACGCCTCCGCACGTTCCAGACTCTGTTGAGCGGGTTGGGCTTGCGTATGTCAGTCAAGCCGCTGTCACCGCACAGCCAGGCGTAGAGGAGCAAGGCAAGGGCAACACTTCGGCTAATACCCCCCCGAACCAAGGTCAATACATCCGAATGTCTTATAAAATGCTAACTATCCTTGCTTAGGGAAATCTGGCTGTTCTCCTTAAATATGCTCATGAAATTAGCTTCTAAATATGGGTCGTCACAAGGAAAATAGACCGTCTGATGATATAGAAATCTTCGTTCTTTATCTTTATCGTGTTCCCGCTCTCCTATTCCACCTATTGTTAACTTTATACTATAAACCGGAGCAGGCAAAGCGCAATACTCGATCGCATTGCCAATATAATTGTCTTTTACAATAAGAGTGTTAACGTCATTATTTTGAAAGCTTTCAAATGCCCGCTCTCTCATAATATTAAATAGGGAAGAGCAAGTCTCCAACGTCATGTATGTCCAATAAAGCTGGTTATCATAAGCTTGCAATTCCTTTAGTTTATCAGGAAGATCGTCCTCCACCAAAGAAACGATAAAGCTATTGGAAAAAGACTCCAATTTGTGGCATTTTATATGCATTCCTGGTGCTATTTTACCAAAGTCTGAACAACCCCTGAGAGCTATGGCTTTTCTTTCGCTATCTAACCAGCTAAAGAAGATTTGAAATTTCATAGTGCAAGTAATATTCCATATCTTGTAGCTATATGACCAAATAAGATAGTAATATCCGACAAGCCATTGGCAGCTAATAAGTATACGTGACCGTCGCTACCTGCAATTACAACCCGGACAGCTGTCTTGCCGTTTACTGCAACCTGAACTCGTGTGTAGCTAACTAGCTTATATTCTGTTGTATCGAGGCCAGTTGGATCAACATTGTTCTGCGGAGAATTAAATACATACCTGACCAAATTTACGTCGCCCGCAGCGAAGGATGTACGAGCCATGGCTGCATCCACTTTAAATAAAGGATTTAATGCACTCGGCTGAATATTGGGAGCTTCTGCCATCTGTTGTTCGTCCAGACCTTTGTTCTTAATCAAATTTCTTGAGCCGATTGGGTCTTCTGTAAGATACTTTCCCAATTTCTGATCGTAATATCTTGACCGGAAGTAGTATAGGCCTGTTTCCTTATCCCACTCCCTACCAGTAAATCCAAAAGAATCTGCAACCGCAGGATTTGAATTGTTTAGAATAGCACCATAGCTTGTGTACTCGGTTTGATTGAGGCCGGTTCCATCTCCAGAAGCAATGCCACGGATTGAACCCAGTCGGTCAGTGATGTACCAAGCCAAGCCGGGATTTGATGCGGTGGAAGGGCGTTGACGGGCAAGCCATTGATCCATGCCATCGCCCACAAGATAGCGGGTAACAATACCCGCCGGATCAACTTCTTTCCAGATATGATCCGTATTATAAAAATATTGAATTGTCTGATTATTAACAGACTTGGCAATGCGTCTATCGAGGGCATCATAAGTAAACGCGACAGTTTGAGTAACAGTTCCCGATGCATCCAGATCAGTGATCTGCGTGAGCCTGTTACGGTGGTCATAGGCATAGGTTCTGGTGATTGCTGTCGAAACAGTTTTCCTTTCAATTCTGTTACTTTCGGCATCGTATATATAGTTATACTCGCCATCCGATTGAGTACGGTTTCCCGTGCCAATACTATACTGGGGACTATTATTCCGTGTAAGTTTGTTGCCGCTTCTATCATAGGTAAAGGTTTCGCTCTGGACTGTTTGAAAACGATGTGAAGCCTCGAGCAATTGCCCGGCAGTATCATAGCCATAAGTAATGGTATCGCCATTAGCCGTTTCGGTCTTTAGTTGTCCTGCAATATCGTGAGTGTATTGGTAATCAGCAAGTATAGAGCCTGCACCGTTAGTATGGTAAAGGCGCGTTACCTGTCGCAGCGGATCGCTGATATTTACGCGTAGGGATTTCCTTTCAGGCAACTTACCAAGGGGGCCATGTCCTTCGGTAGACCTAAAGTCATCAATCTTTGATGTATCGCCATCAGCGTTGTAAACCGCTGGCAGCACCCCGATATCTGGCCGGGAACGCCCGAAATTCAAAATTGTATCTATAGCGAGTTGTGTAGCGGCCAAGTCAGTAAATTTCTTCACCTGAACGACATCACCCAACGCGTTGTGCATAAAGTCAACCCTTGCGGAGGCGATACTTTCCCCATGCCAATCGAGGCGTTGCAGCCGATAGTTTTCGTCAAGCCGCGATTCAACGGTAATGCCATTACTATCTGTAGTGGTGTAGAGCCGGGAAGTATCTTGATAGGCATTAGTTAAGGTGAAAGGCTCGCGGCCATTATAGGTCGCAGTGATCTGGAGAGGCCTCTTCAGACTATCGTAGGTCATAACGATTGAGCCGCTATCATCGGAGATCGTCACCATGTTACCCACCGAATCGTAAGACTGTTGGATCGTTTTTACGATCTGCCCGTTACCGGGAGCAAGCCAAGTTTCGGTGGTAAGGCGGCCATTGGCATCGTAGGCAAAGACCCTGACACGTCCTAGGCGATCCGTAATAGAATTGAGTTTGCCGCTCCTATCATAGGTGTAGGACGTAATTCCACCATTAGAATCTGTTTGGCTGATGATCTGATCGTTTCCGTTGTAGGCAAATGTCGTTTTGTTGCCGGTGGGATCAATAATAGCGGTTCGGCGTCCGCTTAGGTCATTTTCAAACTTGATTTCGCTATTGTCCGGCAGGACTATTCTTTCCAACGCGCTGTCGGCGCGATAAAATTTACGGGTAGTCCGTCCAAGCGGATCGGAAGTCGAAGTCAGTCTGCCGAGAGCATCCCAAGAAAATGCAGTAACTTCTCCATCGGGTGCAATACGTCGGATAAGATGTCCCGCGAGGTCATATTCAAATCTAGTCGTTTGGCCGTATGCGGTTATGCTCAAATTGATCGCCAGCAAGAGATTTAGCACTGTCAATGCCATCCCTCTGAAAATCCAGCGTGCAATTGACTGTTTTACACGGATTACAGTTAAGGATACTTCCGCGTGTTTCTGATGCATAGAAATTGAAAATAGCATGAGTCTTCCTTTCGTTTATTACGGGAACAAGCAATAATCCTACAAGGTTCCACAACAAGCACGCCGGAGTGAAATTCAATACTATTGGAATCCAACTCCAAAGGGCTAGACTCTGTCAAGTGCAGTTTTTCTTGTCTGCATAAGTCGTTCAGTAGCAAAACATAAATTTTGTCTTGGCATGGCTGTTATGAAAATTGGAGGGCGCTTTATCAAGTGTGATACAGCTCTTGCACCGCAATTGTGAAGGCGGGGTTTATGCCCCGCCTCCGTTATTCAGGATATATTCCGCTGCCTTCTGCGCGTGGCTGGCGGCGCGGATAATCCAGCCCTTTGCATCCTTTGTCTTGAGGGCGGAAACCCAGCCTTGAAGGTAGGCGGCGGAATTCTCTACCTCGCCGTTAATTCCAGCGTGGGCGTTGAGGAAAGAAGCGCCCATTTCCGCGCAAATTTCCTCTTCCGCGTACACCTTGCGTGCTTCACCGCCTGCGTCCATTCCCTTGTTTTCCATCAGGGATTTACGGGCAAGGCGCTTTTCGCTACCTACCGAATGGATAAGTTCATGAAAAAGGACTGAAAACCTCGCTTCCTCGCTGGTGAAATAACGGCGCTCCGGCATCCAAACGCAATCCTGTTTCGGTATGTAGCAGGGAATAGCCTTGCCTTCCTTGATCGCAGGAGGGTTCGGCATGTTCTCCACGATTTCCCGCGCCCTGTCGCAACGCGCATCCTCTTGAACCTCTGGCAATGCCTCTGGCTCGGGGAAGGTAATCTCTTCAATCTGGCTGGCATGGAACACCGTGTATATTTTAAGGTAATGGCGCTCCTCCTCTTTGGTTTCGTGGGTTGTTTCGTTCTCCACCTCTTTTGAAAAGGTTCCATATTTCACGACCATAAAACCTTTCTCGCCCTTCCTGACATAACCGCCAAGTTCTTTAGCCTGTATAAAGGTAAGAAAGTAAGGAGACGTAAACCGCAAACTTCCTAATAAGAAAACATTGATACCGCGATAGGGTTTACCTGTAGCGAAGTTGCGGGGGAATCCTGTCTTAGAAAAGTAAGGTGATTGCCAAGGCACTACACCTTTTTCCAGCAGTTCAATCATGCGTTGGGTTACAAGCTCATAAACGTCTGCGTTCTTCATGGGTTTCTCCAATGGTTTTTGTTGTTACAAAGCGCCGCTTTGTTTCAACAAAACCTGAAAGTCCCCCCAGCCGCAGGGCGGCGAAAAATCAAGGAGGCTCCGACGGAGGGACTCCCAAAAGTCCCGCAGGGCGTTCCGCCTTTAGGCGGAATGCGCGAGGACAATTTTGGGAAACCGTTGGATGCCTTGATTTTTCGACGCCCGGAGGCTCTCCCCTTTCTGCCGGGGCGTTGCGGGGCTTGCCCCGCTCGAATTGGTAGCGCCGTATGTCTGCATAGGCGCGAAGGAAAAAACCTTTTCCTTTCAAAATCAATCAACCGATCCTCTATGAATTCCCGCGTTTTTTACTCGAGAAACCGCCGCGTTTTAGCTACCTTTGAGAAGAATTTCGGCGAAAACACATGGAAGAGGGGCTTTTCTTTTCACGATACTTTTCTACGGTTCGTGGAAAAATTTGAGCAAAGAAAGCCCCACAAAAGCAAAACTGTGAAAAGTTAAACTGGACGTAAGTCGTTTTATTCCAGTTTCTTGCAAAACCCTGAAAAGCTGAGCAAAACCTGCGAAAATTGGCGGTATAGACTTCGTGTCTTTGTGGTGAAAAAAATCTGAAGTCCGAGTCTGAAGGCTGCCCTTAAAACGGCACCATATCTTTTGTCACCACTTCATCCCACATGGGGTGGTCCGATGTCTCCACGGCACTGGTGCTGGAGCCCTGGTTGAAGTCCAGTTCATCCCATGTGCCGGGATCGCCTGCAACTGCGGGAGGGACGTACTGCGCGGATATCGACCAGAACCAGTGCACCACCTTCAGGGGCACAAACCTGCTGTCCACGCCGGGAGGCTTAAAAAGCAGGTACATGCTGAACGATTCGTTGTCAACCTCCAGGTACTTATAGGCACCAGAGTCCGGAAGAGGATGCCGCGGGGTATCATAGGCCGGGAATGGATCATCCGTGCTGTGAGGGCCATTATAGGGGTACTGCGTATCCAGTACCTCCGTGCCGTATTGCTTCGACCTTATCCACGTATCGTCAAACAGCTTTATCATTCTGGCCATGGTGACTAACTGCACCCATTGCCACTGGCCGACACCAAACTTGCTGTCCAGCGTTACCTTACCCGTAAAGGCTATGCCCGCATTGGGCCCCGTTGCACCCGCCGTCCGGAATAATCCCGCATACCAGTGGAATCCATTGTCAAGCTCAGTATATTGTATGACAGCAGCTTCTCCCTGCACAAACGTTAACGTACAGCCCGGCTTGATCACATCCAGGTCAGTTTCCACAACAATCGGTTCCGTAACGCCGCTTACCTCAAGGGTGCACTTCACCTTCCGGGCCGTGCCGGTATCCGCCCAGTAAAAGGTGATGGTTTCGCCGCTCTTGTCGCCGGTGCTCATATTGGTCAGCTCACTGGAGTCCTTGGTCGCGACGTAATCCTTGAATATCTTGCCGGCCACTTCCCATGTGCGCTTCGTTACGCTCATGGAGGAAGGCGTCTCGCACTTCAGCGTCATCTTCTGGCCGGGCAGAACTTCGCGCAGGTCACCCTCCAGCTTCTCCCACTTTACGGAGCCGCCGGCGACATCGCGGGTGATACGGGGACCTTTAATCTTGAACTTCTTGCTGCCCGAGGCGGTGCCGTCCGACTTCTTTACCGATGCCCCGTTATCCGCATCCGCCACCAGCTCCCATACGGATCCATCCTCCGCCGTGCCTGGAATGGCAACGGTGAGCTCAAACTCGGTCTGCGGGCTGTCATCGGTGCTCTCGCCGCTGTCCGGCGTTACTTCCATGGAGGACGCCGCCATCAAGCTGGGGCTCGCGCCGGTCCCCCTGGCAGAGCCGGAGCGCGGAGCCGCTTTCGACGCAGTGCCCGTGCCCGCGCCGGTTCCCTTGCCCTGCTTTACGGTCATCGAAACCGGTTTGCCCGGTTTGCCTGTCTTGGCCGCCACCGAGGAGCGCGCCGCGGATCCTCCCCCCGCGGACGTGCACGAAAAGGTCATGGCGAACGCGTTATCGTCCTCGGGATCTCCCGGCTCCGGCGGTTCGCCCTCGTAATTGGGGTTCTGGCATACAATGGTGTAGCTGTCCTTATCCTTTACGGTGACGGTGGCTTCCACCGTTTCACCGGGGTAAAACTCCTTGATGTCCTCGCCGCCGTCGGTGCCGTCTTCGCCGTTATTAATCTCAACGGTCACTTCCATCGGGCTGGAGTCGCTCTCATAATCCTTGTCCGGGCTCTCATCGCATTCCTCGGCCTTGGGGCAATCGCCGCCACCGCCGCCGCCGCCCTCGCCCGTGGGGCAGGGAATGCTGCTGCTGGCGTTAAAGGATGACATGGGGCTGATCCAGAGCAGCGTACCGCCCGAAGGCAGCCACACGCCCTCCGTCACATCCGCCGGCTGCCAGCGCACTTTATCGCCAATAAGCGACCTGAAGGAGTAGATGCCGCCGTTGCCGATCGCCTGCGTCTTTTTCTCCCCCGTAATGGCGTCCTGAATCGTCCGGAGAGGTTTGGTCCCTTTCTCCGCGTTCTTCCGGCCGGGCTGCGCTTTGGCGGATGAGGCAGACGCCGGCGATCCCGCAGCGGGTGCGCCTGGTTTGGATTTCTTAGGTGCATCGCCCGCAAACACCGTCGACGTCCACGGCACGCCGCCGGCGGCCATGACAAAGAGAGCAGCGCTAAGGAGAACGGGAATCGCGAATCGGAGCGTGTGGGGCAGCTTCATGTCGTGTGTTGTATGCGGCGCGGATCAGCGCTTCAATATGGCGCATCAGATGCCACATGATGCGCTTTGGTGTCAAGATATTATCAGTAATGCTATACACAATAGATTCATTCTGCCACAATTTCGATTCAGAACGTCCGTATCGTAATCTTTTTCTAGACCGTATGTATGCGGTCTGATATGGATTGCGCCGGAATTTAACCATGAGCCGTTTACCACACCACCTCCGCGCGGGCGCTCTCTGCTGCTGCTTCTGCTGGCTGCTTGCTTTCCTTCTGTCTGCCCAGGGGGCGTGGGCGTGCAAGACCACAAAAGTGTGGGTTATCCCCCGCTCGCCCATACCGGTGCGTATTGATGAGGTGCTGAACGCGATGTTCCCCACGTTTCTTGTCACGTACGACTCCGGCGCGGGCATGCTCTCTGTAACCGGCTGCGCCAAGGCGATGGGCCCGCTGGAGAAGCTGGTGACGGCCTACACCTCCGGCAATGAAGCGGAGTGGAAGCGGGAGCTGGAGAATCAGCTCTGGAACAGCGGCTCCTTTACCTGCCCGGTGTATGAGTGGACGCTGCGCCGCCCGCCCTCCGTACAGTGGAAGCTGGAGCGGCTCTCCGATATCGCCTCCCCCGGCGTGAAGGCGCTGAAGGGCGACGCGATCTTTGGCATGCAACTGCAGCGCGGCAAGGCGCGGCTGGATTTCGATGTGTTTGACCTGAGCGGCGAGCACACGGCGCAGGGCATTCTTGCCGCACTGCCCGGCATAGCGCAGGGCGCCCGGGATTCGCGCTGGGCCGACACGCTGGCGGAGTCTCCGGGGCGGCGTCTGGGCGGCACCGTGGCGGTGAATTCGACCTGCTATATGGTGCGCGATCTGTGGCAGACAGGCACCGGCGGCGTGGTGCGCGAGGTCATTGCCGTGGCGCAGGTAACACCCGGCAGGGATGCCACGCGGGTCTACCTCTTTACCCAGCTGGCGAAGGAGAAGGAGTACCCGCAGCAGCGCGGCTGGACGATGGATATTGCCAACGGTCTCGGCCTGCCGGAAACGCCCCCGCGCCCGCTGGCGCCGCACGCCGCCACGCTAATTACCAAGACAACCGTGAAGGGCGCGGCACAGCCGGCAGGGCCGGGCAACGCCTCGGATGCCTCGGATGCAGCAGACGCGGGCAATGCGGGCGACGCAATGAAGACGGGCACCGCGCCCGGCATCCTGTCGCGCACGGCGGATCCGATCCATAAGATTCATCAAAGCAGCCTGCCCTCGTTAAAGACGGCCAATACGTTCAGCGCCAACGGCGACTTTGCCGCTGCGGAAAAAGCCTACAAGGCCGCGCTGGATACCACCCCGCCCGCGATGCGCCCGGAGCTGGCCCTGGCGATTGCGGGGGTGCAGGCGCAGCAGAAGCGCTACACCCAGGCGATCGCGACGCTGGAGGAAGCGCTGCGGCACGCGTCCGAGCCCGCCACGGAGTTCGAGATCCACATGCGCCTGGGCACGCTGCGCTCCACCACCAACCGCGACTGGAAGAGCGCGGAAAGTCACTTCGGCGCGGCGCGCCGTCTGGCGCCGGACACCTACTCCCAGTGGCGCGCGGACTGTCAGCTGGCCCGGGTGCCCTACTATCTTAAGCAGTACAAGCAGGCCATCAAAGACTTTGAGGTGCTGCTGCAGTCCTACCCCACCTCGCAGACGGCCAAATTCGCGCGCCCCTACCTGTGGTATCTGAAGAACTGCACGGAAAAGAAGCTGTGACTTTGCGAATTGGTCCAAAAGAGTCATCAAGATTTTCTTACCCATAAAATCCCCCCATTCCCTCCGCCTCTTCCTGGTCCCCCCTTGGCACCTCTTCGAACCTTCGTTGTGAAATTCCCCCGTCTTTCCAATTCTCCATCGTTTGCGCCTGGGAAAGGGGGATTTTACCACGAAGGTTCGAAGAGCATACCAAGGGGGGACCAAGAAGAGGCGGA
>JBGGNE010000187.1:0-3042 GCA_041287705.1 Methylacidiphilales bacterium | reverse complement strand
ACCGGTTTCCCCCGGCGGAGGAGACGATGCAGCGCGTCATTCAGTTTTGCCGGGAGGCCATTGCCGTGGATGAGGTGCCGGTCCTGATGGCTTACACGCTTGGCAAAAGCCAGGAGATCATGGCCGGTCTTCGCGGCGTGGATTTCCCGTTAATGCTGCATCCGCAGACGTTTGCGATCACAGAGGCGTATGTCCGGCTGGGGGTGTCGCTGCCTCCGTTCAGGCTCTTTGACGCAGCGCACGTGGCTGGGCATGCTTTGATTTGTCCGCCGAACGCAATGTCGGCGGACAGCCCGATGGCGGCGGCTCTGCCCCGGCGGCGCACGGCTGTGCTCAGCGGCTGGGCCATGGATAAAAGCACGCTTTATCGCAGCAGATGCGACGCGGCGTTTCCTCTGTCGGATCACGCGGATTATGACGAACTGCTGGCCTTCGTGGAGGCTGTCGGACCGCAACGGGTTTACACCGTGCATGGTTTTGTGGACTCGTTTGCGCGCGACCTCCGAGCACGCGGTGTGGAAGCATGGGCGCTTGGCCGGATTAATCAGATGGAGTTTTGCTTTGGCTAAATCATGGCGGTGAGGGGAGTGCTCTGTGATTAGACCGCTTCTTCAATGTCATTACTCTTTTTAAGACACAATAGATGCACGCAGCGGTATTGATGATATGCAAACATATAAACATCGGAACTCTTTATAAACCCTTCTGATGGGGGTTCCAAGCCGTCAATTTTTCTGATACGTTAGGACTGGTGACTTCCGCTACCTCCAATTCCGACGACAATACACGTCCCGAAGAACCGGCAGCCGCGTCGCAACCGCCCTTTGCGGATGAGGAGGAGGATCAGCCCCGGAACTCCGCCGCGGTCCACCATTCCTCACCGCCGCGTCCGCCAAACGCGCTGCATTCCCCATTTGTCACACGAGGCAATGGCGGGCTTGCTTCCGATGACGCCACCATTCTGGAAGGACCTGCCGCAACCATCCTGGATGACGGCGATTTCTCGGGAAACCCTGGTGAGGCTAATCTCCCTCAGCAGCCCGAGCCCACGCTTCCTTCGCCGGGAACCGCCACGATGGTCGGCGAAGAAATTGGGGGGCATGTACTTAAGGAACCGATACGGGTACTTTCCGCCGAGGCGGATCTCTGGAAAGTGCTGCATGAGCCGACGGGCGAAACGCGTGTCCTGAAGCATTTTCGCTGGGGTGTGACTCCGAAGGATGATGTGTCGGAGGCGCTTGCGAAGAACGCCCTGCGCCATGTCATTCACGTTTTCAATCGCGGCATTCACGAGGGCCGGCACTACGAGGTTCAGGAATACATCAGGGAGGGGTCTCTCTCCGATGTGCTGCGCCGCAAAACGCTGCCGCAGGACTCTGCACCACTGATTATTCAACAACTGGCGGAAGGCATCCGGGAGTTGCACCAGATCGGTGTGCTGCATCGTGACGTAAAGCCCTCGAATATCCTGGTGCGCAGTCTGGATCCAGTTGAACTCGTGCTGACCGATTTCGGTATCTCCAGCCTGGCGGATGTCTCGCTGCATCTTACCTCGGCCAGTCGCACGGCCGCCTATTCGGCTCCCGAAGCGCTGACCGGTGTGGTGACGCGCGGGTCCGACTGGTGGAGCGCCGGTGTGGTTATTCTCGAAGTTCTGTCGGGTCGCCATCCTTTCGACGGACTTAGTGAGCAGGCGGTCAACTTCCAACTGGTGACGCAGGGAATTCCCGTGCCGGAATCGTTGCACGAGGATTATCGGCTCCTTCTGCGCGGTCTGCTGGCCCGGGACTACCGGCATCGCTGGGCGTATGACGAAGTTTCCGCATGGTGCCAGGGCCGGCGAGATATGCCTGTGCCGGTCGAGCAGCATCAGGAATCGCCCGCGGCCGCCACAAAGGTGCCGGGACGTCAGCACTCGCACCGCAGCTATAAGTTTCACGGCGCCGAATACGCCACTCCGGAAGATCTGAGCATGGCGCTGGCCGCGAACTGGACGGAGGGGGTGAAGCACTTTGGCCGCGGGTTCATTACGGACTGGGTTAAGATGCAGATCTTTGATCAGACGCTGGCCAGCCTGCTGGTGGATGTCTCTCTGGACAAGGATCTTACAGCCGATGAAAAGCTGAGCGTGGCTCTGTTGCTGCTCAATCCCGACTTGCCGCTCATCTATAAAGGTGAGTGGATTGTGCCAGGCTGGATGCCGGGCCATGCAGAGCAGGCGGCAGCGCTGCTTCGCGGCAGCCTGGGCGCATGGCTTTCGGATTTGCGCAATGACCGCTGGCTTATCGACATGCAGCATCAGCGCCGCCGCCTGCGCGGTGAGCTTAAGGAGATGGGGCTGCAGTTGGATGATTCGCTGGTCAAGGTTCTCATGATCAGCGATTTACAGTCCGTGGTGGAAACGGCTTTGGAGCACCGTAAGAAGTTTGCGTCGGCAAAGGATCCCAAACTGCGCGATCTGCTGGCGAAGCCGGAACTGCGCCCCTGCGAGGCCATCGCCCTGCTGGCGGTGGATCACGGAAGCTACCTCTCCCTCGCCGAAATGCAGGAGGCGGAGCGCCGTCAGCATACAGAAGAGATCGCGTCGCGCTTTCAACAGCGCAAGATTTCGTTTAGCCGTACTGCCATTGGAAATGCGCTGGCGATGGCTCCCGAGGAGGCGATACGTCTGGCGAAAGAGCGCATGGATAAGTATCAGAAGGCATCTCATCCGGCGCTGCAGCGGCTCTTTGACAAGCGCTCCACACTGACGCATCGGGAAGCGGCGGCGTTTCTGGCCGCGGATACCTCGCAATTTCTGACGGCGGAGGATCTGGCGCGGGAGTTTGCCGAGCGCGAACGCGAAGGCATCATCGCGCGGTTAAAGCACGAGGAAGTCATGCTCGACTGGGCCACGGTGGACCGCATTCTCGACGACCGGACGATTCTGGCCGAAGAACTGCGCAAAAAGCACGAGAAGTTTGCCAAGGTGAAACGCGACTATCCCCGTCTGCACCAGATTTTTATCGCCAAGGATCCGGAGTTTGAGGAAGGGCTTCTGCT
>JBGGNE010000186.1:0-7400 GCA_041287705.1 Methylacidiphilales bacterium | reverse complement strand
GCCCTGTGGAATGCCGTGACGGGCGAACCGGTTCCTCGTCTGGGAAGCCGCACGCGGCCCCTGAGCACCGGGGTGCTGTTCGCGCGGTTCTCGCCGGATGGCAAGCTGATCGTGGCCGGCTGCGGAAGCACGGCGCTTCTGTGGGATGTGGAGAGCGGCTCGCAGATTCAGACAATATCCTGCAATGGCGACGTTTCATCGGCCAACTTCAGCCCCGATAGCCAGCAACTGGTTGTCGCGGTAACCGGTACGCCGACGGATAACACTAGTTTCTACGCCCAGATCTATGATACCAAGACCGGCGTAACGGTGGGTAATCGCATGGGACATGGCGCTGGCATCGTGGACGCCGTGTTCAGCCCAAATGGCAAGTACGTAGCAACAGCCTCGCTGGATCGCACAGCCCGTGTATGGAATGCCCAGACTGGCAACCCGGTGACGGGAGCTCTGCGGCATCCTCTCGGCCTGACTTCGCTCGCCTTCAGTCCTGACTCACGCCAGCTTCTCACCGGCGGGGTCAGCGGCGCGGCGATGCTATGGAATACGGAGACGGGCGCCCCGGAAGTTTCTCCGCTCCAACAGTCTGAGCAGATTTTCTCCGTGGCGTTCAGCCCCGATGGCAAGAGCATTGCGACCGCCATGGCGGACAATACCGCACGGCTCTATCTGATTGGGCGTCCGCCCTCGCCTCCTCTGGAAATGAAACAGCCGGGTGTGCTGAAAGCTCGCTTCAATCCTGCGGGTGACCGCGTGCTTTCCTGGGGAACCGGCACAGAAATCATGCTGTGGGATGGACTCACCGGCAAACTAATCTCGAAGCTGGAGCATCCTGATCAGGGGCGCGTGGGTGCGGAGTGGAGCGCCGACGGAAAGACCATTCTCACGTACCAGGCTTTCCGCGCCGCGCGTCTGTGGGACGGAACCACCGGCAAGCCTGTCTCTCCCTGGCTGGCGGAGGATTCCCATCTCCGCATGGCCACTCTGAGCCCGGACAGCCGCTTCGTGCTGACGACTCTGGACACGCTGGACCGCAATCAGATCGGGCTCTTTGACGCCGCTACAGGCAAGCAGCATGGATCCTACATTGATGTGCAGGGCTCCGTCAGCTACGTGGCATTCAACCGTGACGCCAAACGCTTTGGAATTATCACTGCGGCACAGGGAACAACAAATCAGCCGGAGTCCATGCGTGTATGGGATGTGGATCTCCTGGCGGCTGTGGATGCACCTCTTGGGCAGGTGTACGACGTTCCCCAGCATGATGATCGCATCAATCCCAATGGCCTGCTTCAGCTGGTGTGGCGTTCGGACAAGGTCGCCGCTTTCCTCTGGGATTATAAGAAGGGTCGTGAGATGAGCAAAGAAATGCGGCACGGCGATCCCATCATGGCTGCCCGCTTCAGCCCCGACGGTCGCTTTGTGGTGACAGGCTCCAGCGACAGCACGGCGCGCGTGTGGGATACTGCAACAGCCCGCCCTGTCACACCGCCGCTTCAGCACGCCGGCGTTGTCCAGGCAGTGGCCATGAGCCCGGATTCCACTTCGATCGCCACAATTGCTTCACCGCAACCCTCCCCCTTCCCGTTGATCCGCCGCCAGACCAAGATCGAGAGTACTATCGTGGTGTGGGACAAGGAAACGGACATGCCCGTCACAGACGCTCTGCCACATGCCGGCCAGCCCCGAGATGTCAGCTTCAGCCCGAACGGTCGCCGCCTTCTGGCCTGCTGGACGGATGGCTCGATCGGTATCTGGACCATTAAGCTGGGCCCCGAAATAACACCGCAATGGCTGCCGGAAATCGCGGAATCCCTGGCTGGTATGAAACTGAACTCGCTGGGCGTTCTGGAAACAATTCCAGACCCCGCCGCGCTTCTCCGTACCGCCACGAATCAGCTTCCCGCTACTTCAGCCGCTGCTGAAACCGTAGCAAAAGGCAAAGGTAAAGAATCTGGTCCTCGCCACGGGCAGCATGGAACTGCCGGTGGTCCGCCTTCGCCAGCTCCGTCAAACGCTCCTCCCGGCCCGCTAAACGCGCTGGCAACGGCCATTACCCAGCCGGAAACCGAGAAGCCACAGCCATGAGCGCCACCAACATCGGCATCGCTTCCGCGACTAGCACCTCTTCGGGATCGACTCCTGCGGCCGAGGGAATTTCGCCCGGGCTGCGCAGTGAGCTGCAAAAAGCAGGCATCATCGCCACCACGCTCGACGCCATCTACAATAGCAGCCGCCAGCATTCCATCTGGCCGTTGCAGTTTGGTCTGGCGTGCTGCGCTATTGAGATGATCAGCACGGCTGCCTCGCGTTTTGACCTTGCCCGGTTTGGGGCCGAGGTATTCCGCCCGTCACCGCGGCAGGCCGATCTCCTGATCGTTGCGGGCACGGTAACCAAAAAGATGGCTCCGCAGGTCGTGCGGCTCTACAATCAGATGCCCGAGCCCAAGTACGTCATCGCCATGGGCGTCTGCGCCATCTCGGGCGGTCCCTTTAAGGAAGGCTATAACGTTCTCAAGGGCATTGACCGCTACATTCCAGTGGATGTTCACATTCCCGGCTGCCCTCCGCGCCCCGAAGCGCTGATCCATGCCCTGATGACGTTGCAGCGGAAAATCGAAGCTCAGCAAACTCTAAGCGCGACAGCCGGCAGTCCAGACGCCAACCCGGCATACAGCTCGGCACGCAGGGAGTTCCCTGTCCCTGTCTATTCCGGCAAAGATCTCGTTCCGCCTTACAATCCAGAAGTCTGGCGTCCGCCTGCGAAGCCAAACTATACGGGGTAAGGATCAGACTCGAAATCATCCCTCCACCAATCGCTTTCAGGCCGCAGGCGTAAGAATGAAGAAGAGCACGATCCCGAGTCCCCATGTCAGCAGCAAAGTGCCGGAGATGACGAATAGCCCGAGCGCTTGAACGAAAGTGCGCTGGAAGATGGATTGGTAAACCCAGTAAAGCTTCAAATCGAAGAGCGGACCGGCAATCAGAAAGGCCAGCTTGCCCTCTGGAGGCAGCGGACCCATGCCCACGACAACGAATGCGTCGGTGGTGCTGCACAGGCAAAGCAGCTGGGACAGGGACACGCCCACAATCGGCCCGAAGAACTGCTTGTTGGCGATATGCGAGAACTGGGATGGAGTAACCAGAGTCGTAAAGAAAGCGGCACTGATTGCCCCCACCACAAGAAACGGCAGCACGCCCATGAAATCGCGGACAACAGCGTGCAGATAGAGATGGAGGCGCCCAAAGCGAAGGCCGGGACTCACCACTGCGGGATAGAGGTTTAACGCTGAAGCCGGCGAGATTTCGTTGGCACCAGTCAGTACCTCGGGCTTAAGGATTTCAGCGGGATCAATGCGACTGATCCAGAGGCCAATGCCCAGACATAGTAGTCCGCCCAGACCTGCGCGCCCCACCAGCATCCACAGGCCACCCTGCCCGCCAAATGCCAGCCATGTGGTGAACAGCGTCAGTGGATTGAGCAGCGGCGACGCAATCAGATACGTGGCAGCCACCGAAACCGGAACGCCTTTACGCACCAGCCGCCCCACGACGGGCACCATTCCGCACTCACATACGGGAAAAAGCATTCCGGCGCCCAGCGCTGCAAATACACCACCCGTTTTGGACGTGGGCAGCATATTGCGCAGCAAATTGGGCGGTACGAACTGATCCACTGCGGCACTCAGCATCGCCCCGGCCAGCAAAAATGGCAGCGCCTGGAACAGAATAGCCAGAAGCCGGATGTTAAAATCCGGCCACGAGAAGGTTTGATTCAGAAAGTCGTCCGGCATAGCAGTGCAAGGCGGCTGCAGCCGTCAGCGAGTAGTAATGTATCGCCAGATGCAGGCGAGGAAACGCAAAGAATCGCGCGGCCAGAAGATTTTGGACCGCTCGCCGGCATATATCGTGGGAATGGGCACGGACTGTACCTCAGCGCCCTGATTCAGCGCACGCAGGTAGAGCTCCGTCTCGAACTCATAGTGACGGCCCGAAGGCAACCAGCCTTGCAGCACGCTGCGGCGGACTAAACGATAGCCGCACTGAGTGTCCGGTGCATTGCCACCGCCAAGCATGTTCAGGAAGCTGGACATCATCCGGTTAGTCCAGAACCGGGCAAATGGCATGGTTCCCGACGACGGAAAGCGATTGCCCAGCACTACATCCGCCCCCTGCCGTGCAGCTGCCCAGAGAACTGGAAGTTCTTCGGGACGATGTTGCCCGTCGCCGTCCATAAAGCAGATCCAGTCCCATTCAGAATTCGGCGAAAGCTGAGAGAGCCCGAAGCGCAGCGCCGCAGTCTTTCCACCTACAGCACTGGAGCAGGTGAGAACTCGCGCACCTGCCATAGCCGCGGCACTGGGCGTGGCGTCGGTGCTTCCATTATCGATGATCCAAACTGTTGCGCCTAGGCGGCGGCACCCAGCCACTACTTTACCGATCGTGGAGCCCTCGTTGCGTACCGGGATAAGAACCAGACAACGGGTCAGCGAAGAAAACGTGGGAGACACAGGGCCATCATCCGGAACTTTGGCACTGCTGGACGTTGAAAGAGATGTGCCGGCCCCGTGCTGCGGAGAAATGGGGGCCGGCATGACTCAAAGCTGGAGTAACTGAGTAACTGGATCAGAAAGCCGACCGAATTATGGAGTAACAGGAGCCGTATTGGTGCTGGCCGGAGCGGGAGTTTCCACAGGTAGATTGGTGGCTGCAGGTGCGGGAACTACAGGTGCAGGTGCTGCGGCGGGAGCGGGTGCGGCAGCCGGTTCAGGCGTAACAGCAGGTGCGGGCGCAGGTGCCGGTGTAGAAGCAGGCGCGGGTGCCGGTGCGGGAGTTTCCACAGGCGTCGCATTGGTCGCGGGAGCAACGGGAACGGTCGCAGGGGCAACGTTCGTCGAAGGCACAGTCACTTCCGGTACGGGCGGGATCAGGGGAGCCGAAGGATCGGAAGGAGTCGGGCCGGGGACAACAGGCGCTGTATTTGTGTTCAGCGGATTGGAGGGAAGAGTGGCCACGGAAGGCAGATTCGTGGAGCCAGCTGCCACCAGACGATTCAGTGAACCGCCACCACCCTTGCTCTTGATGGAGTAAAGATACGCGAGACTGATCGAGAGGATGTAGAACAACGCGCAGAGCACTACGGTTGTCTTGACCAGAACGTTAACCGTGTCAGTACCGAGGTACTGAGAAGTAGCGCCTTGCCCGAAAGTGGTACCAAGTCCTTCCTGTTTGCTGCGTTGCATCAAGATGACGAAGATCATCAGGGCACAGACAAGGACGAAAATAAACGTAAGGAGGTTAATCGCGATATCAATCATAAAGAGCCGGGCAGTGCGGTGCGAGAAAGCCCTCAACTATGAGGACGCTACACATATTGGCAAGAAAAAAGCACATTTTTCCATCAGGGCTATGCAGTTTCCTATACTAAATCGGAGTACGGTGGGAATTGTTTTAGCAATTCACCGCAGAAGTTATTGGCTGCCCGCAAGCTTCTATAAAATCACTCAGACCATTTCGCATCGTTAGTGGGGAGGAAGGCCGGGATTGATTTTGAGGTGCAGGCAAGACGCGATTGAGGAGTGCATTCGATTGAATGCTCGACTGAAATCGCAACGAAACATGCGACCAAAAGCAACCCGGATTTCCTCCCAACTAACGTTGCGAAATGGTCTCAGGATTCCCAACCACGCAAAAAGGCGAGCACAAGCTCGGGGAGATCACGACTGTAACCACCCTCCAGAACAGCTCCGCACTTCACGCCACAATCGCGCATCCAGACGCCCAGCGTATGGAAATCGCTGGCTTCCAGCGACATCTCGGTCAGGGGATCGTCGCAGTACGAATCAAATCCCGCCGAAACCAGAATCAGGTCCGGCTTAAACGCCAGTATCGACTGCCAGACTCGCCCCAGCGCAAGCATGTGCTCGTCGCGAGGCGCCTCCGGAGGAACCAGTCCGTTCACTACATTACCAAAGGAGGTGCCGCCCGTTCCGGGATAGCACGGATATTGATGCGCCGATCCATAAAAATAGCCTGGCTTCATAGCCAGCAGATCCTGGGTGCCGTTGCCGTGATGCGCATCGAAATCGAACACCGCCACCCGCTCCGCACCCTGCGCCCGCGCGTAATGAGCAGCTATCGCCACGCTGTTGAGATAGCAGAAGCCCATCGCTTCATCCGCAGTGGCGTGATGCCCTGGCGGACGCATGAGACTGAATGCCTTGTTACCCGCAAGAGCCTGCCGTGCAACTGCCACCGCAGCGCCGGCAGCACGCGCTGCGTGATCGCGAATGTCATCGCAAAACGGCGTGTCTGCATCAAAGTTGCGCGCTATCCGCAGGCGGTTCCAGTGATGTGCCACGTGCACCCGAAGAATGTCCTCTTCAGAAGCCGCTTCAGGCACCACCCATTGCCAGTCCGGCATTGCCTGCTTAAGATGGCTCGCCGTGGCTGTAACACGAAACGGCGCCTCGGGATGTCCCACAAAGCCATATTCCGCGCACTGGCAGTCGTAATAAATGACCATAATACCGAAACGGGCCGAGGCTTTGTCCGCTTAGGAGTCTCCGGAAAATAACCTGCGCAACTTGAGCCGCCGCTTTTGAGCGAGAGCTACGTTGGAATTCCGGTCGAGCATTAATCTAATGCACTCCCTCCATTCCGCCTTGCTCTCATCTCAAAATCGTCGACTTAAGTTGCACAGTTTATTTTCCGGAGACTCCTTAATTAAGCTGATAGAAAAGAAATAAGGAATGAATAATAAGCCTTCCTGCTTGGGATCAGACTACTGCAGACAGCGATTCCGTAATCTGATCCGAAACTTTTCCTGCAAAGGTATACACGTAACCACGGAGATCTCTTCCTGCAATAGCAAAACGCATGCAGGAAGAGGTTCGCGCAGCGACATCAGTTCGTGTAGGTCGCCTTCAGCGTAATCGGGGGGAAGTCATCTGTGCGGAACGGAATGGCCGGGAATCCGGCACCGTTGTACAGGTTGCACGTCGGGTTATCCGCCCAGGCGTAGCGAACTGCGATCGGCTTGGGCACTTCCGAACTCCAGACCACAACGCTCTCGCCGTCCACTTTGGCCTGTGCCCACTTCCATACCTTGTCCTCGCCGCAGATGTAGAAGCCCTGCAGCTCGCTGTCCGTGGAAGGCAGAACGAGAGGCTTTGTCTCATTCTTTGAGGATTGCACAGAGAAGGTCTCCGGCAGTTTCTTCGCAACCAACCCGCCATCCGTGTGCTCGAAACTGAGACGGATCTTGTCACCTTCCACGGTCTGGCTCTTGTACTTCGGGCCCGAGTAGGGAATCTTCACACCATAGGTCTGAGCCAGAGCAGCTTTGCCCAGGCGCTCGCCGGCATCCTTCTTGTTGCGCGGATGAATGTCACGGCGGTCGC
>JBGGNE010000185.1:0-8277 GCA_041287705.1 Methylacidiphilales bacterium | reverse complement strand
CAGCTTTTGATCCAGCACGGCAGTACCCGTTTCATCCAGAATCTGCCAGTGCAACTCGGCGCCACCACAGTTTTCGCGGTCCGCTTTTTTGTCGCGCTCGATACAGATATCCATGCTGATTTCGGCACGCGAAAAATCGTCTGACAGCGTGTAATCCGTATCCCAATGCCTGAAGTGGCGCCCTTCCCGCACCTCAAGCCACACTGGCTGCCAGATGCCCAGAGGAATTAGCCGCGGGTGAAAATCCCAGCCATAGGAGACGGCCGGCTTGCAGCTCTGGTTGGCCTGAGCGCGGTTCTGTGCTTCGCGATGAGATTTTGGTGCGGGAAAGACCTGGACGGTCAGCACATTTTCACCTTTGCCCGCGGGATGTATGAGATCCGTTATGTCCACGCACACAGGGGCAAACATCCCTTCCTGCTCACGGACGAGAGAGCCGTTGAGCGAAACGCGGAACCGGTAATCCACACCGTCCATCCTCAGGAAAAGCTTTTGCGCCGCTTTCCGTTCCTGCTCCGGTTTGAGCTCGGGAGTCTGCAACACGCAGCGGTACGTCCAGAACACGTCCTCCATCCACTCGTACTGCTTCCAGTTATCGGCAATCCAGTAGGGCTCCCATCCTTCCGCACGGGCCCAGTCCAGTTGTACGGCGCCGGGTACCTGAGCCGGCACAAAGCGTTCAGGCGTGTCTGTTTCCAGCTTTGTCCAGCCTACCTCCCATTGCAGCGGAAACGTGTTGGATGTGGCGTCGACATCTGCGGGGCTGCTGCTCATAGGGATGGGAAGATGAGGGATCGATCGGTTCGGCTCGATCCGGTACGAAAAGGGTTATTCCTGGCGATTGACAGGACTTAGCAAAAGAAGCAATGGATGGAACACAAAAATTCTCATCATTTTGTTTAAACAACTTACAGATGTATTTGACTAAGTCTTCACGCTTCCAACATGACCAATCCGCCCATCAGGTTAATTCATTATCTCCTTTCCCATGCGTGCAATGCAGCTAATGTCCAAGGATGCATTTGCGTAGAGCCATTGTAGCATACTCGCTACTGCTGATTATTCCACTACTTGCCCTTTGCCTTGGCGTTCCCTCAGTCCGGGCGGAAGTGACACGCAAAGTCTTCCTTAGCCCGGAGGAGCGTAAGACTTTAAAACCAGCTACCCTTTCCTATGTGGACGAGGAAGGCAAGCCGGTAACGGGCATCGAAAGTCGGATCTACGACCCTTTGCTGGTGGATGCCTACTACTGCACGACACGCAAAGATAACTGCTCCTGGAATGGCAGACTTACCCCGGGCGAGGTTATCGTGATCTCATGGGGCGCGCTGTATGCCCCCCAGCAGGTCCTCTTCAGCGCAGGCATTCCCGAAGCCGGCGGGACAATCGTGATGAAGCCCGGCACTGATTTTCGGGTGCGTTGCGTAGATGATGCCGGCACGCCGATACCGGACGCAAAAGTCGTTCTGCAACTGAAGAATATCCGCCACTATGGTACCGCCGCAACCACCGACAAGGATGGCTGGGCGACGTTTCCCCATCAGATGCCGGGCAGTGTTGCACTGCTGGCCATTACAGCAAAAGATCACAAAACCACCCGCTCAGCGGAGCTCACTATACCGGCGGCAGGTCAGGAGCTGGTAAAGGCCGTGCAACTCATGCGCCAGAAGAGTTTCATACTGACTGCCAGAGAACCCGGCACTGGCAAACCGCTGGAGGGCCTCAAGGTACGCATTCAGCAGGTAGAGCCTCACGCCGGTTTCACCTATCCCTCCTGGAATAGCAATCTTGCCACCGACGCCCAGGGGCAGGCCCGGATGGATGGCGTCGAGTCTGGCCGCCTCTACCATATCGTACTGGACAATACGACGCATGGCACCCTCTACCGCCTGCGGCCGGACGAAAAAATGGCGCAGACCATTGAAGTGCCGCGCAAATGCAATATCAGCCTGACGCTGCTGAACATCGCTCCCACTCGGGATAGAAATCTGGAGATTGCGTACTCGGAGCGTCTTTCGGAGAACGCTGCAAATCAGAATTCCCTGTCCAGCGAAGTCCGAGACGGCAAAGCGCAGTTCACCTTCTCTGTACGGCGTGACCAGCCGATCTACCTCTACTTTCTGGATGCAGACAGAAAGATTACATCGGAGGAACTGAACAGCGACAAACTGACCCTGGAGCTGGATTACAACAAGCTGAAGCCAAAACCCGTAGCCAAGGCAATAGTGACCGTGAAGCTGCAGCCGCCCGCCGGGTTTGCAGCGCCCACTGGCAAGCTCTCCGTGCGATGGACCAGTAAGGATGAATCCGACGAGGACTCCTTTGGCGCCGACGTAGTGGATGGTACCGCCACGTTTGAAGTCCCGCTGGATTCAACCGTCAAACTGACCGGCAACAATCTGAAAGGCGGCACGCTCACCTCGCCCGAAGCGGACAATGAAGAGGGTGATCCTGATCGGCCCGAGGAGGTTATCCGCACCATTACCCAGAAAAGCGTGAAGCTCACCGTGCCCGTAAAGCCCGCCGGTTATATCCGCGTCAGTATGAGGGAAGCGGACGGCAAACTCGTGCCTGCCTGGTATCTCCATGCGCGCAACCTCAGCCTGGGCAGCGGCGCGCCGTTGGTCACCCTGAAGAACTCCCGAAGCGAAGATGCAGCGGCGGAGGAGTGGTACAGCTCCGGCACCATGCCTTTCAGCCGGGACGAATTCTATGTCTTTGGGACGAACGGCCTGCGTTATGGAATCAGCCCGTGTATCAGCGTCAACGCCGATACACCCGTGCCGGACGCGATCATCACGCTGCCCGCAGCCGTCACCCGCACGCTGCGCATCAAAGACGAGAAAGGCAAGCTGATCACGGAAGGGATCATGCTCAATCTCGACATCACCACCTCGGAGCAGAATTACAAACCTGGCATCTCCCTGAAAACAGATCAGGAAGGCACCGCGCAATTCGTCATGAACGCGCCGATGGAAGGCGTGACGGATAAGCTGATCGTTACCCCAGGCCACCCACAATTTCAGTCGATCAAGATCCCTGTCGCTTTCAATGACAAGGGCGAAGCCGAGATCGTTGTGCCGCGCGGCAAACGCCTTTTCGGTCGCTACGTCAACATGTCATCCGACAAGGACGCGATCTCCAAATGCGGTATGGGCTGGGGCTGCCAGCAACTCAAAGCCAGCCAGTGGCACACGCCAGTCGATCAGGAAGGCCGCTTTGAGTTCAACAACGTTCCGGACGCCGAAATCCAGCTCCTCCCCTCCTGGCGCCATAGCCTGGAAGTCCGCTTCCCGGGCGGCATCGATAAATTCAGACCGGACGGACCGGAAATCATCGTGGAGATTCATGATAACAAGGCAAAGGGGTAGGCATTTCCACGTCCATATCTGGTTATTTTTTATAACGGTTAGTGGTAGCAACCAACACCTTCTTCCCAAATGTCCGAATCTCGGTAAACTGCCCGCCATGAACGAGCCGGTCACCATCCGTCACCTTACACCGAAGAACTTCCTCTCCTTCGGCCCGGAGAACCCTGGTATCGAGCTAAAAGCCCTCAACGTTCTGATCGGCCCCAATGGTTGCGGCAAGTCTAACTTCATCGAAGCACTGAATTTCATGCGTGCTTCCACCGGTGAATTCAGGGAAGTCATCCGGAATGGTGGAGGAGTACAGGAGTGGACCTGGAAAGGAGGCAAAGAAGCTCCTTCAGTACTATGCAACGTACTATGCAACGTAGATGATATTGAAGGCCCTTCAAACTACTCTCACCTGGTCCAATTTGGACGTCAGGGACAACAGTTTTATCTATTGGAAGAACGAATTGAGGAATTCGGTAATAAGGAATCCGGACCGGAGCTAAACCTAAAGTACTCGTTTCACGATGAAATTAATCCTACATTTTCCTATTTCCAGGAAAGCAAAATTCAAAAATACACGCCGAATTTCAAGCAGTTCAGTCGAAATCAGTCCATACTCGCTCAATCAGCCAATTCAGACTCAGTTTTTCACTTAACAAGCCTCTTTTTTGCGTATCGCAGCATCCGCATTTACCGCGACTGGCCCTTCGGTTCGAAATCTACTCTGCGAGACCCTCAAAAGGTGGATTCCAGAAGCGACTATCTTCAGGAAGATTTCTCCAATCTGGCAATCTACCTTAATCGCATTAAGGTACAGTTTCCTAAAGCCAAAAGAGCTATTCTTGAAGGACTTGGTGAACTCTATCCAGGCATTGACAACTTCGAAGTTCTTGTAGAAGGCGGCAGCGTACAGCTCTATCTGATCGAGGGCGACTACAACATATCCGCCACCAGGCTTTCTGATGGCACACTCCACTATTTATGCCTTCTGGCCATACTCTGCGATCCGGAACCTCCGGCAGTCATATGCATTGAAGAACCTGAAGTAGGTTTACATCCTGATGTGCTCCCCTATTTGGCGCAGCTTCTTATTTCTGCTTCAGAACGCACTCAGCTTATCGTAACTACGCATTCCGATGTGCTTGTCGATTCCCTGACCGAGAAGCCGGAAACAGTAGTTGTATGCTCCAAAGAAGAAGGGCAGACCAAAATGGAGCGTTTGAGCAGCGAGAATCTGAAGGAATGGCTTAAAGATTACCGTCTTGGAGAGTTGTGGACGCGCGGCCATATAGGGGGAAATCGCTGGTGAAAGCCGTCCTTTTTGTGGAAGGAGGCGGAACCGGCTCTGCCCGGGAATGCAGACGTGCATTTGTAAAGCTGCTGGTAAGTGCCGGGTTCGATCAAAGTAAACTGGATGTTATTGCGTGTGGATCGCGCGGGAATGTATTCAGAGACTTCCAAAAGAGATGCAACCAGGCCGGTAAACATGATTTCGTCTGCATGCTCATCGACAGCGAAGGGGAAGTAAGCGACTCATCGAAGCCATGGATACACCTGCGCCAGCAGGATAACTGGGTTCAGCCCTCACACGTAGAAAATGACCAGGTATTCCTCATGACGAGATGTATGGAAGCCTGGCTTCTGGCGGATGTTCAGACATTGAAAGAGCACTATTCCAGGATCGGTCAAAAGAATCTGTCTTCAGACCCTGATCATCTGGAAACCATCTCACCAAAAGAGCTGTTAAAAACACTCCTGAAAGCAACCGAAAAGTGTTCGCCGCCTTATTCTAAGGGAGAGCAGTCGTTTCTTCTTTTGGCCAAAATAAATCCGATAGCTTTAAAGCAACTGGGATCCTACGATCGAATGGAGAGAATCCTGAAGAACAGGCTAATTAGCTGAGACCGCAAAGCCGGGGAAGTTTGCGCTTGGCAAACGACCCTGTTCCGGGTTGAAGTTCTTATTCGTATGACGAACCCGTCCCCCCGGCGCAAGCGACTTGTTATTCTTGGATCCACTGGCTCTATCGGCCTCAGCGCGCTGAAGGTGGCGCGGGATTTGCCGGAGCGCGTGGAGGTCATTGCGCTGGCCGCCAATCGACAGGGTGCGCTGCTAGCGGAGCAGGCGCGCGAGTTTTCCCCCAAAGCCGTAGCGCTGTACGATGAAGCCGGGCTGGACGAAGTACGCGGCGCAGTTCCCCATGGCACAACAGTCTACGCTGCCGGAGATCAGGGACTTATCGATCTGGCCACGATGCCCGAGGCCGATATGGTGCTGGTCGCCATTGTGGGCACCGCGGGGCTCGCTCCCGCGCTGGCTGCCATTCGCGCAGGCAAGGATCTCGCGGTAGCCAGCAAGGAAATCCTGGTGATGGCGGGCGAAGAAGTAACGCGCGAAGCCGCCAAACACGGCGTGCGTCTCCTGCCTGTCGACAGCGAGCACAACGCCATCTTTCAGTGTCTGGCCGCCGAACCCCAGCGCCACATCCGCCGTCTGATTCTTACCGCCAGCGGCGGTCCTTTCCGGCGCACACCTGCCGAAGATCTGCAACACGTTAAGCTGGAGCAGGCGCTGAAGCATCCCACGTGGAAGATGGGCCGTAAAATCACCATCGATTCCGCCACGCTCTTTAACAAAGGGCTGGAGATGATTGAAGCGCGCTGGCTTTTCGGCGTGGAAATGAATCGCGTGGATGTCGTCGTACATCCGCAGAGCATTATCCATTCGCTGGTGGAATTTGTGGATGGAAGCCAGCTTGCGCAGCTCAGCCACAGCGACATGTGCTTCCCCATCCAGTACGCCGTCACCTGGCCCGACCGCCTTCCCAACTGTCTGCGCCCCCTGAATCTGGCCGAGCTGGGCAGCCTCACTTTCGAAGCGCCGGATCCCGTCCGCTTCCCCGCATTGCGTCTGGCCCGCGAAGCTGGCGACAAAGGCGGCACCCTGCCCGCAGTGCTCAATGCCGCCAACGAAGTCGCCGTGCCTGCCTTCTGCGAGGGTCGCATCCCCTTCCCGCGAATCTGGGGTCTGGTGGAGGACGTCATGCGCGCCCACGAGAACATCACCGCCCCCACGCTGGACCAGATCATCCGCGCCGACGCCTGGGCCCGCGAAACCGCCGAGTCCCTGCTTCCTGAGCCGCAGCCCGCTTAACGCGCTGCTCTGGCGTCAGATCACATCGCCTGCCGCCGCAGAATTCGCCTCCGGCGTGGCACGTGCACGCCATGCCAAAAATGATTTTCACTTTTGATGTCATAAAAACGTCCTGGGCGGCGATAGATAGTTTGGCGGCTCAGAGTCTTCACCCATTGCCCTGGCTTCTGACCTGTTTCTTCCATTCCCGCGCTGGCTTTTTCTTCGGAAAGGCGTAGATTCTCCAGCGCCACACTTTGTTTTCTTCCTTTTCTCCTTTCCAGATTACCCATGCGCAACGCCTTCTGCTTTAGTGCCTTGCATCGTGTAAAGCGACTCGTCTCCACTCTGGGGCTTGGTCTTACCCTTACCGCCTGCATCGCAACACCGCTTCTACTTTCTCCCACTGGCGCAAGCGCTGCCGCCGAGCCGAAAAAGAAAGGAGCCGCTCCCAGCAAGAAAGAAGCGCGTAAGGCCAAGGATCCCGCCGACACAGTTGCGAGCGCCAGCGGCACAACTTCCGCCGCGAAGAAGCGCGCCGCCACACTCCCCTTCAGCACAGTTTTTATCGGAGTGCCCCGCTTTCAGGAAGTAATCGCAAAAGCAAAAGCCGGACGCTGGGCGGATCTGCCCCTGGGCGAACGTATCGCAAAGGTGGGCTATGAACTTTGCGGCACGCCCTATGTGAATTACACGCTGGAGATCGACGACCATATCGAAGCTCCTTCGGTCAACATGAACGCCATGGATTGCTGGACGTTCTTCGAAATCACGGTGGGTATCTCCCGCTTGATCAAGGATAAGGACGGCCAGGAAATCACCCCGCAGGATCTGCTGCGTGAAGTAGAGCGCGACCGTTACCGCAACGGCCAGTGCAATGGCAGCTACCTCTCCCGCCTGCACTACCTGGAAGAATGGTTCAGCGATAACGAGCGCCGTCTGCTCATCACCAATCCCACGCAAAAGCTTGGCGGCGTGCGCATTATCCGCAAGGCCAGGGAAATGACCGTGCTGTGGAAAAGCTACCGCTATCTGCGCAATAATCCCGAACTGGTTGCACCCATGGGCGAACTGGAAGCAGCGATCAGCCAGATCCCCACCTATCATATTCCCAAGGAAAACGTCGCGAAGATCGAGAAGCAGATCAGGAGCGGCGACGTAATCGGTATCACCACCAAGTACGACGGCAGCTGCTGCTCGCACGTCGGCCTGGCTTACCGTGACAGCAAGGGCGTCCTGCACTTCATGCACGCCAGCAAAAACCACAAGCAGGTCCTTGTCGACGTACGCCTTAGCGATTACCTGGCGATGTTCAAATCCCACGCAGGCATTATTGTAGGCCACCCCATTGATGCCGCCCCTGTATCGGCTCCCGCCCGTCCCGCCGCGCCTGTAACCACTTCCGCGTCCGCCCAAGCCACACCCGTGGCCCCGGCTGCGGCGGTGCCTTAAGAGACCTTATATCGCATTTGTCGTGCATGTCATCGCCAAATCTACCCTTCGCGAGTTTTGGCAAAAACATGCTGACGTAGAAGAAGCCCTTCAGGCTTGGCATACCGAAGCAAATGCGGCAAAATGGACTTGTTTCCAGGATATCAAGAGGGAATTTGGAAGCGCTGATTGCCTACCGGGAAATCGTGTTGTTTTCAATATCAAGGGCAATTCTTATCGGCTGATTGTCGTTGTGCACTATAACGCCGCAAAGGTGTATATTAGGTTTGTCGGGACGCAGGGTGCGATTGATAGTGGTGCAGATGGTCAACTTTCCAAACGCACAAGCTAAGGG
>JBGGNE010000184.1:0-4587 GCA_041287705.1 Methylacidiphilales bacterium | reverse complement strand
GCCTCGACGCTGTGGGCGTAGCCGGCTTTGTAGAGATCCGTGTAGGCCTGGATAAACTGCGGGCTGATCCACGTGGTTTCGCGGCCGGGAGCGCGCTGGGCGCAGTTGCGGATGACTCCCTCGAAGTTCTTGTCGATGGTGAGGGTGAATTCGCCTTTCTTGATCTTATCGCGCAGCCGGCGGTGCGGCTGAAAGGTGCTGAGCTCGAAGATGGCGCGGGGATCCGGCGACCACCAGGTAAGCGGCTCATCGGTCCAGGGGAAAATACCGGACCTGTAGGCGAGCAGCAGACGCTGCACGGAGAGGTCGCCGCCAATGGCGAGGAGGCCCTCTTTATTCGTACAGCTTACGTCAGGGAACTGGAGGTGATCGGAGCGCAAAATTGTCATGCGGGCACCGAAAGTGAGAGGAGAGGGGGATGGGGGAAGGAACCGGGGCTGGGTGTGAAGCCTGCCAGTTAAGGACTTAAAACTCTCCTGTTAGGAGTATAACCAACAGATGCAAAATGGCAACGATAGCGCTGAATGTAGCGATAAATCCCGCAGGCATCCATTTACGCGAAGAGCGATAGCGCTGTCCCATGACTGAGGCCAGCACGCAGCACAGCACAATGACGCCAATGCGCACACCGGCTCTTCCGTACATGGCGTAAAGAAAGAGAGCAAGGGTGCCACTCACCAGGCCCGCAACAAGCGAAGGCGTGCTTTTGGCCTTAAGATAACCGACGAGGCCGCCGGCGATAAGGGAGATGCCGTAAAGCAACAAACTGATGCCGGCAATATATCCAATGGAGGGCATAACTTCACCGTATCCGAAACCTGCCGTGCCTCCAAGCGGTAAATAGCCCGATCTCTCTGTGCACCGGATAGTTTGCCTGGGCGGAAAGTGAAGCTCTCGCAATGTTATACCTAAAAATAAACGCGCAGCACAAGAAGCTGTTGCTAAACAGGATATCACGTTTCTATGACGTTTTTACATATTATTTTGAAATAAACGTTAAAACTAACGCTACATACCTTACACGAAAGGCTTGCACTTCTTCTTACCTTGAATAGTATTCGTCCGTCATGATGACGTAATCCGCGCCCTTTCCGCCCCTCGCCGCCGCCTCTTTTCCCTCTCAACTGCCACTCTCACCCCTCTCTGGAGATTCACCCACCATGGACACTTCCCCACGTCCCCCGGAACGGACACAGCCCAGGCTCGGCGGCTTTCGCCCGGTCAAGATAGGCGCCTCCGCATCATCCGGCGTCACGCGCCCGGCAGGGGTACCCCGGCCCGCATCCGCGCCCGTACGGCCGATGCACGCGGAATCTCCCAGGAAGAGTCCCTCGGCGGAGCCTGTAGCCAAGATCTCCTTCCCGGCGGAAACCGAGCCGTTCCGCCCCGCCGCGCCTGCAACTGCCAGCGCGCCCGCATCCACCAGCGCCAGGAACGTCGGCACGGGCAAAGTACCGCCGCCACTGCCTGCGTCTTCTCCCGCGGCTGCGCCTGCGTCCACATTTAATGCGCCTGCGGCGAAAGCGGCTGCTCCTGTCATCATCTCCCAGCCCATTCTGTTCACCCAGGCCGCGAAACCCACGCCGCCCGCCATTCCGCGCCAGTCGCCCGCCGGCAGGCTGGATCTGGAGACCTCCTCCGCTCTCGCCACCCGCGCGGGCAGCACCACCGTGCTGCTGAGCACCGCCATGTCACAGGAACTGATGGCTCAGGCCGCCGAAATGCTGAGCGCCGAACAGCGCCGCCCCAAGGGCACGGCCGGCTCCATCCAGAACCGCCGCCAGGCGCTGAAGAATCCCTTTTCCGAGCCCTCCGCCATCGAAATGATGCCCCCGGCGACTGCGGCGATGATAGAGGAAGACACCTTTGTTAAGGTTAAGCCCCCCACGAGCTTCAGCAACGAGACAAAGCCTCAGGCGTTTCCTCAGCCTCTGCCCGCCTCGAAGGTGCAGGCGCAGACTCCCCTTTTCCCTCCGCTGGTCCAGGCGTCCACGCGTCTGGGCAAGCCCGCGTTTCAGCGTGCAAACGCCTCGCTGCCGCCTGCTGTAACGCGTGCCTTTGTCGCGCCTGCCGGACCGAATGGTACGGTCGTGCTGCCTCGCGAAATTGCGCCTGCCGCTCCTGTCCCGCCCAGTGCTGCTGTCACGGGGACAATCCCCACCGTGGCGCCAAGCTCCGGCGCGGTATCCGCCAAGACTTTCCCGCCGCTGCCCGCTATGACGAGCGGTCAGATCTCCACGCAGACTATTCCCGTGAAAAGCATGCGGGATATGAGCCACGCCTTTGATACTGCCGCGGCCATCAGCGAAGTGCTGGCCACCGCCAGCGGCAGCGGAAGCGCCGCGGCGACCGACGCCCTGCGCAAAATGGAAGCCGATAAGCACGCGCAGAATGCCGAACTGGCCGCAATCGCGGCAGCCGAAGCAGCAAATGCCGAAGCGGTGATCGCAACTGAAAAGGCAGCCGAGTCGGAAACAACGCTCATTTTTTCTGAAGAAGCAGAGGATACGGAGCCGACGCAAAAGCTCAGCGACGCAGTGGCCTTCACTGACGTGCCCGTGCAGGCAGTTGTGACGGTGACCTCTCCCGCGCCGGTGATTGCCGCAGTACCTGCGATCATCCCCGAACCGGAGGTCGTGAAGATCGCGGCTGCTCCTGCTCCCGTGGCGATTGTCCAGACCGTCCCGGCTCCCGCGCCCGTAGTGGTGAAGCAGGCACGGGTGCTGCCGCCCACCTACATCATGGCCGCCCCGGTTCCTGCCGCGGTGGTGCCTGCACCCGAGTCTGAGCAGCAGAAGTCCGAAGTCAATTTTACCGAGACAAAGAAGGAATCGGCGCAGAGCGACGCGATGCCGCTGCCGATTCCCGTATTTCCCCCCATGGCCGAACAGATCCAGGAGCTGGAACACAAACACAAACACGACCACGAGTACTTCAAGGAGTCCGGGAAAGAATCCCAGCTGTCCGATCTCACCGCGAGCTTCCTGCAGGTGGATCTGCTTCCGCCCGCCCCGGCGCCTGCCATGACGTTTCCTGACTTCCGCTCCGCGCCTTCGCCCGCTCCGCTGCGCCTCTCCGGCCTTAAGCAATCCACGGCAGCCAAATCATCCTTCCCAATGCCCGCGGCTCTGCCCAGCCGGTCCGGATCTCACGTGCCGCTGAGCGCCAGCCTGCGTCCCCAGGCCAAGGCACCCGCGCGTTCCTCTGCCACCCGCGGCTCCCTTTTCGATCCCCGCCCCGAAGACGATGAAGTGCCGATTCCGCCCTTCCAGCCGCATCGTGTCAAAGGACTGAGCGGTGGCATCGGCACGGTGCGCCCCGTCCAGAAGTTCGGCCTCAGCATGCTCTTCGTCAGCATGGCCGGCGCCGTTGAGGACCTGACCATTGGGGTGGTGCGCCGCAAAACCGCGTCACTTACCGGATTAAAGCTGGATAAAGAAAAGGATAGGCCGAAGACCGACGAAAAGAAGGCTGAACCAGCTTACAAGGCCCGCACGTCCAAAGACATGGATCTGCTGACCCGCCGCGCCAATACCACGCCTGCCGGTGCCCATCGGGGCGCCCGTCCCGCTACGGTTCACGGCGAGGAAGGCAACGCCATGCCTGCCCATAACACGGATGACGGCGTACTCGGTTCCGCCCCGCAGTTCGCCTCCATGGCTTCCACCGAAGAGTTTGACGCCATGTCGATCATCGGGGCAGTGGCCGCCACGGGCGCGCATCCTCACTCGCTTTCGCTCTCCAACTCCACCAGCACCGCGGCTATCGCGCTGCAGACCAAGGGAATGGACAAGTCCGACAAAGGTGGCGCGCACGGACATGCCCACGCAGGCGCGGCACATGCACATGCTCAGACTGAGAGCGTCGCGCAAAGGGAAACCTCCGCCGCTCCTGCCGAGCCCGCGCCGATCCATCCCGCGCATCTGCTGCTCAGCGGTCTGGCTCTGGCCGCCGCCGCGCTGGTGCTGAAGGCCTATCTCTACGAGCTGACCGGCAGCATGGCCATGTGGATGGACGCCGCCTTCACGGTGCTTCTCGCCGCATCCATCTCCACCAGCCTGCTGGTGTGGATTCGACGCGACGTGGAGCTGCCATCGCCCGTTCCGACCGGCATGTCCCTGGAATCCCTGGATGTCATGCCCCGCTCGGAGATCTACTACATCGACGAGCCGGATATCGACCTCCCGCAGCGTGGCTTCATACAGTACCCTGCGCACGCCGCAGCCATCGCCCTGATGATCATCACGTGCCTGGGCGCCTGCCTGTACGGCCTGTCCGGAGCGCACTTCACCATCTTCCAGCGCCTGCACGACATGACGCAGACCTTCCCCGCGGCCGCGCCGCTGGTCTCTGCATTTGCTCTGGTGGCCGCTCAACTCATGTGGTGGGGCTACTGCCGCAGCATGGCCGCCACGCACAGCAGCTACCGCCCTGTTCTGGAGACTGCCTGGCTGCAAGTTCATGCCAGCGTAGCGGCAGCCCTCGGCGTCACCTGCCTTACCCGCAGTGAATCCTACGCCGATACCGCGCTCGCACTCTTCGTCCTGGCCCTGATGCTCCGCGCCGCCTGGCTGCTCTTCGCCCGCC
>JBGGNE010000183.1:0-7256 GCA_041287705.1 Methylacidiphilales bacterium | reverse complement strand
TAACCGCTTCGATTTCGATCGAGCGCCCATGCATGAGCCGTGGTTCGACTTCTATCAGTACGGCGGCATCGTGCGCGACGTTTTTCTGCACGTCCTTCCCAGGCAATCCCTGCCCTGGATCACCGGCGTTTACGTAACGCCCGAGCTGATCAGTTCAGATTCTGGTGCTGGTTCTGAAGGATGGGTGAATGTGGATATCTCGATCAGATGCAATCACGCCAGCCGGCCAGAGCTTACGGATCTTGGCATCGAGATCGACGGAACTCTGCTGGACTTCATTCCTGTACGAGAGAAATCTCTCCAAGACGAGGCAAGCGACACCATCCGCATACAAGCTCGACTAAAGGTTCCCCACGCCCGCGTCTGGTCGCCGGAAACGCCGCATCTGCACACGCTTCGCGTAATCCTTTCGCATCGGAATGCGCCCATGGACGACTTTGGAGCTCGCTTCGGTCTTCGGACCATTGAGGCGCGTGATGGAGCGCTCTGGCTCAATGGCCAGCGGCTTGTATTGAAGGGATTCAATCGGCACGAATGGCACCCCGGCAGCGGCCCGTGCACATCGCCCTTGCAGATGCTGGCTGATCTGCAGCATCTGCGCGCCATGGGATGCAATTTCATTCGCGGCGCGCACTATCCGCAGGATCAGCGCTTTCTGGATCTGTGCGACAGCCTTGGCTTCCTGGTATGGGAAGAAAACCTGGGCTGGGGGCAGCGCGAGAAAACGTTTGCCAGCACTCTGTGGCAACAACATCATGCCGCCACACTGGAGGCCATGGTGCGCACCAGCTTCAATCACCCCAGTGTTATCATCTGGGGCTTTTTGAATGAGGCCGGAACGAACCAGCGCTACACCCGCGACACCATAGAGGCCTGCGCCGCGCTGCTGCGCCGTCTGGATCCCAGCCGCCCCATCACTTACGCCAGTATGTTCGGGCTGACGGATCTGCATTTTGATCTGGTCGATATCATCAGTCTCAACACTTACCCCGGCTGGTATGGCTGCGAGCAGGTTGCGGAACCGCTGGAAACGATCGAGCCTGCAATCAAGGAGCTTGTCGAGCACCTGGACGCATCAGGTCACAGCGCCAAGCCAGTGCTTATCTCTGAAATCGGCGCGGAAGCTCTGTATGGCTGGCGCGATACGCACCACGATTTCTTCACCGAAGAGTACCAGGCCGAGTATCTTCGCCGCGCCTGCCACGCTGCTCTCGGCAATCCGCGCTGTAGTGGCATTGCCCTGTGGCATTTCAGCGATATCCGCACGTACTCCGGCGGACGCTCGCTGCTGCGTCCCCGCACCTTCAATAACAAGGGCGTCATGGACGAGTATCGCCGTCCTAAAGTCGCCTACGGAGTCGTGCGTCAGGCTTTTGCGGAGCTGGGAACGCCGAGCCATGCGACCTCTTGCGGCAAGTAATTCCAGATTGCAATTGCCTGCAAAACCGCTGTTGTACAGTCTTTATCCCTGTGAAAGAGCGTTCCCAGCGTTCTCACGGGATAAGGATGCGTCATGACGAATCGAACACCGTACGATTTCCACACTCTGCTCTGTCCAGTACCGGCTGCCGCGCGGTTTGAGGATCCGGAGTACTTCATCTGGTGCGGCACAGCCGTTCGCGGAGATGACGGGCGCTGTCACATGTACTATTCGCGCTGGCCTCGGCGACTGGGATTTCATGCATGGGTCTCGCACTCTGAAGTGGCGTATGCGGTTGCGGACAGCCCGTTTGGGCCATGGCGACATGCCGGGCTCGCCCTGCCCGCTCGTAGTGGGCAATACTGGGATGGAGACTGCACGCACAATCCCACCGTACTGCGCGCTGAGGAAGATGGCCGCTATTACCTCTACTACATGGGCAACCGAGGCGACGGAGTGGCCACGCCCGGACAGTTAAACTGGACGCACCGCAACAATCAGCGCATCGGCGTGGCGGTTGCGGATCAACCTGAAGGACCGTGGCGGCGGTTCGACGCGCCGATCATCGACTCAACGCCCGGCTTTTACGATGCGCTGTGCTGTGCCAATCCATCCGTAACTGCACGCCACGCGCGACATGGCGGGGGCTACCTTATGGTCTACAAAGCGGTGAATGATCGTGGAGCCATGCCATTTGGCGGTCCGGTGCTCCATTGCGTGGCGCTCAGTGAATCCCCGGCAGGTCCGTTTATCAAACAGCCGCAGCCGGTCTTCATCAGCGAAGGCACGCACTTCGCGGCAGAGGATCCCTTCATCTGGCGGTTGGACGAAGCCGGGGCCAAGACCGATGCGGATACAGACGCAATCGGCTATCGCGCCATCGTAAAAGATATGGGCGGATATTTCACGGGACGAGGTCGTTCGCTGGCGCTGTTTGAGTCCACAGACGGCCTGAACTGGAATCTTGCGCGGTGTCCTTTTGTGAGCGGGACGGAAATCCTGTGGCAGAGCGAATCAGAATCCGCCGAACCACGCCGCCAGATGCTGCATGCCCTGGAACGTCCCCAGCTTCTGTTCGCGGACAGCCACGCTGAAAGAGGATGCCACCGCACCCCGCAAGCCCTGTTCTGCGCTGCGGAGGCACTGGATGGCACCACGTTTAATGTCCAGATTCCACTTGCTACCGGAAGGCTCTGAAGATGCGGCTGCGCGGGGTTGCAGAGGAATCACTGAATCAGAATCGCACGCAACAGCTGCTGAACCCAACCCGCTCATGCTGTCTACGACGGAGACTCTGTCTGCTCCAGCGGCGCGAGCGGTTTGACTGCTTTCAGGACGTCAGGAAGCAATGCCATCTTCAGCGGCTTGCTCAGATATGCATTAAATCCCTGAGACAAGAACCTGTCGCGGTCGCCTTCGAGGGCTTCAGCCGTCAGTGCGACGATGTACGGACACCTTTTGCCGCATTTCCGCCGCACAAGCTGAGTCGCTTCGACTCCGCCCATCTCAGGCATCTGAACGTCCATGAAAATCAGGTCGTACTCCGAACGCTCAAGTGCTTCGAGAACTTTCTGGCCGTTCTCCGCGAGATCGGCTTTATAGCCATACTGGGAGAGCATCTTCAGTCCGACTTTCTGGTTGATCAGGTTATCTTCCGCCAGCAGAATCCGAAGTGGGAACTGCTTTGCCAGATTTTCGTCGAACTGCCTTCCCACCGTTTTTTGCTCCTCGTGATGCTCAACTCCCACGACCTTTAAAAGGGCATTGAACAGGAGCGAATACTTGACCGGTTTGGGAATCTGGCAATAAAAGAGCGCAGCTTGCTCACCCTTCAATATCTCCCCTGAAGAGGAAAGCAGGATAAGAGGAATCTGACTTTTAAGCCGGATCCTGCGTGCCAGTGTTACGCCGTCCATTTCCGGCATCTGGAAGTCGAGCAGGCCCGCGTCAAAAGATTGTTCCGACAGTATTTTCAATGCTTCAGCGCCTGTTGCTACTGAAGTGGGGACCATTCCCCAGGCCTTCAGTTGGGTATCCAGGATATGACGGTTTGTCGCATTGTCGTCCACGATCAGCACGGAGTGATTGGTCAGCGAAGTAGTCGAAGGAGTGTAGCCGTTCATATCGGCGACCAGGGAAGGCTCGAGAATCGCGGAGAAAAAGAAGGTTGAACCCACACCCGGCTCACTTTCCACCCACATTTTGCCTCCCATAAACTCCGCAAGCCGTTTGCTTATCGCAAGACCCAGCCCGGTACCGCCATAGCGGCGCGTGGTGGAAGTATCGATCTGCTGAAAGGCCTGGAAGAGCTTTGCAATCCCCTCCTGAGAGATGCCTATACCTGTATCTTTTATGGAAAAAACAAGGTAACATCCCTGTTCATCCTGAGTCTGGCATCTGACGTTGATGAAGATTTCGCCCGTCGCCGTGAACTTGATGGCATTGCCGATAAGATTCACCAAAATCTGCCGCAGCCGCATGGCATCGCCCTCCAGGTTGGCAGGTACATCCGGTGCAATGAGGTAAACGACTTCCAGCCGCTTCACGCGAATCTGTGCAGCAAAGAGATCCACCGACTCTTCAATGCACTTTTGCAGATTAAACGGCCTGCTTTCTAACTGCATCCGGCCCGATTCAATCTTGGAGAAATCAAGAATATCGTTGATCACCGACAGCAGCGCTTCACCGCTGGTCTGAATGGTGCTGACATAGTCCCGCTGTTCAGGCGTCAGTTCCGTATCGGCCAGAATGCTGGTCATGCCGATGACGCCATTCATGGGAGTACGAATCTCGTGGCTCATAATCGCCAGGAAATCGCTCTTGGCCCTCTCGCCCGCCTGGGCCTTTTTCGTCAGCTCCTTCTCTTTGCCCATGGCGTGGCTGGCCATGAGACTCGCGAGAATCAGCAGCAGTGCCGCGAATGAGCTTCCATAGACCAGCAGGTGCTGGGTGCTTCGAAAATCACCATCAACCGCAATCGAGCGCTCATTGAGCAGACGATGTTCTTCACCGGTAAATGCCTGCAAATCGGACAGCGCGCGGTTGGCGGTAGCAAATCCCTCGCCCTTTGATTCCAGCTGCACCGCAGCCTCAAGGCCCTGTTTATCACGAATCTCAATAAGTCGCTTCGCGTAAACAATAATGTCGGAGAGATCTCTGGTGAGACTTTCCAGGCGTGGGCGTTGCGCGGAGTTGTCGCTTGTCAGATCTTTAAGCCGATCAAGATGCGTGAATGCATCGCGTTCACCTGCCCGGTAAATGTCCAGCAACGCCGGCTGCCCTGTCAGTGCATAACCACGCATTCCGCGCTGAATATCGAATATCCTGCCCAGCAAAGTCTGGGCCGTGGCCATGACTTCATAGCTATGACTTCGCCACGTTGCGGAACTCTTGAGCTGATTAAAGCTGACGATCGAAATAAGCGCGATCATCAGCATCAGTGTCAGCGAGCTGGTAACAGGAAGCCATCGAAGAAAATCCATTCGCAGCGCTTCCGCCGTCCTCCACGTCCAGATCAGCAGACTCCCTGCCAGGATAACCATGGTGACTGATGTGTGCAGCGCCATGCGGCTGTAAGCTCCCCATGCGTAGGCGGATTCAATCCCCAGCGCGTATCCGAACAGAGCAACAAATGCTATCGTGGCGGCACTACAGGCCAGGACCCCGATGAGGGTCAGCCGGAGCTTCGACTTATGGCACTTTCCCACCAACGCCAGAGCAATGCCAAGAAAAGTAAAACAGGCCGCAGTCAAAGGCGGCATTCGCCCCGGAGAAGTCGATGCAACGACCAGGTAATCCTCAACAAAAAGCTGATCAATCCCCAGATTTCTGTCCGCGATATACTCGCCAATCGTAACCAGCCCCAGAAGCGCCACCGCGCACCCACACCAGGATGCCATCAAGGTCTTCCGTGCAGACAGTAAAAAGATTCCCAGTCCAAACACAACAATGCCCAGGGCCGTGTTGTATTTCATCGAGGCAAGCCCAGGAAAAATCTGAATCAGGGTGGACCAGTGAAAATGCCAGCCGGCCATCACCAGAAGACCCATACCCACCGCAAAACAGCCCGCCGCCTTAAGCGCAAGAAGATAACGCCGGTCTGCAACAGCAGGGCCAGGCATCAGAGAGGGTCGCATAACACCGCAATCAGTCATCTTTCAAGCTAAGCGTTGATGTTGCACAGGTAAAGTAAATGCTAATAGTTTCGGACCTGTTGAATGGTTCACTTTATTTCCTGACCGCTTTGCGCACAACAAAGACCGCGTTCTTGAGATCAGGCTTAATTTTGCCTTCTGCAAACCGGGGACCGGGCGCGTATATCTGAAGCTTGAACTGCTCGTCATCCACCACAGGTGAAAGCCTGAACACGCCATCCTTATCCGTCTGGACAACAAAGCTTTCAAACCCCTTGCTTTCGGAAAAAGCTCTCACTTCGGAGTTCGCCACCGGTTTACCTGCCGTATCCACAACTTTGCCGGAAATGCTGGCCGTGGCCATCCGAACGGTCAGATCTTCAACCTGGTACTCGCCCCCTTCCGCAACCGTGAACACCTTGCTTTGGGTCTGGCTGGTAGTTGCATCCCGCACAGTTACACAGCATTCGCCCTTCCAATACGTTTTCAAAGTATAAGTGCCGTCTGCTGCGGTGATGACTCTGCCGACTCCAAGTCTTAGCCTTTCTATCTCCCTGGAAGACACTATTCCTTCATACACTTCAATGTCCGGCAACGGATTGCCTGCGGGATCAAGTACGCGTCCTTTTATTGTAGCCGGCTGCCCCTGGATGCTGAAGAACCCGGATCCGGGAGTTTCCGGCTCCAGTTCACAGATCAATGGTTTCAGTGCTTTTCCGTTAACGACCTCAATAGATGTGCTCTGATACTGGTTCTTATAGAAGGGACTTTCGATTAAGTAGAATTTGCTTTTCCCTCCCGGAAGTTTGATTTTAAACGCGCCGTTCTCGTCGACCCGTGCAGTAGCATAAGGTAGAGCAGTATAGGGTTGGGCACCTTTGGGATCTGAGTCCGCATAAAATGCAAGGCACGCCCTGGACACTCCTTTGCCCGTTTTCTTGTCTAAAATCTGTCCCGTCAACTCGGTGCCGGGCTCAATCAGCAAATCTGCCTTTGAGATACCGCCCGGCACCACCTTTACCCCCTGAACCGGAAGATATACAGTGCCGCCGGGAGGATAAAGTTGTACTTCATACGTTCCAGCTAACACATCCGGAATCTGATAATGGCCGTCAGAGTCTGCTTTGCCATAGTATACTTGAGAAGAAGGATCCGGTTCCTGCGTACGGCCCACACACCCAATATCTACTCCTCCAACACCCTTGCCCTCTTTATTGCGCACAGTTCCTTTCAAAGTGCCGTAGCGACGCGTGGTGTCCTGAGGATGCAGGGCGAGGCTGAATTTCTCATCACGCTGCTTGACTAAAAACTGGCTGAGTTCTACATCGGGGATCCCCGGGCATCTGGCGGCAATGTTGATAAAGGTTCCCACCGGTACGTCGGGTATTGTTACCTCTCCTTGCGCGTCAGGTGAGAATTCCACCAGTTGCGGCCAGGGCTCCCGATCATCCTTATTTCGTCGTGCGCCAAAGAATCTGCCCTCGTGTATATTTAGCCACCAGCTAAGGACCTTCACGCGGACTTTGTCCATAGCCACAACTTCTTTAACATCAATCTTGCCCTTCAGGCTCTTGGTGCGTGCCAAAGGGATGATAATCCCATCTTTTCTCTCCTGGGGCGACACATAGATTAAACTTCGCACTCCAGCCAGCTTGCCGGGAACCCGTGCATATACGTCGCAGCCGTAACTCCATTTAGCTGTG
>JBGGNE010000182.1:0-7198 GCA_041287705.1 Methylacidiphilales bacterium | reverse complement strand
CCGGCGTCAGAGGACGCCAGGAAAAGGATCTGATGAAACGAAGCCAAAGTTGTCGGGAATCCGGATCCCGACTACGCCAGGCTCTAACCCCGATAACGCTGCGCAATCGGCACGCGGCGGCCCATACCGAAGGCGCGGGTGCTGACTTTCAGGCCAGGGGCGGCCTGGCGGCGTTTGTACTCGTTGTTGATCACCTTGTTCATTACGTCGCGGACGATGCTGGGCTCGAATCCTTTTGCGATGATCTCCTCGCGGCTTTTGTCCTCCACCACGTAGAGCTGAAGGATGGCGTCCAGCACCTCGTAGGGCGGCAGGGAATCCTGGTCCTTCTGGTTGGGGCGCAACTCGGCGCTCGGCGGTTTGGTGATGGAATCGACGGGGATGACGACCTTGTTGCGGTTCATCCAGCGCGCCAGCGCGTAGACCTCCAGCTTGAAGAGATCCGCGATGACGGCCAGGGCACCGCACATGTCGCCGTAAAGCGTGCAGTAGCCCACGGCCATCTCGGACTTATTGCCGGTGGTTAACACCAGAGAGCCCAGCTTGTTGGAGAGCGCCATAAGGATGACGCCGCGCATACGCGACTGGATGTTTTCCTCGGTCAGATCCGGCTGACGGCCTGCGAAGATGGTGGCCAGTTCAGCTTCCAGAGCGGCTACAGGCTGACCGATCGGCACCACTTCGTAGCGGATGCCGAGATTCTCGGCCAGTTTCCGGGCGTCATCCTTGCTGCCCTGGCTGGAGTAACGGGACGGCATGCTGACACCAATCACCTTTTCCGGCCCAAGCGCGTGAGCTGCCAGCGCGGCAACCACGGCGCTGTCGATGCCGCCGGAGAGGCCCACGATGGCGCCATTGAAGCCGGTCTTTTGCACGTAATCGCGGATGCCGAGACATAGCGCGTCGTGGAGGTGCTCCTCCTTCGGCACGGCGCTCAGGCCCGCGTGAACGGCGGAGGCGGGGTGCGCGGGCGCGCCGATATCCGCCACAATGATTTCTTCAGCAAAGCCTGATGCAAGTGCGATGACGTGGCCCCCGGGCGCCAGCAGAACGCTGTGCCCGTCGAAGATAAGTTCATCATTACCGCCAACCGCGTTCACCTGTGCCAGAGCGACGTTTTCGTCGCGCGCCACATGCTGCAGCATGGCCAGACGCATGGCGGCCTTGCCCTGATGCCAGGGGGAAGCGCTCAGGTTCACGATCAGATCCGCGCCGGCAACCACCAGCTCCTGCACGGGATCAAATCGATAGAGGCGTTCCGGCCAGAAGTCCGCATCATTCCAGATGTCTTCGCAGATGGTGAGACCTACCTTGCGCCCCGCAATAGCGATCGGTGAAACATCCTGCGCGGGCTCGAAGTAGCGGTCTTCGTCGAATACGTCGTAGGTAGGCAGCAGCGATTTATAGACGCGATGGATGACCTTGCCGTTCTGGACAATAGCCGCGGCATTGCGCAGACGGCGACCGGGCCGCGATTCGTGGCGATCCACAAAGCCGACGGCCAGAGGCACGGGACCTGCGAAGAGCGCCGAATCTTCCACCGCCTTCAGTCCGGCATCGATAAAGTCATCCCGCAAAAGGAGATCGCGCGGGGGGTAGCCGCACAGATAGAGCTCCGGAGCGATGACGAAGTCGGCTCCGCGACGGCAGGCTTCCAGATAGGCGGAGCGCAGTTTCTGGAGATTGCCGGAGTAATCGCCAATAGTGGGATTCAACTGAAGGATGCCGAGCTTCATGGGATGGGATTGGGGAGAGGAATGCCAGCGTTGGAGTTGAAGGGAAAATTGAACCGACGTGGGTTAAGACGGAGTATTACCGCGTGCAGATGAAACTGGTGATGCAGAAGGAGATACCGAGGCGCTAGCAGAAAAGGCCGATGCAGTTGCAGGGGCGGATGGAGCAACAGCAGCCGATTGATTTGCGCCTACGCCAACATCGCTGCCGGTACCGGCTGTTTTGCCTTCGCTCTGGCCCTGGCCAAGTACAGCCCATTTGGATGCCCAGGGCGGATCCACAATCACACCGTGAATCGCGCGCCACAGAAGCTTCAGGCTAAATGCTTTTTCCTGGAACCAGACGCGTTTGGCGCGTATGCCCGCAAAGATCGCTTCTGTCGTCAGCGCGTCCGCTTCCACTTCCGAGTAATTGCACGCGATGGAATCCAGACAATGCGCGTCGCTGCAGGCCACAACGGGCTTGTCATGCTTGGCCGCCCACCGCTGCGCCATGCGGTTAGGGTTGATAAAGCTGGGGATAAAGGGAACATGCAGGTGACACCACTCCACGCCGTCAAAGCAGTCCGGCGCCTGCTCGATGATACGGCCCAGGCAGTTGCGCAGCGGGTAATACGGATGCGGCGCAATGATCAGCACCTGGGAATACTTCTTCAGGCGACGCAGATCTTCCAGCGTGGAGGTCGGGCCAACTTCGCCGGGCGGAGCGTTCAGCACCAGGGTATGGCACACGCCGTTCACTTCTGTCTCAATGCCAGGGATGAGCAGCAGGCCCCGATCGCGGGCATAGTCGATTGCGTCGGGGATATCGAACTGTTTGCGGTGCCAGGTGATGGCGATGGCGTTGAGCCCGCGCTCCACCGAACGGTCAATGTATTGATAGACCGTGTGCGGCAGGTCGTCCATAGGGTCACCTTTGCAGTGACCGTGGAAATCGACGCGGTAGCGGGGCATGAGAGATAACTTATTCGGTTGGTGCCGGAAGGCTAAAGAAAAAGCCTTCCCTGCGTGAGGCGGGGAAGGCTTGAATCAAAGGCAAAGAGCAGGAAGTACCATCACGTCATGCGATGATGGATGGCACACTCATCAGGCAGGGAGTTAACCGGCAACCAGATTGCGGTAAAAAGCTGGCGGAACAACGATGAGACGAGGGAAGGCTGCGCCAGTCTTCCCATAGTCAATCAGGCTGCATCGTCGCCGATCGCTTCCACGGGGCAGCCTTCTTTGGCTTCCTGGCAGAGCTGCTTTTCTTCATCCGTTTCCGGCTGTTTGTAAACGTAGGAATAACCTCCGTCGTCGTTGCGACCAAAATTGTCCGGCGCGGTTTCGCGGCAGAGGTCACAGTCGATGCATTGATTGTCCACAAAGAAGGGACCAGGAAGGTTCTCGGGGTAGCGGTTTGCGATGTCAGCCATAGCGGTATCCTTAATGTTAAGGGATAAAATCGATGTAATTAATCATAGACTTAGCGCGCCTTGCCGCAACCTTTTTCTGCCCATTTTTGGGGCCGAAATGCAGATTTTTCTGGCATGCGGAGCGCACCGTGTCCAACCCTCACTTTCAGAGGGGAAACGCACAGGTTTTGGCCCCGTTTCAAGGGCAAAAACAGAACGTCATTACATGCATTTGTATATCACGCTTAGCTCGCAGCACAACATATTCATAGAAAAGTTTGTGTCTGATGATTAATGCGCGGATCGCAGTCCCGTTAACCTCCTTACCCAGTCTCTTGCTGACTGTCCCTGCGCAGCTTTCTCATTTTGGAATCATTTTCGCTTCACGTAGGCTTCGCGGTTCTGTACCCTTCTTAGTTAACAATAAAAGCAGACAATGATTACTTTTATCGTTGTCTGCGCGGACGGACGCGGGGTTTCTCTCAATGACAAACCCTGCTTAACCGTTTAATCAAAGCCAGGAAAAGAGGCGGCTTCCCTTCACACAACATCCGGGCCTTCTCACCCCGACACCTTAGTCTCCGCTACCCGCCCTTTCCCACCGCAGCGAGAAAACACCCTCCTACAATGAAGTTTGTTCGTTTTGGTATTGTCGGCCTTGGCGGCATGGGTTCCAACCACGCAAGGCAGATCGACGCGGGAAACATCCCTCGCGCCACCCTCACCGCTGTCTGCGACGTCGCCCCCAACCTCGCCGAGCGCTACCCCGGCAAAAAAGTGTACTCCGACAGCGCTGAAATGATCCGCTCCGGCGAAATCGACGCGATTTTAATCGCCACGCCGCACTACTCCCACACCACCATCGGTATCGACGCCCTGGAGCAGGGCCTGCACGTGCTGGTGGAGAAGCCCATCTCCGTACACAAGGCGGATTGCGAGCGCCTCATCGGTGCGGCGCAGAAGGTCGGCGCCAATACGGAGGCCGGCAAGCAGGTCTTCGCGGCCATGTTTAACCAGCGCACCAATCAGAACCACCGCAAGCTGCGCCAGATGATCATTGATGGCGAACTGGGTGAAATCCGGCGCATTAACTGGATCATTACCGACTGGTTCCGCACGTACGCCTACTACGCCTCCGGCGGATGGCGAGCCACCTGGGCCGGCGAAGGCGGCGGTGTGCTGCTCAACCAGTGCCCCCACAATCTGGATCTCTTCCAGTGGATCTTCGGCATGCCTCAGAAGGTCCGCGCATTCTGTAAGATCGGCCGCTACCACGACATCGAAGTGGAAGACGACGTGACCGCCTATATGGAGTACGCCAACGGCACCAACGCCGTATTCATCACCAGCACCGGTGAAGCCCCCGGCACCAATCGCCTGGAAGTGACCGCCGAGCGCGGCCGCGTCATCGTCGACAACACCGGCATCTCCTTCCAGCGTAACGAGATTCCCATGACAGAATTCAGTAAGACCACCAAGTCCGGCTTTGACCGCCCGCAGACGTGGGATATCAAAGTGCCCAACGCTACCGGCGGCGGCGGCCAGCACAATGAAATCATCGGCAACTTTGTCGATGCCATTCTGGATGGCAAGAATCTGATCGCTCCCGCGGAGGAAGGCATTCACTCCGTGGAACTTGCCAACTCCATGATCTACTCTTCCTTTACGGACAGCACCGTGAGCCTTCCGCTCTCCAGCGCCGATTACGAGGCGTTTCTAAAAAAAAAGATAGAGGAGAGCACCTTTGAGAAGAAGACGGTGACCCAGCCTTCCGGCACCCCTGACGACTTCGCGAAGTCTTTCGGACGCTGATAGTTACATGCAGTCACCACGCTACCCGAGCCAACGCTTCGGGCGGCGTGGTGACTTTTCCTTTTCCGCCAGTCTGTTCCCGTTTCGGTTTGTTTCGTTTCGTTTTCGTATCGCTTCACTTTAACCGCTTACTTACTGTTTAACGTTTACCATGAAGATTTCCCAGGTTGCCATCCAGCTCTATACGCTGCGCGATTTCATCAAAACCCCGGCCGAGATTGCCGCCACTCTGAAGAAGGTGCGCGAGATCGGTTACGAAGCCGTTCAGGTCAGCGGCATGGGCCCGATTCCCGAGGAGGAACTGGTCGCCATTCTGAAGGATAATGGTCTGGTCTGCGCAGCCACGCATGAGAACGGCAACACCATTCGCAAGAACCCTCAGGCTGTGTCCGAGCGCCTGGCCAAGCTGGGCACCCGATACACCGCGTATCCTTACCCCGCAGATGTCGTGTTTGATGATCCCGCCAGCGTGGACAGCCTGATTGCCGATCTGGACAAGGCCGGCGAAGTCCTGGCCGCCGCGGGTCAGGTGCTGACGTACCACAACCACGCGACCGAATTCGCGATTGTGAACGGCAAGACGCTGCTCGAAAAGATTTACGACGAGACGAACCCCAAGTTCCTGCAGGGCGAAATCGATACGTTCTGGGTCCAGTACGGCGGTGGCGATAACGTGGCGTGGTGCAACAAGCTGAAGGGCCGCCTGCCGCTTCTGCACGCCAAGGATTTCGCGTTTCCCGTCGGCGCGGATCGCGGCAAGTTCGCGGAAGTCGGCTACGGCAACCTGGACTGGAAGGCGATCGTGCCCGCGGCGGAAGCGGCCGGCATGGAATGGTTCATCATTGAGCAGGACAGCTGCCCCGGCGATCCGTTTGACTCTATCAAGCTGAGCTTCGACTATACCCGCGACAACCTGTGCTCCTGAGTCGTAAGGTCTAACCACACAACTTTATGAGTAAATCTGACGGCATGAATTACGCACCGCAGGGCAAACCAAGCCCTGTGGTGAAGCCCGGCGAGTTTATCTTCGCCGCGACGGCGCTGGATCACGGCCATATTTACGGCCAGTGCAACGGCCTGCGCGAGGCGGGCGGCGAACTGCGCTACGTGTACGATCCGGACCCCAGGAAGGTCGAGAACTTCCTGAAGACGTACCCCAGCGTAAAGGCCGCACCCAGCCTGGATGCCATTCTGGATGATCCCGAAGTAAAGCTGGTGGCCGCAGCCGCGGTGCCGAACCTGCGCGGTCCCCTGGGCATCAAAGTGATGGAAGCGGGCAAGGATTATTTCACCGACAAAACCCCCTTTACGACGCTGGATCAGCTGGATGCCGCGAAGGAAGCCGTGGCGAAGACAGGCAAGAAGTACGCCGTGTACTTCAGCGAGCGCCTGCACGTGGAGTGCGCGATGTACGCCGGCGAGCTGATTGACGGCGGCGCCATCGGCAAAGTGGTGCAGGTGCTGGGCCTTGGGCCGCATCGCCTGGGTGCCGCGGGTCGTCCCTCATGGTTCTTTAACAAGGAACAGTACGGCGGTATTCTGTGCGATATCGGCAGCCACCAGATCGAGCAGTTCCTGACCTACAGCGGCGCTACGGATGCCGACGTGGCAAGCGCCTCGGTCGCCAACTTCGCCAACCCGGATTACCCAGAGCTGGAGGATTTCGGTCAGGCCAACCTGATCGGCAACAATGGCGCCACCAACCACTTCCGCGTGGACTGGTTTACGCCCGCCGGTTTGGGCACCTGGGGTGACGGCCGCACGATCATCCTGGGCACAAAGGGCTACATCGAGCTGCGCAAATACATTGATGTCGCCCGCGACCAGGATGGCAACCAGCTTTATCTGGTAAACGAGGAAGGCACGCAGCACATGTCGCTGACCGGCAAGGTCGGCTACCCCTACTTCGGCCGCCTGATCCTGGACTGCCTGAATCGCACCGAAACCGCGATGACCCAGGAACACGCCTTCAAAGCCGCCGAACTCTGCATCCGCTGCCAGCTCGTAGCGGACGCGTCGAAAGCTACCGCCTGATCCCAGGCAACGCTGTTGAGACTTCGACCAGCTTTCAGTAGATCCGGGGCAGATCCTGTCGTATCATATTATGATGATGTGACGGATCTGCCCCTCTTCCTTTGGGAACATCGAGTCGCAGTTTTACAGTAGGGCTTCGGTGTACGTTGGAGCGCATCTTTGTAGATGTGAATTGCCTTTCCCTGCTCCTTCCCCTCAGACCGTAGCGGTCGTCGCGCCGTTGCG
>JBGGNE010000181.1:0-7170 GCA_041287705.1 Methylacidiphilales bacterium | reverse complement strand
CGGGGGCGGGGGCAGGCGCCGCTGACGGAGCAGGTGAAGGAGCGAACGCTGATTCAGGAGAAGGCGCAGGCATTGGGGCTGTTGCAGGTGCCGGGACAGACGAAGGTGTGGGCATGGGAGCAGGCATAGGCGCGGGCGAGGGAGCACTCGCAGGGGCGGGGCTTGGCGGCTGGCTCAGGCTGGGGAGAGTTGTTCGTGTGCTTTCCGATCCCAGGCCGCCGCTCGTGCCGGAGCTCATACCAGCAGGGTTCGGGCGACCGCCATCCCATTCGATGACGAAGGGGCGTTTGGCTTCGGGAATGATAACGTAAGGATGGGATTCGCGGCTGAACTCCAGGTTCCAGCCCAGGCCTTTGCTCCAGTAGGTGAAGCCTTCGCGACCGATGCTGTCGTTGATCACATCCGAAGGGAAGCGGTTGAACATGCCGGGATCGCCGGTGGCATTCTCGACGCTGCGCACTTTACCGCTGGCGCGGCTGATGCGTGTGTCTTTGACTGTGTAGCCGATCCACGGCTCCAGCGAGCGCGCGCCGATGCCATCCAGGAAGTTGTTCTTGTCGTCCGAATCGATCTCTACCAGCTTTGCACCGACCTTTGTGGCGAAATCCCGCGCATCATGCCATGTCATCGCCTTCGGGACGAACAGGCACAGCTTGGTGCGGTACGGCGTGGCCAGGGCGCGCAGTTTGTTCAGATCGCCTTTGCGGACGGTCAGCAGCACCTCGGTGTTGCGGCTGAGGCGGCGCAGGGCGAGTTTGCGTTCGCGCCGGGTCTGGTTATCGCGATCATCCGTGATGGCCGCGGCTGCCTCGGCCCACGTCTTGATGGCAGTGATGAGCTCAGACTCCGGAATCTGGTCGCTGTCGAAGCCGAGCATGTCGGGCGGATTCTGCAGAAAGGGCTCGAGCGTGGTTAGCGGGCAGCCGAATGCGTTAATGCGGCGCAGGCGGTTCTCGTATTTGACGGGGACGAGCGGAGCCAGCGGGGCGAGACTCGTCACGTTGTTCTGCGAGATATCGATGTTCTGCAGCAGTATCCCCTTCAGCGGCTCGAGATCCGTGATCTGGTTGCCTTTCAGGCTCAGGTGAGTCAGATGCAACCCTTTCAGCGGAGTAAGGTCGGTGATCTTGCTGAACGGAGCGTAGAGCCGGTGCAGGTTCATGGCCGCAAGCGGTGAGAGATCCGCCACGCTGGTGTAGCCCATGTAGAAGATCTCGATGGGCATGCCTTTCAGGGGCGAGATGTCCGTAATCTGCGGGTTCCAGCTGATATCCAGTACGGTGATTGGCTTGCCGCTCAGCGCTTCCAGGGAGGTGATCTGGTTACCGTAGAGGTCGGCGCGCAGCAGTGGGGAATTGCGCAGCGGGTTAAGGCTGGAGACTTTGTTGCCGCGCATGCTGATGCTGAGCAGCTGACTGCGCTCCAGGGCGGCCAGCGATTCTATGCTGTTGGCGCTGATGTTAAGGATCTTGATCTTGGCGTCCTCCAGCTCGTTAATTCCGGAGAGTCCAAGCCCGCGCACGTCCAGAGAGCCCAGACCTTCGGTCTTGGCCAGATAGCGCAGCAGATCCTGGGCGGCGCCTGTCGGCATGCAGCCTTCGCGTTCCTGCAGCAGAGTCAGGGCGACCTTGGATGTGGGATCGAGTTCGCGCACCTGTTTCAGTTGCTGGAAACCGGTCTCGTAGTCGCGGCGATTGAAAGAGCGGATAGCTTCCAGCTCCATAAAGCGGGCGCGGAATTTCAGTGAGCCCTGGCCGCCGGTGCCCGTGGGTGCATTGGTTGCCCCGGGAGCTCCCGCAGCCATCTCGCGAAGCGTGTTAATCAAGACAGTGTCGTTAGGGTACCAGCGGTTGGCAATCGCAAAGGCGCGCAGAATGGCTTCCTCGCTGACATCTTCGCCCACGTAATCCTGGGCTATGTTGCGGTAGGCCTGAATGGCGTCGTATATCAGCCGCATGCGGGTCGATTCATCCCACGATTTGCGGAATGCCGCGTCCATCAGCGCATCGCCGGCGATAAGCGGGCTGCTCTTCTTGGGCAAGGTGAGGCGGTAGGCATGAATGTTCTTCACGCGCGCTTTCCAGCGTGAGCGGCTGCGGAACCCGATGCGCTCGAAGTCCAGGCCGAGCAGCGGGGTTACATCCTTCAGCATCACGGTTTCCTTATCGTTGACGAAAAGGCGCACAGTGTCGTCGCGGCGCTCTACGATAAGGGTATAGGTGGTGTCGGGCTGTACTTTCTGCAGGGAATTGAAGAGCAGGTCGGGCGGCTGCTGCTCGTCGTTGCGGGAAATCAGAGCCAGATTGCCCAGCAGGTAGCCGAACGACGCGGAGTAGCCGGGCGGCACGTATTCGCTGGCCGTCAGGCTTTCCATGCGGCTGTTCAGGAAGATATCGAACGTATCCATGTACGTTCCGGATCCGCCGCTTTCAAACACGACATCCATCATTACGCGGGCGTCGCGAGGCAAGCGCACATCTTTCAGCCATACGCTCTGGCTGGGCTGCTCCAGCAGCAGGCCGTTCTTGTCCATCACCACCGGCGTTTTCCACGGCTGTAACTGGCTGTCGACAAACTCAAAGTCCTCGCGATGCACTTCCGGGCTGGTGAAGTCCGCGCTGTAGACTTCCACCCAGTCGCCCCACATCTCCGAGTAATTTTTCCACGCCCAGCCGCCTACCACGGTCAGCGTGATCAGCAGCACGGTGACCAGGGCAAAGATGGAAGGATGCTTCGCCACCATCTTGCGGATGCGGTAGCCGATGGTGATGCGGCGCGCCGAGATGGGCTCGCCCTCGCGGTAACGTTTCAGATCTTCGGCAAACGCCAGCACGCTTGGGTAGCGCATCTTCGGCGAAGGACGCAGCGCCTTCAGCGTGATGGTCTCCAGGTCGGAATCGATCTCGCGGTTTAGCTTGCTGGGCGAGACCGGCTCGTGCTCCTGCAGCGTGTTGGCATCGGTAAGAATATTGCCCGTCGACTGGAAATGCTTGTGACCGGTAATCATCAGGTAAAGGATCGCGCCCAGACTGTAAACGTCCGCGCGCTCATTCACGTCCTTGCTGCTGGTGGCCTGCTCCGGCGCCATGTAATCCAGCGTGCCGACGACCTGGCCGCTCAGCGACAGGGACACCTCGGTCTTACCGGTTTCCAGCTTGGCGAGACCGAAGTCCATCACGGCGGGCTCGCCCTCCATGCGGATCATGATGTTGCTGGGCTTGAGATCCCGGTGCAGAATGCCGTGCTCGTGCGCGTGCTGAATGCCGTCGCAGATCTGCAGCATGATGGAGAGCGTCTCCTGCAGCGGCTTCGGGTAATACTTCTGGTTGGGCGATTCCGGCTGCGGAACCGGAATGAGGCCGCTGCCGGCATAGCTGCTGTTGGCGCTCTGCACTTCCTTGACGACCGTGCTGATATCCAGCTTGTGGCCGGGGCGCCCAATGAACGACGAGCCCGAGCTGCTGGTCGGCTTATGTTTCAGCAGATCCGCCAGCGAGACGCCGGGGATCAGCTCCATGGCCAGATAGGGCACCCGGTCCACTTCGCCGACTTCATAAATGCGCACGATATTGCGGTGCGACATCTTCGACATCACCTCCGCCTCGCGCTTGAAGCGGCGGATCTGGCTTTCTGTTGCCGATTCACCCGCCAGCAGAATCTTGATGGCCAGCGGATTTCCAAACGAATCTCGCGCACGCCACACTTCACCCATACCACCTCGGCCCAGCGGGCTTACCAGACGGTATTTGCCGAAAATACGCTCCGTGTTGGCGACACTGACCACTTCTGGACGCAGCACCTGCACGCTCGGGTCGGCGCTCTTGGGGCGCTCCACGGCAATGACAGGGATCATCCTCATCACGCCCTTTACCTTGATCTGGTAAAGATAGCGGAACCGGAACGCCGCCTGTGAATCATTTGCCACGACGCCTGGGCCGATGACAATCACCTTGCCATTCTGCTCGTCGGGCAGAGGAAGTACACCTTCGGTTTTGCCGCCCACGCTTTCCAGGGGGACGTCCATCAGGCTGCGACTCTCGCGGATCTCCCATTTGGGCGGCAGGTTATCCAGCACCGACTTCATTGTTGCTTCGGTGATCAGGATTTCCAGACCGCGAGCGGCGCTGCACATCCGCGAGGCCAGGTTCACGCTCGCGCCCAGCACCGTGTAGCTGATGCGTGTCGAGGTACCCATGTTGCCCACCACCATTTCGCCGGTATTGATGCCGATACCAGGATCCGGCATCACCTTGCCGCCTTCGCGATACTTCTTCTGCAGCTCGCGGACGTTGTCGATCTGATCGCATGCCGTCTTGATGGCGCGCAGCGCATGATCCTTATGATAGCGGGGAGCGCCAAACAGCGCCATAACCTCATCGCCCACAATCTTGTCGACGTGCGCTTCGTTGGCTTTCACGGCGCTGGCCATGGCTTCCAGGTAATCATTCAGGGAAGAGCGCACCTCCTCGGGAGTCTGTGCTTCGCTGATCGCCGTAAAGCCACGCAGATCCGCAAAGCTTACGGACATATAGCGGCGCTCGGGGAACTGAAGCGTCCGCTTTTCCTCTTCCGTCATGCGCGTGATATCCAGGCCGGTCTGGCGCTGGGCGAACGCGCGCTCCCGCTGGCGCTCGCTGATATCCTGCAGCACGATATCAATGTGCCCTTCGCGCTTGGTTACCTTGATTTCGAACTCGCGCCCCACATCGTCGCGTGCCGTCTGAATCGAATTGCTGCTGTCGCTGGGCAGCGCAAATGCGTCCAGAATCTCCTTATTAAAGAAGCGGCGCAGCACCGAAACTTCCTGGCCCACCACGCTGCTCTTCGGCGCGTTAAGATACCGCGCCATCGAGGTGTTGATATACTCGATACGATGCGTGGAGCGTGAGGAGGAGTCGGCGGATCCCCCTGATCCTGAAACGCCGCGCTTTTCCGGTGTGGCCACGCGCAGAATCAGCGTGTCCAGACCTTCGATTGACGTGTGTATCGAGCTTGCGGGCTTATCCCCATCCGAAGGCGGCTGAATGGCGACGCCCTGGGCGGCGATGGCGGAGCGCGATTCTTCCAGCTGAGCTTTCAGTTCCAGATTGGCCGCACGAAGACGGGCGAGCTCCAGCTCGGCGCTGTCCTCGCTGGCAACGGAGGGTACGATGAAGCCGTCCCGCGACTCGGAAGTAGCGGCGGCGTTGCCGTGGGAGGCACCAGCATCAGGAGAAGAATGAGATCGATCAGCAGCCATAAGCAAACTTGTGCCGGATGGACCGGGGAGTCCGGATCCGCAGTCAGATTCGGGGTGCGTCGCCTTCTTATCCCGTATCGACAGGCAATTTAGCATACTTGCCCCATTTAGGACAAACTAACACTTTACCTTTATCGGTATTATCCGCAATTCCCTGGCGACAACAACCAGGGCGGACCGGGTCGGGGAAGAAACGCGTGACGGTTGAGCTTTTGCAAAAGTTATGTCGCTAATTGTTGGCTTGAGTGAATAAATAAACAGGGTGTCTGTCTGAATGAGGGATGAAATGGAGGCTACGGGAGTCTGTTTCTGTTCTAAAGCAACCCAGCGTCCAGCAGCATTTCTCGCAGCGCTTCCAAAGGGAGGCCGATGACGTTACTGGGTGATCCTTCGAGGGAAGCGACGAGGATATCGGAGCGTTGCTGCAGGGCGTAGGCTCCAGCTTTGTCAAGCACGGGGACTTCTTCCAGGTAGAGCGCAATATCGGCTTCCGAAAGTGGGCGGAAGGTGACTGCCGTGCGCTCCACTATAGTGTGGCAGCGGCTGCGCGTGGGAAAAGAAGTTTCCGAGCGCGTGAAGGGAAGCGCCAGGGCGAGCGCCGTCAGTACAAAGTGAGTCTGGCCGCTGAGATGGCGCAGAAATTCGGCTGCTTCTGTGATATCACGCGGTTTGCCGAGAATTCGATCACCCATCGTCACAATGGTATCGGCGCCAAGAACGTAGTGATGCTTGACATGAATATTCTGGGGGCCGACTTCGCTTTTGTTCACCTCGCACTCGTGCCGGTTTTCGGCGGCTCTGCCGTATTCCGCGGCGACATGGTGAGCTTTTCGCATGGCGTTCAGGAGAGCGAGTTCAACAGAGGAAAGGAGTGGGGCGGTTTGCTGGGACAGTTCGGTGACTCCGTCCGCGGAGGAGGCGATAAAAGGAATGCCGAGTTCCCGGATGAGTTCGCGGCGGCGAGGGGATGTGCTGGCAAGGATTAGAGGATTTTCTTCTGATAAGATATTGCAGTTGCTAGCCTTTATATCGTCGGCACCGGACGCCGTGAATCGTGCGTTTTCCATGGCGCGGAGTATGGCGCAAAAAACATTTCAGGAACACATGCATCTTGCCTCGCGTTGCGGCGGGGCACCTGTCTAATGTACGCTCATGAAGCCGCCTGTGAGCGACGTCGACGAAGTCAAAATCTATGTGTTGCCGAACCTGATGACGGCCGGCAACCTCGTCTGCGGCTTTTTGGCCGTATTGAAGATCATTGAGGGAACACTGCAACGCCAGCAGGGTATCGAAACCTGGCGCAGCACCTACGAAACGAGCCTGTATTTTATCCTGGCAGCCTGCATATTCGATCTGCTGGACGGCCGGCTGGCCCGCCTGGGCGGTAAGGAAAGCCCCTTCGGCCAGGAGTTTGACTCGCTGGCTGATATTGTCAGCTTTGGCGTGGCGCCGGCGCTTCTGGTGTTCAAGATCGTGCTGGCGGAGTTTGAGAGCAAACTGGCATGGATGGTTGCGGTGACCTACCTGGTATGCGGCGCCCTGCGACTGGCCCGGTTTAACGTGCTGGCAACGCTGAAACCCGGCGCGCAGAGCAAGGAATTCACGGGTTTCCCGATTCCTGCTGCGGCGGGCCTTATCTCCAGCATTACGCTTCTGATGCTGCGCGCATATGACTCGGAGACTGCTTTCCGCGAGGGCTACGGCAAGTACGCGCTGGCGGTGCTGATGCTGTTCCTCTCTTTCATGATGTTCAGCAAGTTCAAATATCCCAGCTTTAAGTCGGTAAACTGGCGGACGAAGTACTCGCTGCGACATTTCGTTTTCTTCGTACTGCTGGCCTGCATGGTGCTCTTCTATTATGAGTACATGCTGGCGGTATGCTTCGTCAGCTATCTGCTGTACGGCTTCCTTAGGCCGTTCCTTTCCCGCGC
>JBGGNE010000180.1:0-5555 GCA_041287705.1 Methylacidiphilales bacterium | reverse complement strand
GTCATCTCCTTGATCGGCATGGGCAGCTTGCTTTCCGTGCTGCGCTCGGGATTCTCGAAGAGCGCCATCGTGCCGTCGGCAACCTTAAGGCGGCGCACCATACAGCGGTTGGTGTAGCTCTCGCGGGAGATCATGTACACGTACTTGTCGGTCAGCGCCAGATCCAGCAGTTCGGTCGAATCGGTCCACAGGATCTTGCCGGTTTCATCGATACGAATGATGCCGGATGATCCTTCGGTGCCGGTGAAGCCGATCATCGTCACGTCGCCGCGAGTGGCTGCCGTGGTCGGGTTACCATGGTTGCTACCCCAGAATCGCCGGCCGTTTACAGTGGCCCAGGGAGGCGTTCCGGCGTTGTACACGCTGTTAAAGAACTTGGAGGTAATGGGCGTGTGATCGACGATGCTGACCTTGTAATTACCAGCGGGCACGGCGTTTCCGGCGTCATCCAGGCCGTCCCAGTGATCCGTATTGGCGCCTGCCTTGCGGGGGAACTGGCCAAAGAGATTGCGCACGCGCTGGCCCTGTTCGTTATCAATGGCGATCGTCACGTCGCGGTCATCGGGCAGCGTATAGCTGATCGGCACGGGCCCTTCGGTGTCGTAATTTACAAACTGCTTCAGGCGCGCTTCCTGCAGCTGCTTTTGCGCGGCGGTAATGTTCAGCTTGCCTTTGTCAGAGAGCGTTGCCTTGCCCCATCCGTCTTTGGCGCGGAAGAAGAAGATGCGGTTGACCTTGTCATCGCGCATGTTATCGACCAGGCGGTGCTCCATGCCGGATCCGTCCGCGTTGCCCCACATCGCTTCCACGCCCAGTACGAAGGAATCGCCCGCCTTCAGCGGCTGGCCATTCGTGCGCACGTAGCTCCAGGGCCAGAACGCCTCCAGGTTATAGCCTTTGCCATTCTCCCAGGGCGAAAACGCTACCTTGCCGCCAAATTTCTCCATCGTGGTGCCGTACTTCTCTTTCTGATCGGGACGGGGTTCGCCAGTGGCATCGTAAGGGGGCTTCTGCTTCAGTCCTCCATGATGCACGATCATGTAGTCCTTATTCTCGTCGGAGCTGTGGAAGATATTGATGTGCATCTGATGCTCTTCCGGCGACTTTTCATCGAGCACAACACGGCCCTGAAAGGCATCGGCGCGCCAGCTCTTGTCGAAGTCCTGGCCCCGCGTGGCGTTCTTCATGGGCGAGGAATCGTTGTAACGCAGCAACAGATAGATGCCCTTGTCATCCCACATTACATGGGTCCACACACCGTACTTGTTTACCAGCGTGGGATCATTGTAGCTGAGGATACCTGCGGAAAGGTCCCAGTCATTGTCTTTGCCATCGATTACCACCGGACCGGGAGCCGGCACCACGGTAATGCCGCGGTTATTGGAAGTAAAATTCTCCGCATCGTCCTGCGCGGAGGCGGTCAGTGTCCATGCCACGCCGAGAGCCATCAGGGCGCGGGTAAGGTAAGGTAAGAGTTTTTTCATTGAAACGAAGCTTTGCTTTGCTGTCTGCCAAATGCCGGTCCCGGGGACCGGTGCGAGAAGGGAAGCGGGATGATGCGCCTCCATGCGTGGACATCATCGCGAGTAAACGCTACGCTACCCCACCATAGTGCTCTAGTACAGAGATTAGGGCAAGGGAACACATACTATACGGTGAGCAGGCTATTTGAGAGGAGAAGAGTGAGTGCAACTGGAAAAAGTGTTTGAAAAAAGCTATCTTATCTATCGGAAAATGGTCAGATCTGCTATATACCAAAATCCGCCTTTATTAAGTAATTAGGGCGATGTGGCTTAATTCCACATTCTCAGATCTTCCTTACTCAAATTACCGCTCAGAAATTCCTCGGTTCTCTTCATCAACTCCGTTTGCGACGCCGTCATTTCGAATTCCGGTGCTCTCGTGCCAGTATGCATCAACCGCAGATATTGCCGCAAATCCTCTGCCGCGTCACCATTGCGGCCAAGACCCAGCCGGGCATGGGCGCGTATCAGGTAGAATCGCGGCGGAGCTTCTTCATCGCGTAAAACTCCAACGGCCAGCTCTATTTGCTTCTCCGCAGTCGCAAAATCATGTGCCATGAGGGCGTGGTACGCTTTGGCTGCCAGCAGCAGAATTTGAATATCCGCAGGCAGATTCTCGAACCGCACCACGCCTCGTGGAAATAGATAGGCAAACGCCATCACGGCAATTGCAAACGTCACAATGGAGTAATGGAAGGAGTCGGCTGCCATGGTCACTGCTTAGGAGGTGCCTGTCTTCATTCAGTACTCTGCCGGCGACGCAGCACGCGGTGGAAGATCTCCGGGTACGCCTGGCTACGGCACGCTACCGACCTAAACTCCCACCGCAACAGCCGGCAGGATGCGGCTGGCGATCACCTGGTCTGTGGTCACGCGCGCGATCTCTGTGACGATAGTGCCGTCTTCAGCGCTGGTGAGAAGCGCGGACGTGCCGGTGGCGAGGGAGAGCGACCATTCGGCGTAGAGACCTTCAAAGCTTTTTTCCGTGTGGAAAGGCAGAGATTGCGTGCCTTCGTCGTTCTCCACGGTAAAGGTTTGCGCCTGGCGATCGTAGCGAATGACACCGCGCGTACCGATCAGCTCGTACACAAACTCGGACTTCGCCTGTTTGGCGGTGTGGTGATAGGTGTAGCTGACTTCCACCACAGTGTGGGCTCCGCAGGCGTGATCCATATGCAGCCAGACATGGTCCGGCGCTTCATAGTCATCCACCCAGGCGCCGTGGCCGCTGTAGCGGACGATGGGGCTGCCCAGCCAGAACATCGCCAGGTCGATCTGATGCGTGCCGCAGTCCACAAGCGGGCCGCCTTCCAGCATGCGGCCGACACGGCGCCCCTGAAGAATCCGGTTGCCGGTGCTGTCGGTGGTGTATTTGCCATGAAGCCCCCAGTTATAGATCAGGCGCAGCGACTTCACCGAACCGATCGCGCCTACCTTCACCAGGCGCCGGATCTCCAGTGCACTGGGGCTGAAGCGGTAACAGAATGCGGCGTAAAGCGGCGCACCTGCGGCGGACATGGCAGCAATCATCTCATCCGCCTCGGCGCGGTCGATGGCCAGCGGTTTCTCGCACAGCACCGGCAGGCCGGCTTTGGCGGCGAGCAGCACGTTATCCTTATGAAACGGGGCAGGAGACGTAATCGTCACAGCCTCAATGCCCGAAGCAAAAAACTCTTCGGCGCTGGTGAAAGCGTGGGGTGCGCCAAACTGCTTCCGGGAAGCATGCAACGGCTCCTCGAAAGGATCATACAGCGCATGCAACTGCAGGCCGGGGGTTTGTACTATTGCCGGCAGGTGTCCGTATTGAGCGACAACGCCGCAGCCCATCAATCCTATTTTTTTCATGTCGATGAAAGGGAACGCAATGCACCACCCTAACAGATCAGGGCAGGGCGTCACGCCGGTTTTATCGCAAGTTTTGGGGATCGATGAGCTGCCTGGGGAATCCTGAGTTCAGAGAAATCGGGCTGAGCCGAACTTAAATTATTAGAATTAAACGGCAGGTGCGGGAGCGGCAGGCTCGGGGGAATGACCGTGGCCGTGATCCCCATGTCCATGCCCATCCGGGCCGCTGGGTTTTGTCGTAGGCTCGGGCGCTTTGCCCCAGCCGAGCTTCATTACCGTGACGTAGAAGACGGGTGTGAGGAAGAGACCGAACAGCGTTACGCCGATCATTCCCGAGAACACCGCGACACCCATGGCCTGGCGCATTTCTGAACCGGCGCCGGTCGCCTTGACCAGCGGATAGACGCCTGCGATGAACGCGATCGAAGTCATCAGGATGGGGCGGAGGCGGATGCGGCACGCTTCCACGGTTGCTTTGATCAGCGGCAGGCCTTCGGTATCCTGAATATGCTTGGCGAACTCCACGATAAGGATGGCGTTTTTGCATGCGAGACCCACCAGAACGATCAGGCCGATCTGGGTGAAGATATTGTTATCTCCACCGCTGAGCCACACGCCGGCAATAGCGAACAGCAGGCACATCGGCACGATAAGGATAATGCTGAGCGGAATCTTGAAGCTCTCGTACTGCGCGGCCAGCACCAGGAAGACCAGCATGATGCACAGCGGATAGATGTAGACCGCTGTGTTTCCCGCAAGGATGCGTTGATACGTCAGGTCGGTCCACTCCAGGGCCATGCCGCGCGGCAACACTTCCCTGGCCAGTCGCTCCATGTTCGCCTCGGCCTCGCCGCTGCTGAAGCCCGGCTTGGGGCCGCCGTTGATTTCCGCTGCGGGATAGCCGTTGTAACGCATGGCGCGCTCGGGGCCGTAGGCTTCCTTTATGTCGACCAGGGCGCTAAGGGGCACCATCTGTCCCTCGGCGTTCCGGGTCTTAAGGCGGCCGATCTGCTCCGGCTGGGAGCGATACTCGGATTCTGCCTGGGCCAGTACCTGGAACGTGCGGCCGAAACGGTTGAAGTCGTTGACGTACATGGAGCCCAGATAGATCTGCAGGGTCTCGAACAGATTCTTCAGCGGAACGCCCAGTGTCTTGGCCTTCACGCGGTCAATCTTGGCATCCAACTGCGGCACGTTTACCGTGTAGGTGGTGAAGGGATACTCCATGCCCGGCGTGGCCATCACTTTGGCCATCAGCTCGTTCAGCGACTTGAAGAGCGCGTCCTGACCCAGATCGGCGCGATCCTGCACATAGAGCTTGAAGCCGCCCGTAGTGCCCAGGCCCATCACCGGAGGAGCCGAGACGACAAAGACAAACCCGTCCTGAATCTCCTGGAACTTGCCGTTGAGCGTGGCGGCCAACTCGTTGGCACTCAGTCCCTTCTTGCCAATGCGATGCTCGAAATCCTGGAGCGGCAGGAACATGATGCCGGAATTGGGCGAGACAGTGAAGCCGTTGATGCTGAGGCCGGGGAACTGCACGCAGTTCTCGACGCCAGGCGTCGCCATCGCGATCTCAGCCATCCGGCGGATGACCTTGTTGGTGCGATCCAGGGATGCGCCATCCGGAAGCTGGGTAAAGGCGATAAGGTACTGCTTATCCTGTGCGGGCACGAAGCCGACCGGCACCTTCTGAAAGCCCCAGGCTGTAAGGAACAGCAGGCCACCGTAGAGGATCAGCGTGGCCACGCTCAGGCGGATGACGCCCTGTACGCCGCTGGCGTATTTGTTGCCGCTCCACTCAAAGAAGCGGTTAAAGGGGCGGAAGAACCAGCCGAGGGCGAAATCGATACCGCGCGCAAAGACGTCCTTGGGCGCGTGGTGATACTTCAGCAGCAGCGCGCAAAGGGCGGGCGAGAGCGTCAGCGAGTTGAACGCGGAAATCACCGTACTTATGGCGATGGTGACCGCGAACTGTTTATAGAACTGCCCCGTAAGGCCGCTGATAAACGCTGTAGGGATAAACACCGCGCACAGCACCAGGGCGGTGGCGATAATCGGGCCGGTAACCTCGGTCATCGCGATTTCCGTCGCCTTCATCGTGGAGTGGCCGAGCGCGATATTGCGCTCCACGTTCTCCACTACAACGATAGCGTAATCCACCACGATACCGATGGCCAGCACGAG
>JBGGNE010000179.1:0-5202 GCA_041287705.1 Methylacidiphilales bacterium | reverse complement strand
AGACAGACTCCCCTTATCGTTGCGATAGATCTGGGCAAGCTGGACTTCGTTAAGATTCTGCTGAACGCCGGCAGCCCCGCCAATGGCAATCCCATGCCCGATCGCAATGCTGCAAGTCGCGACACCAGTGACGATGGTACGCCCGAACCTCGTCGCAAGCGCCCTCTTATTCCTCTGTTCGTTGCCGCAAAGAAGAACCGCCTTGAGATCCTGAAGCTTCTGGTCGATAACGGCGCTGAAGCCGACAAGGTGGATGGGCAGCGCCGTAACGTGATCTTCTACGCCGCCGAAGGCGCCGACGCGGAAACCATGAAATACGTGCTCGGCCTGGGCCAGGACATTAACGCGCTGGATCGCCAGGATGGCACCGCCCTGATGGCCGCCGCTGAAGCCGATAACGTGCCCGCAATCAAAGTGCTGGTCGCCGAAGGCGCCGACGTCAACAATCCCAAAGACAAAGCCGGCCGCACCGCCCTGATGTGCGCCAAAATGAAGCGCAAGGAAGCCGCTGTCAAAGCTTTGACGGAACTTGGCGCCAAGGAGGAGTAGGGGATAGAAGAAGAGCCGTGCTCATCAATTATACCTGTCGGACGGCGTTTCCGACAGGGTCAGAAACGGTCGAATATCTACTTCGTCAGATTCGTCGGATTCCCTGGTTTCCGTCCCAGGGCATACAGGGCAAAGTCGGTCAGCCCGGCAAACTTGTATTTTGAGTCCACATACTTCTCGATTACATAGAACGCAAAGTAATAGGCGCGGCAAAATCCCCATACGGCAATGCTGTGCAGCACCAGCGTCGTAAGCGTGGGACTCTGCACCAACAGCAGAGCAGACGCGATCAGGCCCAGCAAAAGGAAGAGTCCGCCCTTGGCCCAGAGAAGCCACGGTTGTTTAATATCGCCCATAAAATTTCAGCCTCCGATTTAAAGAAAAGTAAGTCCCAGATTACGACAGCAAAGAGAAAGAGAACGCACACCGTAATGCTTCAGGCTCTCCCCAGCGACGACAACGTCGTCAGCTACATGGTCCAGCGGAACGCTGGCGCTGGTTGATTGGTGAAGCTTAGCGGGCTATGATGTAAAAAGCTATGGGTTCGAAATACACCACAATGACAGACGCGCTTTACGATTACGTCGTGGCGCACCGCTCTGGCGCCGATGACCTGGTGCTGGATGATTTACGCGAAGAAACAGAAGCGCTCGGCGACATCAGCCGCATGCTTGTCAGCCGCGAACAAGGCAGCCTGCTCACCCTTCTTGTGGCCGCACTGGGCGTTAAGCGCGCCGTGGAAGTCGGCACCTTCACCGGCTACAGCTCCGTGTGCATCGCCCGCGCGCTGCCCGAAGACGGCAAACTGATCTGTCACGATCTGAACGCCGAATGGACCGGCAAAGCCCGCACCTACTGGGAGCGCGCCGATGTCGCCCGCAAGATCGAACTCCGCCTGGGGCCCGCCGCCGAAACGCTGCGCTGCCTGGCCGATGAGCCCGAGCTGGACTTCGCCTTTATCGACGCCAACAAAGATGGCTACGACAGCTATTACGAGCTCATCCTGCCACGCCTGAAACAGAATGGCGTCATCATCTTCGATAATATGCTATGGGGCGGTCGCCTTGTTACGGATGAGAAGAATACGGTGGAAGCCATCGCCGTGGATAAGCTAAACCGCAAACTGGCAGGCGATTCCCGCGTCGAATCCGTCCTCATTCCTGTTGCTGACGGCCTCAACATCGTCCGCAAAAAATAGCGGCCGAACCGCAATCATTATTGGGGGATGTTGTCCGTCGCAGTCTGCTTTTGCCCGGCAACGTCCCCTTTCAGAGGGTCGCGAAGTTCGAAATTCTGCTTCTGTACACGACTCTCCCAGATACCCATCTGCCGCAGAAAAATATAGCCCACCGAAATGCAGATGGCCGAGTCCGCCACGTTAAAGACCGGGAATGAAAAGACTTCGCCGTTGCCCCAGTAGAAGTGCAGGAAATCGATTACGTAGCCGTACGCCAGCCTGTCGGTGATATTCCCCAGAGCGCCGCTGAAGAGCATGGCGCCCGCCACGTTCGTCTCCAGCTGATTCCAGTCCAGCACGGAGGCGTAGTACAGCCCGGCGATAAACAGCACCGCCGAAATCAGCATCATCGCCACGGTCTGATCCGCCATCATTCCGAACGCCACGCCGCGGTTCTGCACGTAATGCAACGAGAAAAAACCTGGAATGATGTGGATGGCCGGCTGCGGCTCATAAAAAGCCAGCGAGTACTCCGCCCAGTATTTCGTGGCCTGATCCAGCAGATACAATCCTGCGAGCAGGAAAAAGAATAACGCGCGCGGGTATCGGCGAGGCAATACAGCAGCAACAGCAGCGGGTGCAGGGGCGGAATCGGACGGCAGCGACATAATATCTGGGTGAACCTTAAAGCGAATGCGTTCGCTGAGCAAAGTAAAAACCAGCAGGTCAGGAGAGTAAGGGCTAAGACCGTGGCCCAAGATCACTCTCCGCTGGGTGCTCCAAGACGGAACGTCGGTGAGATCCTGCTCTCAGAATCGGCACCGTTTTCCCTCTGCGATTTGATTTTCTTCAAAATAATCTCACTTTTCTCTTGTGCTGCAGCGCGCAACTGATATGCTCCACATTCTCGTCAGTGCACCGATTTATGGCTGGGTAGCTCAGTCGGTAGAGCAGTGGACTGAAAATCCACGTGTCACCAGTTCGATCCTGGTCCCAGCCACCATTTTCTTTGTCTGTTGCAGTCACAGCACCGGTTGACAGTTGCCGGTCGTCGTTCGTGCCAGCTCATTTTCTCGGAGTTGGTGTTCGTTTTTACTCACGAAATCCATCGTGATTCCTGTGCCCGGATGAGCTTGACCTTGCTCTCCGATGCGGTACGTTTTGACTATGCAAGCCGTCTCCTCCGCCCCCAGCACCGCCAAAGTCAACTACAAGATCGGCAACGATAAACTCTGTAAGGTCACCCAGAAAGCCGGCAACAAGATCTCCGGCCTGCTGACCCGTCAGGGCCGCGCCGAGCATGGCGCACTTCGTGTGGCTGTCGTTGGTGGCGGCTGCTCCGGCCTGCAGTACAAGATGGACCTGGTCGACGGACCCGCCAATAAAGACATCATGATCATGTCCGAGGGCATCCGCATTGTGATCGATCCCAAGAGCGCGCTCTTCGTCAGCGGCTCCGTGCTGGATTTCAGTGAGGATCTGCAAAAAGGCGGCTTCAAAGTCACCAACCCCAACGCCGAAGCCCACTGCTCCTGCGGCGAAAGCTTCAGCGCCTAAAGGGAACCGTGAGCACCATTCCCGCGACAGAATCCGCCTTCGCCATTTTCGATCTCCCGCCGCGTCCCTTGCTGGAGCAGGATGCGCTGAAAGAGAACTTCGCGCGCCAGACCGCCGAACTCCATCCCGATCGTTTCCGACACCTGCACGCCGAAGGTCAGGCGGAAGCCGAGCAGCGCTACAGTGCCCTGAATCGCGCCTACCAGACCCTGCGCGACAACAAGGAGCGTCTGCTGCACCTGTTCGAGCTGGAAACCGGAGCCAAGCCGCGCGATATCATGCGCATACCGCCCGGCACCATGGATCTCTTCGTGGAAATTGGGCAGGCCTGCCAGGCCGCGGACGCTTACTTTAAGGATAAAGAAGACGCATTTGGTGCTCTGGCCAAGGCAAAGCTCGCCGCCAAAGGTATGGATTTGCTCCAGAGCCTTCAAACGCTCGCAAACAAGGTCAACGCGTGGGAGCAGGGTCTGAACGCGGAGCTGCAAAAGCTGGACGCCGCGTGGATTGCCGGTGAGCATCAGGCTGCGACCCTCGAAACGCTTTACCGCAAGTACTCCTACAGCAGCCGCTGGAAACAGCAGCTTGATGAGCGAATCGTGGCGCTTTTTGCAGATTAGGCCGTCATTAAAATCGTCAGAAGTTCCCTCTGCTCCTGGTCCCTGAGTTATATGAGCACAGACTGCGTCGGGTACGCATTTGCCAAGACTTTTGCTGTATCGGGCAGGGGATGTCTGCTAAACTTTCCGCTTTCGCAGCATCATCATTCCCAAGCTCACACCCATGACGGAATCCGCACCCGCAGCAGCAGCCTCCTCCCTTATTGTCGGCATTGATCTGGGCACGACCAATTCTCTGATCGGCGCCATGGACTCCGGTTTTCCCATTCTGCTGGCCGATGCCGAAGGCCGCCGCCTTACCCCGTCCGTTGTCCATTTTCCTGCCCCCGGTGAAGCTCCGCTGGTAGGCGCTCCTGCAAAGCGTGTGCGCGGCATTAAAAGCCGGGATACCATTTCCAGCATCAAGCGCTTCATGGGCCGACGTGGCACCGAGATCACGGATGAGGATTCCATTGTCACCTATAACGTTAAAGGCAGCGGGAATGAGCCCGTTTCAGTAGAAGTTCACGGCCAGACCTATTCGCCAGAAGCCATCTCTGCCCTTATCCTGGGCAAACTGAAGCAGGACGCTGAAATGCGGCTGGAACAGCCTATTAGCCGCGCTGTCATCACGGTTCCAGCTTACTTTAACGATACACAACGCAACGCTACCAAGCAGGCGGGTCTTCTGGCGGGGCTCACTGTAGAGCGCATCATCAATGAGCCGACAGCCGCCGCACTGGCATATGGCCTGGATAAGCTCAAAGAACGTTCCCGCGTTGCGGTATATGATTTTGGCGGCGGCACATTTGATATTTCCATTCTGGAGTTGAACGAAGGCGTCTTTCAGGTCGTCAGCACGCACGGCAATACCCGGCTGGGCGGTGATGACATTGACACCGTTCTGGCTGAAGAACTTGCACGGCGTCTGGCAACCAAGCTTCGCATGGATATCAATGTGGCCATGCTGGCCCGTCTTCGCGAGGAAGCTGAAGCTGTGAAGATCCGCCTATCCGAGGAAGAATCGATCGAAGTTTCGATTCCATTTGTCAAAGGCAGCGAGAGCTTTTCCACGGTTGTCACCCGCGAGCAGCTCGACTTCTTCGCGAGGCCCATTATTGAGCGCACCCGCAGCAACTGCCTGCGCGCTCTGGCCGATGCAAAGCTCAAGGCAGAAGATCTGAACGAAGTGATTCTGGTCGGTGGCCAGACCCGCATGCCGCTGGTGCGCAAGATTGTGCGCGAGATTTTCAATCGCGAGCCCAATACCACGGCGAATCCCGATGAAGCCGTTGCGGTGGGCGCCACCATCCAGGCGGG
>JBGGNE010000178.1:0-4426 GCA_041287705.1 Methylacidiphilales bacterium | reverse complement strand
ATGAACTTGCGGTCCGGTGTCTGCTGAGCCATGCCGGCCATCACGAGGCTCTTCAGCAGGCGGTTCGCCCGGTTGCGGTCCACGTTCATGCGGCGCGCCATCTCGATATTGCTGATCGGGTGATGCGAAGAGGCGAGCCATTGCAGGCATTCAATACCAGCCAGTACGCTTTGGTTGGGTTGCGAAAACGAGGGGGTCATGCGTGTGTTAGGTCATCCATCCAGGCACGACAGATGCGTGTGGCTCCGGCGAATTTATTTACGTACATTTCCTTTTTCAAACCTATTCTACTCGGTGTCAATCCAGACACGGCTAAAATCCCTCCGCGCAAGGTCCTGGCCGCGCATGCAGAAGAAGATCCGGTGGTTCAGATCCATCCCGCAAATGTTGCGTATATCCTGGGAAATCTGGAGCAGTACCCGGTGGTCGAGCCCATCCGCCAGTTGTTGCTCGGGCGTCGGTAAATAAGGCAGGCTGGGACGTTCCTCCGCGGGAAAATCATTCCAGGGAATGCTGGGGCCGTGCGAATGGATATCCGGATAACCGAGCATGTGGTGCACCTGGTGGTTGGCGCGAAAATCGTACATCAGGCCTATCCAATTCTTGTATTCGTTCGGCAACATCAGCCCCTCGCTGTCCGCAATGCCGTCTTCCCCGGGCGGCAGCAGATTCTCCATAGTAAACGTCAGCGTGCAGGGCTGATAGCGGTAGGAGCGCATATCGGTATCCGCTGGAAGATTCGCCGGAAAATCCCGCCGCACCAACTCGCCGGGCGTTTCTATAAAGAGCACACGAACCCGTTCAGGATGAGTCTCACCGAATGTCTTCAGATCGTACCGCACCCCATCGTAGACAACGGATCCGCTGCTCCAGTCCGGGGAGTCTGGCTCCTTGTCATTGTCCGCGTCATCAGAGTCGTCACCATCGTCAGCGGAGCCCGGAGGGCGCGGCGGAATCCCCACTACGCCCATTCCCATCGATTTCAGCTGATCCACAAAGTTCTGCATATCAATGGCAGGCGCGCCGGGGACTTTCTTCTTCAGATGATTCTGAAATTCCTGGGCAAAGGCTTCGGCGCCGCCGGGAAGCTTCTGGAAGAGCTTCGCCATCTGGCCCTGCATGGCGGCAGCCTGCTTCTGGGCGTTCTCCAGCATCTTCGCCTGATTGAATGGATCCGAAGACGTCACATCCACGCGCTCCGATCCCAGGTCCACGCTGTAATAGGCGCAGTTGTAAAACAGATACAGCATGCCTTTGGGTGGCAATACTTTATCCCGATCGTAAGGAGCAAGGTCCTCAAGCCGGAACTGGCCGACAAACGGCAGGCTCACTATCCCGTCTTTGGGCAAAAAGTCGTTATCGGGATCCGCACGGCGATACTCGGCGGATGGCGGCGGTGCTTTGACGTGATAGCGTGGCCACTCCACCCCCGCAGGCAGATCTGGCTGCCCGCCCAGTTTGGTCGCGCCTGTCGGGATGTCGCTGTCACTCGCGGCACTGGGCCACAGTCTTATGGAATTTCGAGCGAAACTCTCCAGCTTCCTTCGCACCCTGGCCAGCCGGGGATCCGAGGCTAAAGGAAATGTTTCAAGCGAGCGAGTATTGTGGCGTGCCATAACGGAATGCGGAAAAGTAAGTCTTTTGCGCACACTTGTACAGACTGAGTATAGCACTTCGCCATTTCCTCATACCGATCAGTTTAGCTAATTGCTCAGCTCACCCAACCCAAAGCCCGCAGCTTCTCCAGCACGGCGCCCGCTAGAACAAGTTCGCCGCCCGGGTTAAGGTGAATGCCATCGACAGGACTGGCCAGCGCGGCGGGCGGCAGGCCTTTTTCGGATACCGCTGCGTCAAAGGCAGGTTTGAGCGGCAGAAGCTCAACGCCTTCGTGCGCAGCCACCTGCTCAACAGCACGATTGCCGGAGTTGGCGTGCGTCCAGACCTTATCCATGGAGTCAGCGCGGGGATCCGGATAGGTGAGCAACAGGACTCGGATGCCGGCGGCTTTCAGGCGCTGCACGATCTCCAGCATGTCGGCCCTGAAGTCGGATTCCGTAGCCTCATTGGCACGGATCGGGGCGAAGTTATTGGCTCCCAGCAGAACAATGACGATGTCCGGGCGGTGCCGAAGCACCCGCGCATTAAGATCCGCCAGTGCACCGCCGGAGATTTCGCCGGCTTTGCCCTGGTTCAGGACGACCGCGCCGCCCGGTCCCAGGATAGCATCCAGCCCGAACTGCAGCAGGTTACTCCACTTCAGGTACTTATCCAGGTAGAAAGCGCCGATCGGCGAAGGGCCGGTCAGGGAGTCACCCAGGCATATCAGCTTAAGAGGGCGACGTTCGGATAGGGAATAAATCACACATCAGGGTAGCGTGGAGGAGGATGTGCTGGCAACGTATACGGAGCATATACACCACGCATACAGGGGTGTTGTGATGGTGATGAAGCATCGATTTGGATATCCAAAATATCGTGTTATTGCAACAATGGGGTGCGTAACGCCTATGGCATTGAAAATGTTGATGTTAACGACGCAAATCCGCAAAAATATCGCGGTATTCGCCGCCCTTTCCTTGACGTCGCCACGGATTCGCCTGTATAGTTCCGGCAGCTTGGGGTAATGCGTCGCAGGGCGACTTTGTCGTTGTGCGCGGATTGTCCATCAAAGCAGGCCCCTCCCTTGCAAACATCCTTCACCGGATGTAACCTTCCTTTAGCGTGAAAATCACCAATTTGCTCAACACCAGCAGCGAATGGCTAAAAGGCGACGGTGGCTCCAATCGCATCGTCATCTCTACGCGCATTCGTCTTGCCCGTAACATCGCCAACACTCCGTTCCCCGGCTGGGCCAAAAAAGCCGAACGAGAACGCATCCTCGGTGTCATCCAGCCAGCGGTGGCTTCGATGCCGGAGATGAACCACGCGATCATCAACGACTCCATGGAGCACTTCAGCCCCCTGGAGAAGCAGGTGCTTGTGGAGCAACATCTTATCAGCCGCGAGCACGCCGCCAAAAACGCCGGCAGCGGTCTGGTGGTGAACAAGCCCCGCACGCTGAGCGTGATGATTAACGAGGAGGATCACCTGCGTATCCAGGCGATCAAGTCCGGTCAGCAGCTTAAGACGCTCTGGAAGATGGTGGAGAAGATCGACGCGGAGCTGGAGGATGAGCTGGATTTTGCTTTCTCCCCGCAGATTGGTTACCTGACCGCCTGCCCCACCAACGTAGGCACGGGCATGCGCGCCTCTGTCATGATGCACCTGCCCGGCCTGGTTCTCAGCGATCAGATTACGCAGATCATCAAGGCGGTGAATCGCATCGGTCTGGCCGTGCGCGGTCTCTATGGTGAAGGCACTGAAGCGCTGGGCAATCTATTTCAGGTCTCCAACCAGATGACCCTGGGAGAGAGCGAAGCGCAGATTCTGGAGCGCCTGACCAAGGTGATTAACCAGATCATTGAGCACGAGGAAAATGCCCGCCAGCGGATGCTGCAGGATAAAGCGCGTATGGTAGCCGACCAGGTGGGTCGTGCCTATGGCGTTATGATGCATTCGTATTCGATTACGAGTAAAGAGGTACTAAACCTGCTCTCTTTGTTGAGGTTAGGTGTGGATCTGGGCATGCTGCCGGAGGAATACCGCGTCATTATCGACGAACTCTTCATCCGCACACAACCGGCGCACCTGCAAAAAGATTTCGACCGCAAACTGACGACCGAAGAACGCGACGGCCTGCGCTCCGACCTCCTGCGCACCAAGCTGAAATCCATCCCCGTGCCCAATACCAAGGGTCTCGTCGAAGGCTTCTCGAGCCCGGACGATGAAACCCCGGGGACTAAGAAGGAAGCCGAGTAAAGCAGGGTAGCGTGATGCTGCACCCCTTTAGGGGAGGTAACCCGGGCTTTTTGCGGCTGAGAGCGGCCTGAAAATACCCAGCCTGCTGCATAAAGCACCGATTCGGGTCTGTTCATTGCAAAATGGAACAAATCCGAACCGTGAAGGCTTGTACCATTTTGTCGTGCAGCACAGCGGACATTGATTTAACGCCGATAATACTCCCGGGCCATGCCCGTCCAGCTTAATGAACCATATTACGCCACGCGCTCAGCAGATTCTGGCCCTGGCTCAAGAGGAGTCGGCCGCGCTGGGCAGCAAACTTGAAGGAGCTGGATCCTAACCTGAAATACGGGTCGGACAATATTCCGGCTCAGGCATTTTCGCAGCCGCTTGAAAAACACAAAGTCGCGATGTACGTGAATCTTAGTCTGGAAGTGATCGCGACGGCTAAAAAACTGGGCGCATCGCTCGATGAATACATACAGAAGCTCTACGACGAAGCTCAGCTCAAATCCGGAGCATCTGCCGCTTAGCCTGGGAACGGCCCCGATTATATCAGATACACAGCCCTGCTGCTGATCCTGCT
>JBGGNE010000177.1:0-18849 GCA_041287705.1 Methylacidiphilales bacterium | reverse complement strand
CGGCGACGGAGCAGCCGTTCAAAGCGGCGATGGCGGCCCGCGACCTTGCTGCGCTACGCCGGGCTGTGGACGGGTTGAAGCTGGTAAGTCCTCGCCTGCCGGACGGCACCCTGGATTACGGCGTGGTAGCAAATCCCTCGGAACGCGGCATCGACAAGTTGGCCGACAACGATCCGTTCTCCTTTGGCGGCATCTGGGGCTTCGATAAAAACGTCACGCTGGATTTCGGGAACGACTTCAAGGTCAAGTGCGAGGCATTCCGCATGCTGGCCCGCGACGGCCATCCGGTCCGCGTGTCGGAAGCTGTGGTGTATGGATCAAACGATCGCAGACACTGGACGCTGTTGACTGAGAACAAGACCGTCAGTTCCTCCGACTGGCACAATCTGACCGTCAAGGAAGAGGAGCGGAACAAGCCATACCGGTTTATCCGTCTGTTCATGCCGGCCAAACCATTCCCTATTTTCGAGATCGCGGAGTTTCGCATCGTCGGCGAACGCATCGAGGACTACAGCCCCGATCAGCGCGTGCCCTACATTTCGGGTTATGCCGACGGAACCTTCCGTCCGGATCAGAAGCTGACCAAGGCGGAGGCGGTATCGTTGCTGGCCGGCCTGGTGGACGACTACACCAACAAGGGCGCGTATGACTGTGCCTTCGTCGATGTGCCCCGCGACGCGCCCTACTTCAACGACGTAGCCTACATGTCGTGCAAGGGCGTCGGGAATGCTTTTAGGCAGCCGGTGAAGTATATTGTCGGCGACAGCGCCAACCGTTTCCATCCAGAAGCGCCTATCACGCGCGGGGAGCTGGCCTCCATCATGGCACGCATGCAGGGCTTGAAGGCAAAGGACGGAAAGGATGGCCCCGTGCTCAAGGACGTGAGCGCCGAAACGCCCTACGCCGCCGAGATCCGGAACGTGGCGCGTGAGGGGTGGCTGGGCGCGGACGGCGATGGCGCGTTCCACCCGGACGCACCAGTGACCCGCGCGGAGTTTGTCGTGGCTGCAAACCGGATGAGCGGTCGCACTGCGACCGAGTTGCCACGCGAGGGTCTGCCGAAGTTCCCGGACGTGCCTGCTTCTCACTGGGCCCACGACGACATCATGCGGGCCGCCACCACGTATCCGGCCCCCGCCGCGGCCTCCGTAGTCGCACCTGCGCCGCAAATCCCCGTGGTGAAATGATCCCCCGCCCACTGCCAACCTTCTTTCCAAACGCATATTCCCTCGTTTGTCACATCGGCCTTTTCCTGCTTGCGCAGTTCATCGGTCGAGCTTGCCCTACCTTTGTCCAGAAGTTCGTTCATCCGGCCGGTTTGCCACTCCCAAGTTGACCTTGATCGTATGAAAGCCAAGGCCGCATTACTGATAACCGCGGATTCTCTTCGTCACCTCAAGAGGGGAACAAACCCAGATGAGCGAGCAGCTTTATTAGCTGCTACCGGGTTTAATACCCCGAAGCTTGCTTCGTCTGCATCTCCCGCTTGGCAGATCGACCCTTCGAACTGCCCCATCTGAATACCTCGGAGCTTGCTCCGAGGTTCTTTACTTTGCCCTGAACAGGGGGGATGGCTTGGACTGGATTCCCTTGAAGCTCAGTGCTGGAGTGGACCCTTGCCTGTATCCTTTACTTGTCACCAGGGAGCGATGCACTCCCTCAGACCAATTCGCATCGCTATTTGGGAGGAAATCCGGGTTGCTTTGGGCGCATGCATCGTTGCGATTTCAGTCTTGCCTGCACCTCAAAAGCAATCCCGGCTTTCCTCCCAACTAACGATGCAAAATGGTCTCATTTAGTAATTGCGATTCCGTAGAGTACAATCTGGCGTCTGTCGGGTGAGAGCGCTACCAGGGGCATGTAGGAGAATTCCACGCTCGGATCGTCATTTGCTTTCCATTTGCCCTCTACACCGATAACAGCATCGAAAGTTGACAATCCATTGCCAACGTCACTTATATCGACGACGGTTATGGGAGTGCCTGCGTAAATGATGGTACCCGCAGTGGCTGTGGTGCTGTCGATATCCGCGAAGAGTGGATCGTAAGAAATCGCGACCTTCTGCGTTCCTGATGCGTTTAACGTCTTGATTCCGCTGCCAAAATCAATCTCGTCGGCAGTCGCCCATCCATTGTAGCCGAGTAAATCGCTTGTAATACGAAATGTGGCTCCATCTCCAACGGTGACTGTCGCTCCAGTGGCAGGCTTTGTGCTTGTTACGAGCATGGTACGAGGCGCAAACGTCGGGATCGAGCCCGGGCTGAATTTGCCCCAATAGGCTCCCATATCCACTTCACTACCGGGGCCAAGGTCAAGCGAACCAGTGCCAAGATCGTTCGAGATCGTACCATCGCCTGGGGGACGCCAGGAGGCACCGTTCTTGAATTCGAGGCTCGGCTTTCCCACCTTATAAGTACCTGAGGTCGTGGTGCCGGTTACAAGGCCATTGAGATACGAGCGTGCGGTGTCAAATTTAAGTTCGAGAATCCCTTTATAGGTTGCGGATGAACTGGTCGCAATTTTGCCATCGATCGCCACATCCTTTCCCCCTGCGGCATTGAAAGTCATTTTACTGTCTGCGGCATCACCCTCTTGCGCATAGAGGGCGTAGGTAGTGCCGCCCTGAGAGGGAAGAACAGTAATTTTGAGCGGCCCCGGAGAAACAATAGACCCGGTGTTAAAGATGCCGTACGCAATACCCTTGACCGTCGTCGCCGATATGTCCATGCCGGCATTGCTTATGATGGTTCCTGAAACACCGCCCAGGCACTGAATCCCATACGCATTGTGCACGTTGATTGTATGGGTAGCATTGGCCGTTATCTTGATTCCTTTCGTGGTTGAAAAGAACGTCAGTTTTCCGGTATTCCTGATACCGAGTACACTGTTATTAGAAGCGATTGCAGAAATCTGAGTCTCTCCCCCAATTTCCATTCTTCCAGCTGTTGATATGTATCCATTATTAATGATTCCTACGGTATCTCCAAAGGTATTAAAACCTCCGCTGGCGGTGATGTTGACATCACCCTTCAAAAGTGTTCTGGAGAATCGATGCTGAGAAGCGATGCCGTGCGATGTGCGTGGACCGATGGCCTGGATCTTTGTATTGCCATCGACGGCAATTATCCCGTTATTTCGGATTCCCATCACGGTAGATCCATTTGATTCGGCATAGATATCAAGGTTTTTGGAAACATAGGTAAACGTTCTGTTAATATCTTCGTTCCAAATACCATTGACGTTGTCCGATGGCCAAAGCCCAATGGCTTTGAGATTGAGATTGCCATGTACATTAAATGACCCCGTTTTGCCATTTATGGCGTAGTTCGTATGATGGCAACGTGAATCTGCAGTCACATCGCCGTTGATGGTAATCGTTCCAAAATTCTGCGTGAGAATTACCTGCGCAAACCCACTGTTTTTGGACGAATCGGTCACCGCATTCAGTTTGGTATTGCCATTGATTACAATCTGAGCGGTCTGTCCATTAGCGTTAAGGCAGACGGCAGCAGCCTGCTGCTGTGCGTTAACATCGCGTGCGTTGACAGTAACCGGCCCTCCCACTGTCACCGTGTTGCTGTTCGCATAAATTCCCACTGCGCGACCGCTTACCTGGGGGGTTACCAGGCTACGAATAGCTCCTATAGTAAAGGCTCCGCCTGGATCAAGCCACACTTTGGGTGCACCCGCTGCCACGTTCACCGCAGCAACCTGGGTGCTGTTGTTCGTTACGCTGATGGAATCGTTGTTTTGAAACTTGTAATGCTTCCCCGTTGCGTCTGTGGTAGTAGAATAGGCCGTGTCACTGGGTGTACCGGTAATGGTTTGCGTATACGTAGTCTGCGCATTACCGAGCCTCGGGTGGTGCGTGATGAAAACGGCTAGCGTCACCACAGCAACGGGGCAAATCTTCCTCAGAGTAAGTAGTCGGATTTTCATGGGGTAAGCGGAGTTTGAGTTTGGCAGGCGAGCCTTATCGGATTGGACGAGTGTTTCTTTGACCGCGTGAGGTACGGACTTGCGGGTCTGCAAATGCGTCGAAGCTGGAATCGTGGAGGGTGGCGTCTGGTACGACAAACGGGCGCACGACATAGGTCACTTTGGGCGTACGCACCGCTTTTTTTCGCTGACGAGGATCCTCGGTGTCGTTACGTCCGCGGGTAGCGTCGAATTCTGCCAGTCGGGCTGAATCCGGTTTGGTTTGAACGGTTCCAGTGCTGGGAGGAGCTGAATCAACGCCCCTGGGAGGTACGCCTGGGGTTGTGGGCACGCCAGGCTCAGACGGAGTGACGACCGGGGGAGTGACGACTACGGGAGGAACGACGGGGGGAGGGGTTACTGTTGAAGCAGCGACCAGAAATTGGTCCTCGCCTGAAGCGAAAGTGAGAGTGTAACGAGAGAGTGCCGAAGGCAGGAGGGCAAGCGTGTTTTGAAGAATGTCGTAGCGACCCAACGCTTCACCCGCAGTACGCGCCAGGTTGCCAGTCAGAATACCCGAAAGAGTATCGCTGCCGTACAGGGCCGGTGTAACGTTATAGGTTAGAGCGGGATCCCCCTGCCCAATGATTTTTGTGATGAAGTTCGGTGTAACAATCAGCGGGATAGCCAGGTTCTCCAGCGAAAATGTTGTTGTGGGGGATGGGCTGACTCCCGAAATCCCCACGGTGTACATCCCTATCACGCCTTCCGCAGTAAGGTAGAACCGGGCGATTCCTGAGGAGTCAACCGTTTGCGTAAGTACGCCGGAGGCAGTCGGTCCTGAAAGAGGTACAAGAAGCGAAATGGGCGTACCGGAAATGTCAAAACCGAAGTCTGCAGTAAGCGTAACCACCAGTGGATTAGTAAAGGCATGCCCCAGAATGGCCTGCTGCCCACTTCCACTGGTCGCTACGTAAGTCAGAGTGTACAGGATGCCCGTCGATTCAAACGCACCGATATCTGCCAGAGAACCTTGCGGCCTGCCAATCCCGCGCTGATCGGAAAGAAGGCTTGTAAAGCCCGCATCCAATGCCGGACTGCCCGCCTGCAACGCCATAGTGCGGGTTGAGCCACCGTACAGTCCAAGTGGAGTGAGCATCGGATCAACCGGACTTGCGGCAGTTCCCAAAAGAGTCACGTTGCTTGGGGTCGAACCACTGCCAAAACCTGTAGATCCATCAGTAATGCCGATCAGATTGGAGCCTCCGTCCGCGAACTGGCCGGAAGCATCGGGTCCATCCGTACTCGCCGCACCTGTATTTGTAGCGACAATCGAATTCGTAATCGTGAGTGCACCCGTAAGGGCAGTTCCAGATGGATTTCCTCGGTAGATTCCTCCTCCGCGTATGGAAACAGAGTTTCCGGCAACCGTAACGCTGTCGAGAGTAACGCTTCCCAAATCCCCGAACCAGGCTATGGCACCGCCGTATTGCGCGGTGTTCCGGTTCAGAGTTACATTCTGGAGCGTAACGGATTGAAGGGTTGTGAGCGTTCCTATCGCCAATCCTCCACCCAGCATCACATTTTGAGAGACTTTCCCAGGACTGGAAGAACCATTGCTGGTGACTGCAGTGCCTCCATTCCGGTAGAGAGCAGATGACGTTATGGTAAACGATCCGTTCTGAAGATAAAGACCGCCGCCGTACGATTCTGCTCTTGCTGTGGAAGCCGTCGTTACATCTCCAGTGCCAACTGAAGCAGATGAGTTGGAGCGGTTGTCGGCGATCTCGGTACTCGAGAGTGTCAGCGTACCTCCATTGAAGAAATAAAGCCCTCCGCCATAAGAATTAGCCAGACTGGATACGTCCACCGAGGAGGCAGCCGAATTCGAGCTGTTGGCGGTTGCGGCGTTTGCGTAAATGTGCGAGCCGGCAATGGTGTACGTACCCGCGGCCGTGCTCTGGATATAAAGCCCGCCTCCTTCTGCGTAGGTTGTCATGCTCAGGCCGTGGCCCGACGTGGTTGTTGCCAGGGCTGTATTCGTATTGATTTCCGCATCAGAGATCTGAAGCTTTGCAGCGTTGAAAGCGTAGAGCCCTCCTCCAAAAGATTCCGCGTACCCGTCGGAAACATCGCCCGGCGTCGCTCTTGCTGTTGCGGTATTTCCGTTAATGTGTGTGCCGTTGCTGATCGTATAGGTGCCATTCGAAAGGAATACGCCGCCGCCATGGACATTAGCTTTCAAGTTGGAGCTTGTCCCGGTACTGTTACTTGTCGCCGCCGACGAGTTGTTAAGGACAAGCGTTCCGGGAAGGGTCAGCGTTCCGGTGCCTGTTGCATAGATGCCGCCTCCTTCTGCAGTGGACACACTACTGGGTGAAGCAGAGCTTCTTGCCAGTGCAGAATTGCCGGCAATAGTTGCTGCGCCGAGATTGAATATTCCTGACCCTGCCAGGTATATACCACCGCCCTGGGCAACCGAGTTTGCGGTATTCGCGGAAGCGCTGCTGTCCGCCAACGCACTGTTTCCGGAGATGACAGAGTTGCCGGAGATGGTAAGCCTGGACGACGCTATGCCGGTTGCGATGTAGATGCCTCCGCCAAAGGCAAAGGTATTTGTGTTTCCGGCAATGGTAACGGTACTGGAGGCCGTAGCGCGGTTTCCGGTAATCTGTGAATCCTCGATTGTCAGATTCCCACCTGCAACCACGTAGATACCTCCCCCGGAGGCGAAGGCATGGGCGGTTGTTGTTGGAGTTCCCCGCGCTTCATTGTCCGTCACCACCGAATTGCTCAGCACTAGTCTGGCGCCATTGTGAAGGAGAATGCCGCCGCCTGCTGCCGCCCGGGGATTCGCAACACCCAGGCTTGTTGTAGTGGCAAGGCCGCCAGTAATCATCATTCCATCAATCGTCACCGTTCCAGCGCTCGAAGACGTAACGCGGAAAACCCGGCCGATCTGGTCCGCATCAACCACAGTGTTCGCACTGCCCGAACCGCTGATGGTCATGGGCTTATTAATTACAATATCGTGCTCATGATAAGTCCCTGCCGCCAGGTTTACCGTAGGTGCTGTTACTGTGGACGTCGCGTTTACCGCGTTCTGAATCAGACCCGTGCCGCTTACGTTTGCCGTAATGGCTGTTCCTGAAAGGGTGCCGGTGCCAAGCTGGATGGGCGCTTGCAGATTTAGCGTCGTCGTGTCCAGGACGAGGTTGTTATTGGATGTGGAAGTAATCGCAGTTGCAACAGTGATGAAGTCGCTCGCCTGGAGGGTAACATTGTTTGCCAGCATCAGATTGACCAGATCACCTGCGTTCAGGACAGAGTCAATCGACGAAACAATGGGGTCCGTACCCGTGTTCAGCGTTCCGGATGTCGGATCTGTGCTGATGGTAATGCTTGCCGGATCCAACAGGAGCGTACCGCCGCCCGTATCAACCTTCCCTCGAAACTCAAGAAACCTCTTGCCGCTTACCTCCACAAAGCCGCCCGCAGCATCCGGCGAAAAGGAGCCTGTCCGGATGTCGCCAGCAAATCTGGTATTGCCATCGCTCCAGACGACAACCGCACCACCTTGGGTTCCACCTTCGGCGCGTAACTCGGCCCCTGTTTCCACTGTAGTGGTGCGGGCGTTGGAAACCATGGTGTCTTTGCCCTGGAGACCACCGCCCACTTTGATCTGGCCGCCTTTGCCGCGCACGCTGCTTGCATTGATTCTCGATGTAGAAGTCAGCAAAACGTTCTCGCCTGTTACGACAATGTCGCCACCATTCTGGCCCGGGCGAGAAGCCTCGGCTACAAGGCGTCCAGAATTTCGAACAGAACCCCGTTCAGCCCTAAGAACAATGCGGCCGCCGCTTTTTTCCACGGTGGTTGCACGTATGATGCCTGAATTATTGATACCCAGCGCATACTCATTACCCCCTGCGGCTCGAAGCTCAACCGCTGTGGCGCGAATAGAACCCGAATTGTAAACCGAGCCCGTATCGCTTTTCCCAAGAATGTAGACCGTCTGACCACCGGTACCCTGGGGCTTCAGCAAGACTTCGGTGCTACCGACCAGATTCACCTGACCGCGTTTCGCGGATATTTTCCCATGGTTTTCTACCCGCCGCGCAATCAGGTTCACATCGCCGTTCATAGCTCTGATTTTGCCGTAATTGACAACCGAAGCGTCCGAACTGCCGCTAAAGTTCATGCTGCCACCACGCATAAACTGTGCGTTGTCAACATCGCTGGTACTCGCTGTAAAACCTCCTGCGTTGATCCGGCCCGTCTTGCCAATCACAACACCATTGCGATTGAGAAGATAGACAGTGCCATTCGCATTCAGCGTGCCGTCCAGCCGCGATACGTTACCGCCAGTTACGCGATTGAGGATCGAGGAACGAGATGACGGCTGCACAAAGCTGATCCCTTCGTTGCGATCGATGGAAAAATCTCTCCAGTTCACAATCGCTCGATCACTGCTTTGCTTAACCGTAACCCGGCTGCCAGAGCTGGTGACATTTGCAGACCCGGCCACGACACTGCCTCCAGAAGGATTTGCCGATCCCTGAGAGCCGAACTGATAGCCAACGGCGAGGAAAAGACACCAGGCTGCCCAGAACGGATAAGACCCACGAAGCTGCAGGAAGTGCATTGTGAACATAGAAAACGGCTGTGAAAGTTGATTGCTTTACTAAAATCAGCCGAAAACCAATGCACGTTCGTTTCAAGTTACATTATTGACCTTTATTGAATATATATTAAGCAAGAACGACGAGCACAAACCAATAAACATATCTACTGTAGTGGAGCGATATAAAAGGAACCTTTAACCAGAAATTAGTATTCACGGGCGACGCCGTCGCTCCTGCGAACAACCCCTTTCAGAAGAGTAATCTATTTACTACAAAGCTGAAAACACAGCTTTTACCTGTTAAACCAAATTGATCTTCAGATTTTAACGATATTGATGACTGCGGTGCTGTGCAGAGAAAATGCCTTTCCGTTGCTTAATTAAAGACTCGCTTTCTCTCAACATTGCACAGAAATCTTCGTCACTGATTCGATGCTCGATCACCTGGTGGCAGATTCCCTGGGTTGTGTAAGGGTCATTAAGCTCATTTAGAAAAAAGAGAGCAATTTCCTTTAAAAGAGGTTCAATTTTTTTGGCGAAACTGAGACGCAATAAAATGCTCGTAATGTGAATATTTTGCAAAACAAAGCATCTTTCCTCTTTTCTAATGCCATGAAAACCTTCGAGGAGGATATCTATAGCATTTGCTCGGAATTCATCCCGATTATTCTTACACAATGCCAGAACGCATTTCCATGCATCAGCATTTAAGGGATTGTCCTCAAGGATCTCAAGGATTCTCAGCAAGGCGCGATTCTTAGTCATACAGGCAGTTTAATATAAATAAGAAATTATTGTCACTTGCACCCCTGTTAGCACACACTGGTGACAGCAAATTCTATGTGTTGGGGTACACCGTGACCCTTCCTCTTATATCTTCCTTTCGTCTTTCATTTATGACTTCTAGCATCAACTGCACAATAGTATAGGTTCAGTATTAGTTACACAGATCACTTAAGCCAGGCTCAGCCTTAAAACAGGCTCTTCATATTCTATGAATTTAGCTTATTACATTAACAACGAAGACGCAGGAGCCGCTCATGGAGCGTCCTCTCTGGACCTCAAATTAAATCCTGTGCAGGGGCTTGCACTCAAATCCCGAAAGCCCGGTTGTCTTTCATCTGCTCGCGGATGCATTTTGGCGGAAAGGAAGGGAACTTCCATCCCGCCATTTGCCCTGGATGAGCACCTCGCGGCGTATGTTCGGGATGCCCCGGTCGTTGTCGTGGATGAGGGAGGCAAGCATGAGTACAGCAACCCTGCCTACCTCATGCGGTAGCTGATCAATGCCTGCCGAGATCTCGCAGTCATGAATGTTAACTGTGGCAAGACCAAGGTCTTCGGGCACAGAATACCCAATCTCACGCAAAATTTCAGGAAGCTCAACCCAGGCCGTTAGTATCGAGTCGGGCCGATTTCGCTTTAGCCATACGGAAACAGCTTTCAACCTGGCGTCACGACTATGAAGGGAATCAACGTAAAGCGACGGTAGAGTCCTGGCCTTTGACCTGGTTGCCTGAGCCCAGTAATGCCCGGCCCCAAAAAGATGCCCGCGAAATGCTATGCCGACGTAACCAATGCGACGATAGCCTTTTGCCCACATTTGATCGTAAGCAAGCATGGTGTCGAACATCTGGTCGCATGTAACGGCATGAAACGCAGGCGTTCCGCTATGACTTAGCCGGACAATACTAAAACCCGACCAGTCAAACGAATCCCAGTCTGTCGTTCCTGTGCCATGAGGTGGAAGCAATATCCCCGTAATACCACGGGAGAACAGGATCTGCCTGAGCCGCGGAAGCGTCATATCATGGCCGGTAATAAACTCCTCCAGGTGATAGCCAAGCTTCTGCGCGGATTGTTCGGCGCCTTGCCAGTACATATCAAACTGTCTGAACTTTCGAAGCTCCGAAGGAACTGTCCAGTCATTGAACCAGGCAAACGTAGAGTGATAAACCGATGGGCGCCCCTCAATGCGCCGGAGGGAAAGTGCCGTCGCCATGGCATTGGGCCTGTATCCCATTGCCTGGGCGGCAGCCTGAACGGCCTGTCGCCTAGCCTCCGAGATTCGCGGGTGATTGCGAAGCGCGCGCGATACCGTCGATTCTGAAGTGCTCAGGGCAATCGCGATGTCCTTCAAAGTCGTTGGCTTGTCGCGCGGATCATTCCTCATGATGAGCATCCTTAAAGAAGAGCAAGGCACTATTACTGCACGGAAGGCGCACACTGACACTGTGCAAGCGCTTGCGCAAGATTCATTTTGCAAATCGCAATTGCTCCGCGGGCTGAGTCTTCACCGGGATACTCAGCGCCGCGGGAGGGCTGAAGGAGAATTAAGGACGCTTTTTATGCTTTTTCGATGGTTTAGGAGACTTCTCTTTATCGCGTTCAATTTCCTCGGCCACTCGCATGACGTTCCTGATTTCCTCTTCAAGGTCCCTGTCGGCTTTCTGACGGCGAAGTTCCATCTCGGCTTCTTCCTGCCAGCGTACTTTGGCAGGGTGATGCGGATTAGAATAGCGCCACTCGTTCAGCGGCCTGGGAACGGAGTTCAGGTCAGTAAGCGTTACACTCACGTCCGGATCATTGAGGATAGCATCTTGAGTAGGCCAGGCTAACTTCCTTACCTCCTCAAGTTCCTCAGGGGTGGCTCTTACAGGAGGCGAAAACTGAAAGGTCTTAAGCAGGGAGGGTGCAAATCCCAGACCTGAAACGGTGCGCTGTTTCAGATCGACGATCAGACCAACCATGCCCTCCTTCCCTCTGGGGCGCGCCGGTCGCACATTGACAAAAGGCACCGTCAGCACCACCAGGAATTTTTCATCATCCTGGGCAACAATTTCCATTGCAGAGGCATCGTATTGCGTCATGACGAGCGAAGAGTAGCACCAAAGCAGGCTTGAATGCGACCAGATCTTCCGAGGATTTGCCCATTTATGATGACGAACTGGCAATCCTCCTTTCCTGAAACTTGTCTGTGGCAACCCTGCTTATGACGCCGACCTGGAAGACCGCTTGTCCTGAAACTTATCGGGCTCAATACGCTTCAGCATTTTAGAAATATCATCGAGTACAGTGAAATTAAAGTCCGGCATAAACTCAATTTGCATGACATCATAGTCAACAAGCTCTGCTAAGGATTCTTCCATATGAACTTTAAATGCTTTATCCGTTAAGATTAGAGCAGAAAAATGACAAAAGTCGGGATCAGTCTGATCCCAGTGTTCCATGAGAAGGATGTCACTTCCATTTTCTATATCCTCTTCGCCAGGATCTGTCATTTTCTCAAAAGTGACACTCTCTTCATCACCATTATCTAAATTAATCCTCTTTCCAATTTTCACTGTCTTATTAACACGTGCAAAACCAAATTTGTCTATATATTCATGTTCTATACAATAAGCTGCATTAACAGAGATCTCCAGAATTTTCATTGCGTTATTGTTCCTCATGCGGAAGTGAAGTGGCTGTCTTTGTATTACGATTCGAATGGCCGCCTGGGAATATGAACTTTAGCATCCTTATCCTGCCAGTAAGTTTCTCCGTTAATTAATCGAATAAGAGCTTGATCAAACGTGGGAGCGATCATGTGCGTGCCCCGCACTCCCTCACCATAAACAACGCCTTTTTCGTCAATGAACATGAAGACCTGATTCTCAGCCGTAAGTCCAAGTGGGTAAAGCTTCGTACCATCAACCAATGTGAACGGACTTTCATCGTCCAGAAAATATTTTACGGCACTGTTGGGATCGATGGAGACTGAAGTGGGACAGCGGGGCAGATCAGGATCATGATGTATCCCTATAGCAAGCCCGCTAAATTCGTCGATCACTCTTTTTGCGGCGGGAAACAGTTCCCATCCTTCTGCCAGTTTCCAATAGCGCTTTCTATCGCTATAAGCATTCAAGACATTTTGGACATTTTTAAGGAAGCGTTGGCTAGCCATGATGATATCTTCGCTATGACTATTATGGTTCGAACGGTCGCCTGGGAATATGGACTTTGGCATCCTTATTCTTCCAGTAATAATTTCCATTTATCAGCCGAATAAGTGCCTGGTCAAAGGTGGAATCTACAATATGGGTAGACGCCACACCTTCTGCGTAGACGACGCACTCTCATCTATGCATAGTTAGTATCTTTCGCCATGCGATCCACCATATCCTGCGCCTGAATTTCCTCGCTAAGCCAGAAGCGCACGCCCAGGACGAGTTTGATGATGGCTTCATCAAAGGTCTTGGCTACGCGATTAAAGCGTATCTCAAAAAGCGCGTAAACGTGGCCTCGTTCATCCACAAGCAAGAAACCCTGACGATCGCACATAAGTCCGAATGGATAAAGGCGATAGCCATCTTCCGTGCGAGCATTAGGATCTCCATATACGGTTCCGCTGTTCCAGGGACTTATATAGAACTCATCATGAAGAATTCGATACCCCTCCTCGTCATGACCTATTTCCAATCCGCCAAATTCCTTCAGGATCTCTTCCACTGCCGGGAAGAGTGTATACCCTTCAGGAAGGCGCACTGTAATCGTATCCGACTTCTCTCCAGTCCAACCTGCTATACGCAGAACTCTCTCGACTTTGTAAGGAAAGCGGCGCGTGTTCATGGCGATACTGGATATTAACGTAATGCAGCCATTCACACAATGGCCAATCGGTCACTGGATCCATTTGTTATCTTCGTAGCTTGCCGCCTTTATCACGTCTCAAGTCGCCAAGGGGGAAACTTCAGGCCCAGAAGCATGCGAACAACGGCATCATCAAACGTATTTGCGGCAACAGGAGTCGTAACCAGGTATAGTAAACCACTCCTTCCTCATCAATATACAAGAGACCATGGCTATTGCAGAAAATGCCCAGAGGATATACCCGAAGTCCATTTGGAGCGCGCTTGTCAGGTTTAAGATTTTCCCCCACAGTGTCAACCGGGTCTATTTCGAAGTCGCTGGTTGCACATTCAATGCCAGTGTCGCATCGTCCAATGTGCAACCCCGCAAACTCACGCAATACTTTTTCGGCGGCTGTAAACGGGGGATATCCTTTCGGCAATGGGATTTCTTCTATATCCATAGCTGAGAGGAATGACGGCGTTGATATTGAGGTGCGGGCGAGACGCGGCAGAGGGCTTTACCACCGAGCGTGGCGATTTGCCCGGGTATGACGCTTATCAGGGTGAAGGAGCTGGAGCATTTCGGACGCGACGCATCTCAGCTTTGGAATCGCATTTCAAAATGATCGGCTGAGGGGTGTCGCGTGTGATTTTCTGGTAGTCGGAACTCCAGTCGTCTGAATGGAGAGTCATGTAGTAGGAGCCTGACGCGTCCAGATTAACGCCAGGAATCACGAACGCTCCATCCGCATCCGTTGTACCGACGGAGGAGCTGAAAATTCCATTCCTTGAGATCTCGTAGTTGAGTTCGATTTCCTTCAGAGCAAGGGGCTTGCCGTCTCTGGTGAGGAAGCGGCCCCGCAGTTCCCCGGGCACCGGGCGATGAATGGATACTTCGGCTACCGGATTCGCATCGTCCAGCCTGACGGGCTTGCTGGCGCAATAATAAGGCCCATGCTCCAGAACAATAATGTAGGTGCCTCCGAGAGGCAGGGGCTTTGTTGTGTACTCGGGGCCGCTGGGATTTCCTGATGGTCCCTCCCACAGACTGGTGAATTTTTGCTCCGGTGGAGGAGTCACCATGACAACCCTGGCAGAATAATCCCTGTCCTTTAACCCGGGATCCGTGATTATTTTGGCATGGATAGCACCCGCCGGTAGAAGATCCAGTGTTTTGCGCACGGGTTCCTCAGCTTTTGCACCTGTCGCGACAGCGGTAATTTCCATTTCTGCTTTGTCAAACCAGTAGCCCACAAGCTCGTCGGGATAGAAACGGAAACGGCCCGCCGAGTCGGCCTTGAAGGTGGCTACCCCATTTATAAGGGATACCCACTGCGTGCGACGCCGCTCTACTCCTGCCTGCGGGTTATCCGCTATCGGTTCCCAGTCCGCCCGAAGCAAACCCGTAGGCGGCGGGGCACCCTTTCCCGCGTTCAGAGTGATTTCTATGGTACGAGGCGTTGTCTTGCTGCTCTCACGTAATGGGGGATCCATTGCTTTGAGACGCGCCTCAGCTTCGGAAACAGCAGGCACTTTCTCCACTACGAAAGCGTAACCATCCAGATTCTCCTTCACTGCGAGATCGTACGAGCGCATAAGCGGTTCGGAGACAGCCTTGCTCCAAACGAACAGATTGAGCGTTACCTTACCTGGCGAAAGATCCTTAATCTCAAACCGAAGATCGCCGGAGACGGATTGAGCTGGTGCCGCAACATCGTAGACCATGTGGCTCTGCTCTGAAGACTTAATGGAAGTGCGAATTCCAACCCGAAAACTGCCATCGCCGTACGGCTTAAGCAGTCCGTGGGGATCCTGTATTTTGCCCCTGATGTGCAGGCCGGGAGGCAGCACCAGTGCCATATCCTTAACGCCGCTGCGCAGCGGGAATACCGTAGTGGCATAGCCCGGCGCGCTTACATAGACCTGGTACGAATTGTTTGAGTTCAGGGAGTCAAGATGGAAGTGGCCGTTTTCATCGCACGTGCCCAGCAGAGGTGCGTTGACCGGGCTCTGGCCTTCTGAATCGTCGTCTGTTCCTGATCTGACGCGGGCAATCGAGATTTTGGCGCCCGGAATCGGCTTGCCCGCCGAGGCATCGGTCACCATTCCAGTTGTGGGAGCAGCAGGCTGCAGCACCCAGTCCAACGCTTTGCCTTCAGTCCAGTTAGTAAAGCGCTTTTGTGTGGCCTGGTAGCCGGCTTTGAGCACCTTCAGTTCCAGAGTGGAGTCGGCCAGAACGTTGGTCAGCGTGATCATACCTGCTTCGTCGGAGACCGATGCAGCATTGCTTTCTTTCAGAAAGGCGGATTGCATTTCTTCCAGCTTCTGACGGACTTCCGCTTTCGGCAAAGGCTTACCGTCCGGCGAAAGGATTCGAACTTTTGCGCTAAATCCTTTGTGGAGAACCAGATCCAGCGGCCCGCATTTATTGTCGCGAACAGGCAGATTTTCCGCTATCAGCGGTGCATAACCATCGGCAAGTACATTGACACTGATTTGCCCCAGGCTGACATCATCGACGGACCAGTTTCCATTGTTGTCGGAATTATTGACGAGGTAAGTGGAATACTGATTACGCGTGTTGCTTTTTAGCACGATACCCATTGCCCTGGGCACGGGGGCGCCGTCTTCTGTGCGAACCCGCCCGAAGACGCGTACCGGCTCATTTAGCCGGTTGCCTGCAAGTGCCTGCACAGAAGCGTCCTGCAGAGAGCCTGGATCTACCGCCAGCGCTTTCTTCTTTGCGGCTTCCACAACACGGATGCGTTCCTCGGCCAGGATCCAGTCGGCCGCTAACACCGGCGCGAGCATTACCGAGGAAAGATAGGCCCCCACAGCTACCAGGCCGCAAAGCGACAGAACACGGGACGGAGGAAGTGACGAGCGCGACGGCTCGATGCCGAAGAGGATCCGCTGCACGCGCATAAAGAGATCACCCTTGCCCGCTCGAGTCCCGCCATCAACTGCATCGGAGCTTCCGGGCTTAGGATCACCAGTGATGGCCATGCCAAGCGGAGCGGAGCGCAAGCCCTCGAATGCGGCGAGCGCTTCGGCATAGCCCAGGCGATCCGCGCACCATTCCATCGCGAGATCATCACATGCCAGCTCCCGCTCCAGGCGAATGCGCGCGCTTATCGACCATATGGCAGGATGATAAAACAGCAGTGTTTCCGCTACATTTTGCAGGAGATTCACCACGAAATCCTGCCGGCGGATGTGCGCCAGTTCATGCAGCAGAATGGCTTCGACCTGCGCCATCGGCAGACCGGAAAGCACACCAATGGGGAGAAGAACGACCGGTTTCAGCCATCCCACCACCGTGGGCACCTGCACTGCCACGCACTCCCCCATGCACACAAGCCGTCTTATACCGGCGCGCTTCATCAGTTGTTGCCAGTGAGCCTGCCATGCTGAATCCAGAGGTATAAGCGTTGCACCCGCAAGTCGCTCCAAAGATCGCAGCCCAAACCCGAGCCTTGTCGCGAATAAAATAACGCCGCAGACCCACGCTCCAACCAGCCAGGGCATGATTTTTCGCAATGTCTGAAGATGCTGGACCTGAACGCCGAAGTACGAGGAAGCGCTCTGTAAATCGCCGGGCCACAGTGCAGACTGCGCAGTCCGAGGAGACGGAAGTAACTGCAACGCCGGCGGCTGCGGCAATGATGAGGCTGCGGTTTGCTGAGCATCATTCTTACCCATGACCCCGCCCTCCCTATACGGTGTCGATGTCGAATCGGGCACGTCTGTGCGTTGTGGTATCCGACCGATTGCTGTCTGCTCCCTGACCACGCGGTCCTGAAAATCCTGCGTAAAGTAGGTGAGCCACGGCAGAAGCACCATAGCCGCAAGGGCGCTGCACGCAGCCAGGTACCTCGCATTTGCTCCGGACCGGCGCATAACGGCCAGCACCAGTTGCAAAATCAGCCAGACGGCGCCCCCCTGCCACAGGGCGTGCAGCAACGTCCAGCCAAGGCGATCAATCCAGGTTTCCATCTCCTTCGCAAGCCTCCTTCATGCGTGACTGATTTTGCCCGGATTGATCGCCAGACTGCGGACGCTGCTCGCTGCGCGCTTTCCTTAACATTTCCTGGACGGCTTCCAGCTCCTGAGCGGAAGCAGCTTTGGCGGAAAGCGCGCGCAGCACCAGCTGACTCAGGGAGCCGCCAAACACGCGCTCCATGAGTCCCCCAACCATGCGCTCCTGATTCTCCCTCTCGGCAAATGCGGCCGCATACAAATGGGAATGCAGCGTCGCATCGCGCGTTACCGATCCTTTTTCCAGCATAATCTGAAGCATCTTCAGCACCGTGGTATAGGCACCTTTTTGCCCCAGCTTTTCCCAGACCTGGCGCACCGTAAGCGGCTCGCCGGCGGCCCAGAGCACCTGCAAGATCTCGAGCTCGGCTTCAGTGGGATGTGGAGTTTTTTTATTCATGGCGGTTTTGTCGTGGAGAACTATACGAAAGTCCTCGTAGTAAAATCAACGAATATCTTCGTAGATTTGCTGACGCATGAGAAAAGCAGGCTTTTCTCTCAGCTCTCCTGTGCGAGTTGAGGTGTTGTTGTCAAGAATGCGCTTCAGGCGACAATGCTGTCATCTATGGGATCCCCTTGCCTTGGCCCTGTTCCTTTGCTGGCCCTTCCGCTTACCGGCGATCTATCGGCACATCCGTCCGTTACCCTTCACGGTCCGCATCGCTTTGTCATGATTGACGGCAGGAAAGGATATCACCCGTGCAGTCTGAAAACGGAGCTCCACGTCGCGACGGACGTGCATCTGGGCAATGTGGGCTCGATGGCGCTGTCGGTCTCTCCACTCGAGACACTGGGCACGGCAGTGGGAATGTGGGGCTTTGAGTCCACGGATCCCAACGCGCGGGAGTACGGGCTGGTGGCGGACGCGTTTCCGACCAATGACACGGCGGCCAGCATCTTTGGCTGGTACTGGCGTTCAGTCTGGCATCCGCAGATGATCGCGAAGTTCAAGGCCGGTGCGGCGGCTGGAGGCCATGCAGACTTTGGGGTTACGCCATACGTTCCTGTCGAGCATCTGCCATTGCGTGAGGGGCATTGGTATGAGTTTGTGCTGACGTGGAACAAAGCGGAAAGCCGCCTGCGCATTTACGTTAACGGCGTGCTGTGCGGAACAACTTCCTATCCTTTCCGTGCGGAGACGCCACGGCCAGGATTGTACCTGGGCAATACAGCCATGGCGTTTGCGGATTTCCGACTGTATGACGTCGAGTTTTCTGAGAAAGATGTGTCCACTAAGGTTGCCGCCACAATCGACCCCGTTGTGCAGGATGAACTTCTGTCGCTTCACGCAATCCGGCCCAGACCGGCCGTTGACTTGAGTCAGGATGCGCCCTGCGTGAAAGATACGGATCTTTCATGGAAGCTGGCTTACGACAACAGTTTATGCGAGGAGGGCAGCTTCGCCGGATGGATCCGGCAGGGGTGCATGGAACCGGGCTTTGAGCTCAGGGAATTCCTGCACACCCCCGAAGGTCTGTTACTGGAGACTCCGGAGGGCATTCACGTGGAATCCCGCGTTTACTTCTGGAGTCCCCAGGTTTTTGAAGGAGATCTGGCCGTGCAGTTCGACTTCCGGGCGGAACGGGATGACGGCCTGGGTCGAGTAGCCGGCGGCCAGCGATAGCGGGGCGGGGCCCCCGATCACGTCGTCGTTGG
>JBGGNE010000176.1:0-30935 GCA_041287705.1 Methylacidiphilales bacterium | reverse complement strand
AAAAGGTTTTACCCTGATCGAACTGATTGCGGTTATCTCGATCGTCTCGGTTTTGGCAGTTGCAACCGTTCAATCCATCGGGCCGATGCGCGGCAATGAACTCAGCGCTGCGTCGCGCGTGGTATCCTCGTTGATGGCTGTAGCCCGCTCAGAAGCCATTTCGCGGAACACGCTGACCCGGTTCATGGTCATCTCAGAATGGCCCGGCAAAGAAAATCGCAACTACCGCCTTGTCAGCGTGTGGGCCTACGACAATGTCGAAGCCGTATGGAAGCAATCGACGAAATGGGAAGAACTCCCCACCAGCGTTACGGTCGACCCCCTGCCCGCAGCCAATTACAGCGTGGATAATTCGCCCCAGGACTACTTCACAAAATCCGACGACAACATCTTCTCGACTGAAATCAACGGTGCGACTGTGCAGGCACGCTTTATCGAGTACCTGCCCACCGGCGCGTCTCGCGCAGCCAAAGATGTGGCCGCGGAGACATGGCTCGCGCTCGTTTCTGCAAGCGGAGTAGTGAAAGGACCCGATGGAGTTTCGCACAGCAACTGGTCGAAAATCAGCTCCAACTCGTTGACGGGCCGCATCAAAGTCACCTGGCCATAAGCACGGCGCAGCTCGCGGTTGTGGCAGAACACCGTAAATCCCTGCCGGAGCCCTGCTCGCCAAATCGTTTCACGTACGCTGGTCTGCACGGGCTTCTACCTGGCGCAAGATGCTCGGTGAAGCGCATCGAAGAAGCAGCGCAGGTCGCGCCCAGGGATCAACCATCCCAACCATGAGCGTTGGCGTGCCGTGGTACGGAGCAATACGCTCGAAAAATATGTTTCAATGAATCCACCTCCTCATGCTGGCGTGAATTTCACTTATCGCGCCGCTTTTTATCGCAACGCCGAAACAGTTTCTCTTCAAACCCTACGCCTTGATCACCTGAGCCCCCGTGAGGCGTTGCTAAAAGTGGACGCATGCGGAATCTGCGGCACCGATATCAACGCAATCCTGCGTGGCGCCGATAAAGACACGCCCGTTGGCCACGAAGTCGCCGGGCGCGTGGTGGATAGTGCCGGCAATGTTACGGACCGCCGTGCAGTGCTGGAGAGCTCCAGCGCGTGCGGCCAGTGCCACGCATGCCGAAACGGACGGTCCTGGCTGTGCACCGCCACCACTTCGTTCTTTGCGCGCCCCTTCCTGGGTCTGGCCGAGTACATGCCTGCGCCGGAGATTTCCGTTCTGGACTACGACGGTATGAGCCCGGAGGTGGCATGCCTGTCGGAGCCTCTGGCGGTGGCTATCGATATTGTGGATGTCGCGGGGATCACTCCCGAGTCCGTCGTGCTGGTCACCGGGCTTGGCCCGATAGGTCTGATGGCGGTGCGGCTTGCCAAAATTGCCGGCGCAGCGCGTATCTACGCCTCTACTTATTCCGGCCGCACACAGCGCAATGAGCTGGCCATGGAGTTCGGCGCCGATGAACTCCTTTTCGAGGACAAGAAGCCTTTGAGCGACAGGATATTAACTCCAGCGCCCGATCGCATTCTCAGCACGGTGCCGCCCAGCTTCATCGGCGCATGTGCGGCCCCTGCCGCAAAGGGCGCGATCATCGCGTATATCGGTGTCGGTCACGGCGAAACGGATCACATTCATCTGCCTGCCAACATGTTCCACTTCAAGAAACTGCAGCTCCGCAGTTCCTTCGCTTCTCCCGCTCTGCGTACTCCGCTGGCTCTCGACCTTCTGCGGACGGGCCGCGTCAATGGCGAACGCCTCATTTCCCACCGCTTTCCATTGTCCGATGCCGCCGAGGCAATCCGCGTCGCGTGTCTCGACAAGGCCGGTGCCATCAAAGTTGTCGTGGTGGCGGATTAAACAAGTACGGCAACTGCCCAGGAGACCTGCGTCACGGTATCTGGTCTATCGATTCCCTCTCAGCCCACACTTCCATGAACAAGCTTCCCCGTTTCGGTGTCATAGGTACCGGTTCCATTGGTCGCATTCACCTTAAAGCTTTGCAGGACGCCGGCTTACGCGTCGTTGCACTGGCAGATCCCTCCGCCGATGCGCTTGCTCGCGCGGCCAAGTTCGCTCCCGATGCCCGTCATTACCCCGACTGGAGTGCGCTCATAGCCGATCCCAGCGTCACCGCCATCAACATCTGCACGATCAACGCTTTGCATCTTCCCGTACTGAAAGCGGCAGTTGCCTCCGGAAAGCATGTCTTCTGCGAAAAAACGATGACAATCAGCGCCGCAGAGGCCCTTGAAGCGTATGCTCTCGTTCCCCATATTCTCCCCGGCCAGATCGTGCAGATCGGGTACATGAAACGCTTCTTCCCCGCCTCTGTCTGGGCAAAAGAGCAACTGCCGCGCATTGGCCAGCCGCTTTGCGCCACAGTTCGCAGCTATCAGGGAGGCAATGCCACCGCCGCTATCTATGATTCTCCAGACTGGCGGCCCGCCGCCGATGGTGTTCCTTCTCAGCAGCGGCGCTTCGCGGCCGGCGGCATGCTGAACATGGCGGGCAGCCACATGCTGGACATGACCGCCTGGCTGCTCGGCGATCCCCGCACCGTGACGTGCCGCACATGGTCGCCGCAAGGCTATGACGCCGAGCTCCATGCGCATGGCCTGTTCGAAATGCAATCCGGCACCCTCATCCACTTCGAGGCCGTTCTCCCCCACCTCACCCGCACCGGTGAATACCGCAATGGCTGGGAGGAATCGATCCAGATCAACGGCACCAAGGGCCGCCTCGAACTGGCCTACCCCATATGGAACCGCCCCGCAGATTTCCCCGCCAAAGCCCGGCTCTATACCGAAGCGACACAAAGCTGGGAAGAGCCGAAATTCCCCGCCGTGGACGCCTTCCGCGCGGAACTGGAAGCCTTCGCTGCGGCAACGCACTCTGCCAGCACTTCGAATCACCGCCCCACCATCCGCGATGGAGCTGTCGTCGACTGCTGGATCGATGCCTGTTACAGCTCGGCCCGGACGGGCCAGCCCACTGTTGTCCAATTGCCATAACCCCATCACCTTTCGTCCATTTTCTCTCCTGTCTTGCCTATCTCATGCGCGCGACAACGGCAAACATGGTTTTGCCGGTAGTGAAGCGTTGACAATACATTCTGCGTAGAAGTGATCATATTTCAACAGCGCTAACGAATTCGCTTGATTTCACATACGGTATGGAGGCTATTCTATCCGCTATGCCTCAAGTAGCAGGAACCAGCGTCAAGGATGCGATCACCTCAGCGGTGACGGACGCGTTCGATACTATGGTGTCCCTGCCCATTGTGGCTCGCGAGAAAATTGAGCCCGGCACTTCCACCAGTGCCTTTATCGGACCGGAGCGTCTGGTGGGCACAGTGGGATTTGCCGGACATCTGCAGGGGCTCCTGTGCCTGCACTTCAGCCCGCCCTTTGCCCAGGAAATTACAGCTCTGATGCTGGGCATGGAGCCCGGCGACGTCGAAGAGTTTGAGGATATCAACGATGCGATCGGCGAACTGACCAATATCATCGCGGGCGATCTGAAGACCCGCTTTTCGCGCCCCGGCAATCCATGCAGCCTCAGCATCCCCAGCATTACCCGCGGTACTCGTGTGGAAATTGAATCTGTGTCAGGCGCGGAGCGTCATTGCTTCTTTTTTGTTGCAGGCAATAACCCCCTTCTGGTCGAGCTTTACATTCGCGAGTCCGCAGCGTAGAAAAGGCTCCACATCTTTATAATAAAAGGGACCAGCCTCAAAACGCTGGCCAGTTCTCCCCATGCCGAAAATTCTGCTCGTAGATGATAGTAAGACGACCCGCGCCATTATCGCCAAGGCGTTGCGTGCTTACGAATGTGAAATCCTGGAAGCGCCCAATGGTGCGGATGCCCTGACGCTGGCGGAATCGGCGTTGCCCGACTTTATTCTGCTGGATGTCACGATGCCCGTCATGGACGGCATTGAGACGCTGCGCCGTCTGAAAGCAACCGACGCGGTGAAAGAAATCCCCGTCATGATGCTGACCGCCAACTCCAGCCCCGAGGAGATCGCGCTGATCACCGAACTGGGCGCGCGTGATTACATGACGAAAGCGTACAAAGCCGATACAGTGGTAGATCGCGTCAAGCAGATCCTGCCGCTGGAGCTGAAGTCGTAGCAATCGGGAATCTGAAACGTTTCGGCCACGAGCGGGGTTTGAAGGCCGGCTGCCATCAGGCGCAGAAGTAAAGATTCTGCGTCGAAATGTCACATCCTCAACGACAAGCGGCCTGTGCGGGTGTAAGTTTACAGGCTATGACTTCGCATCGATGGGAGACATGCAGGCGCACTCTGGAGTGGGGCGCGCGGCCACTGGTCATCGGAATCCTGAATCTGACACCAGATTCTTTTTCCGACGGCGGTATTTATGAGGATCCCAACAAGGGAATTCACCGCGCTTTGGAAATGGAGGCGGAGGGCGCGGATATTATCGATATCGGCGGCGAATCCACGCGGCCAAAATCCAGCCCGGTAAGTCCCGAAACCGAATGGTGCCGGCTGGGCCCCGTTCTGGAAGGGCTGCACGGACGCCTTCGCATTCCCATCTCGGTGGATACCAGCAAGGCCGAGGTGGCGCGACGCGCACTGGCTGCCGGTGCGGAGATCGTTAATGATGTAAGCGCCGGGGAGTGGGATTCCGGTATGTGGCCCATGGTCGCCAAAACGCGTGCAGGTTATATTCTCATGCACTGCCAGGGTCGCCCGGCGACGATGCAGGACTCCCCGCAATATGAAGACGTGGCCGGAGAAGTCAGCGGTTACCTTCAGCGCCGTCTGGCTGAAGCAGAAGCAGCCGGTATCGCGAAAAGCCGCATTGTACTGGATCCCGGCCTGGGCTTCGGCAAGACCTTTGAGCATAACATGGCCCTGCTGCGTTCGTTCCAGCTGCTGGCAAAGGTAGGCCGCCCCGTACTGGCCGCCGCATCCCGCAAATCCTTCGTAAAGAAGCTGGGCGGGGAGGAACACGTGCAGCTTTCCAGCCACGTCATCCACGCCTACGCCGCCATGCACGGGGCCGCTCTGTGGCGGGTGCACGACGTGGCCACAGCAGTTGCGGCGGCGAAAGTCATGGCAGGACTGAATGAAGTTTCGCCGCAGACAGACAAGGTCTCCTGATAAATCGGGTGACCGTCTGAGAGCCCCATGGGTGGAGTCATGTCAAAATGGCTCTGCCCTCCCCTTCCACCAGACCCCGGATACTTCATCCCGGCTAAAGCACGAAGCTGGAAGGCCGGCGGTTGGCATCGTCTTCTTCGGAGGGCTTGTCGCGCTTTTCCGCCTCTGTGGTTGCGGCCGGGGGCTGGCCGGCAACGAATGGGGCGATGGGCTGGCCGGACTCGTCCATCTGAGTCGTGGGCATGTCAAAATCATCATCCTCCGGCGCAGGGGCGGAGGGAGCCGCTGATTCCACAGACGCAGTTACAGCAGATTCCGCACGGCGCGCAGAGCCGAACGCGACCGCCGTAGCGACAGGACGGAGAATCGGAGTGACTGCTGTGGCGGTAACTGCGGCCGCCGTTGTGGTTGCAGATGCCGCGGTGACAGGCTCAGCAGCGGCTGATGCCGCAACGGTGGAGGATGTAACGCCTTCTTCGGGAGCCGGCAGAGCAGTGGCGCTGGATTCATTGGTAACGGGCAGCGTCTTTGGGGAAGGCGGCATGGCGTCATCATCTCCATCGGCGCGGGGACGAATGCGCGGGCGCGTGTCCTCCTGAGTGGCGCGACGCAACTCCTCCTCCATCTCTTCCTTGGCGCGCTTGAACTCGCCCAGCGTGCGGCCAAGACCGCGGGCAAACTGCGGCAGCTTATCGGCGCCGAAGAGAAGGACGAACAAAACACCAATATAAAGCCACTCGGGCCCGGAAGGCAGAAAGGCCAGATACGCCCAGCAATTGAAGCTCATACAAGTACTACGATAACATAAGCGCGGCCGGTTTGTCGCGCAGGTCTTGGCAGGATTTTTTACAGGGTCAACCCCGATATTTTAGCAGCAGCGCCTAAAAGATAATGGCGAGTGACACGTTGGCCGGCAGCCGAAGAGGTGAAGCGAATTAGAATTACATCCCAAAGCGGCACCGGTCGTTGGCATAGGCCTGCAGGCGGCGCCACACGGTGCGGTTGAAAACGACCACAATGGCCGCCATGACCGTAACGGCAGCCGCCAGTTTGGGGAAATCGCCCTTTTCCGTGGCCAGACTGATGACGGCACCCAGCCCCGTGGCCGTGTAAACGTGACCGCCAGCGCGGATGTACTCGGCGACAATCGTGGCGTTCCAGGCACCGCCCGCGGCGGTAATCCAGCCCGTTACCAGGCCAGGAAAGACCGCCGGTAATATAAAGCGCGTCCAATATCGCGTGCCTTTCAGCTGCATAATGCTGGCAGCCGAAATAATTTCGTTGGGCACCGCTCCTGCCGAAGCCGCGACGTTAAATAAAATATACCACTGCGTACCAAACAGTAAGAGTAATATGGAACCGCTCTCCAGAGTTCCGCCCGCGGCCAGCACCATCCCCAGCAGCCAGGGGTAAATCATAGGGGCGGGAAACGATGCGGCAAACTGGATGATCGGCTGCATTCTTCCGCTGACTGCAGGGTTAAGACCGATCCACACACCAACCGGCACCGCCCACAGACTGCCAAGGGCCACGGCGGCGAGCACCCGGCCAAGAGAAAGCGTGGATGTATGGGCGATTTCCTTCCAGTCCTCCCACTCTACGCGGTTCAGCAGACCGAAGAGTTGCCACGCGCCGGCGATAGCCGCCACCGCCACGGCCAGCATCAGAAGCACGTGACCGGTGCTTTGCGCCACGCCCCTGGCTGGCACAGTAATGGATTGCGCTTCGGTCGGCGGACGTACGGGCGGCACAATCCAGGTGAAGATACGGCTGGTAATACTTTCTCCCCAGTGGCTGAGCGACGAGCGTGCCAGCCACAGTGCCAGCGCCGATTTTTCGCTCGGGCCGCTGCTGAAATCATCCAGCTTGAATTTGCGGCTCCAGACTACCAGCGGCCACCACACCAGTCGGTCCACGGAAATGATCATGACGGCCATGGCGATGATAGCGTAGATCTGCGCGGAGATATTATTCTGCTCGATCGCCACCGACATATACGAGCCAATGCCGGGCAGGCGGAAATCCTTATCGCCCAGCATGAACGCCTCGTTAATCGTAAGGAAGAACCAGCCGCCGGCCATGCTGACCATGCTGTTATAGAGAAGATTCTGCGCGCCAAAAGGCAGCTCCATCTTCCAGAAGCGCTGCCACCAGGTAAATCCGTACAGCCGTGCAAGAGCGCGGTGATCATCCGGAATGGCCCGCAGCGAATCATAATAGGCGAAGGTCATGTTCCAGACCTGCCCGGTAAAGATCATCAGCACGCACGCCAGCTCCAGACCCACGTTGTTGGTCGGGAAAAGATGGACCAGCGCCAGCACCAGCCCTGGCAGAAACCCCAGCACGGGAATGCTTTGCATGATGTCCAGCAGCGGCAGCAGAAAGCGTTGAGCCGAGCGGTCGTAGAATGCCCACGAGGCATAGGCGATCGTAAACGCCAGGGAGAAACCGTAGGCGATCCACCCGCGCATCAGCGAGTACATCGTGTACTGTGGCAGCGACCACGGCGAGAGATCGATCTTGGCCGTGGCCTGCAGCGGGCTGCTCCACTCCTGAGCCACGGCGATGATGGCGTACAGGACCCCGGCTAAAGCCAAGAAGAGACTGGCATCCACCAGCCAGTGTCGCGAGTAATAGGGCGCCGAAGAATCCAGAGCGGCCTCAGAAGAGCGGGCATCCATAAGGAAAGGAGCAGCAGGGAAAGGAAGGTGAGCCGACAATAAGCCAGCGCCCCATCCAGCGCAAAGTAATCCGTGCGGTAAAGCGCGGATTTTACACGGCGGCCTCGCTTGCGACCCGTCCGGAAGTCATCTTCATTTCCTCAAATTGCCAGCCCCATGCAGACGCCCATCTTGTAGTTTCTGGAGGTTGCACCGGCGGTTCAGGGCATCTACACCATCATTAATAAACTAGCTGGTTAACCATCGGGTTTCTTCTCCGTAAACTCCTATAAATGTTACTAAATTTTTCCTCCCTTTAATGTGGACATGGAGCTTCTTTGAGAGTGTGATTGCGGGCAGCTACAGTCACCTCAACCATTTAATGAGACCTTCTTTACATCCCGGCACTTTTGCCTTTCTCAGCGCTATCGCTATGGTACTAACCGGCTGTGGCGATTCATCATCTCACACCGTTGTACCGCCGCTTCCCACGGTAACTGTGGTAAAGCCCATAGAGCAGGTCGTGACGGATACGCAGGAGTTTACCGGCACCATCCAGGCTAAGGAGTCCGTTCAGATTCGGGCACGCGTGAGCGGTTACCTGGATAAAGTAGGATATAAGGAAGGTCAGGAAGTAAAAACGGGTGACGTTCTCTTTGTCATTGATCAGCGCCCCTTCCAGGCTGATCTGGACAAAGCCAAAGCACTGCTGCAGGCATCGGAAGCCAAATATAAGCTGGCCGAGGTGGACTTTGGTCGGGCTCAGGAACTCATCAAGCAGAGCGTTATCAGTGCGCAGGAGTTTGACACGCGTACCGCCAATTTCAACGCCGCCACTGCGGACCGCGACTCCAACAAAGCCAGTGTGGCCACGGCGCAGCTTAATCTGGATTACACCACGGTAACCGCCCCTGTTGGCGGCATCACCAGCAAGGCCAATATCACGGTCGGCAATCTGATCAGTTCCACCGATATCCTCACGACCATCGTTTCGGTCAATCCCATCTACGTTTACTTTAACGTAGATGAGCGCACGCTGCAGAAGTACCGCAACGCGCGCCGCGCCTCGGGCGATGAGTCCCGGGCGAATGGTTCGCCTGTGCGCGTCGCCCTGGCTGGGCAGAAGGATTTCCCTTACGAAGGTACCATCGACTATGTCAGCAATCAGCTTGATGCCGCCACGGGTAATTTTGTCGTGCGCGCCGTGCTGGATAACAAGGACCGTGTGTTTATACCCGGCTTCTTCGCCCGTGTCAGCGTGCCGATGAGCAAGGCGACCAAAGCGCTGCTGATTCCTGAGCGTGCGATCGGCAGCAATCAGGGCCGCCCGATGATCTACATCCTGGGTCCCGGCAACAAGGTTGTCTACCGCGATACCATTGAGCTGGGCCAGTTGACACCTCAGGGCCTGCGCGTTATCAGCACAGGTCTGGCGGCCGATGAAACCGTGATTGTCGATGGCATACTGAGCGTCCGCCCAGGCATCGAGGTGAAGCCCGAATCTATCGCCACAGAAGTAAAGAAAGAGGAAGCCGCAGTCACCCCATCCCCTGCTGCCGCACCTGCCGCGGGTAAACCCGCCGAACCTAAAAAGTAGCGGACACCCACAGGCAAGCCCCGACCTGATGTTGTCCCCGTACCAGCAGCCCACTTAACGAGCAGCCTCCTCCGCATAACTCCCTCCCTACCCCGGCGCGCGTGAACATTTCCCACTTCTTCATCGACCGCCCTATTTTTGCAGCGGTCCTCTCTATCGTCATTACGATCGTCGGCGGCCTGGCCGTCTTTACGCTGCCTGTCGCACAGTATCCTGAAATCGCGCCACCCACCATTCAGGTCTCGGCTACCTACACCGGCGCCACGGCACCAATTGTGGCGGAAACGGTCGCAACCCCGATCGAGCAGCAGGTCAACGGTGTGGAAAACATGCTGTACATGGCGTCGTCCTCCACCGCGGACGGCAACATGGCGCTGACCGTCACCTTCAAGACTGGCACGGATCTGGACATCGCGCAGGTGCTGGTGCAGAACCGCGTTGCCCTGGCCACGCCGACGCTGCCCCAGGACGTGCGCAACATTGGTATCACGACCAAGAAGAAGTCTTCCAGCCTTACGCTGGCCATTCAGATCATTTCGCCCGATAACTCCAAGGATCAGGTCTATCTCTCCAACTACGCGCTGCTGCAGTTGAAGGACAGCCTTTCCCGTCTGCCTGGCGTTGGCGACCTCACCTTCCTGGGTGCGCGCGATTACTCCATGCGCGTCTGGCTGGATCCCGAGAAGCTCGCCGCGCGCGGCCTTTCGGCGGCGGACGCGGTTAACGCCATCAAGGAGCAGAACGTTCAGGTGGCAGCCGGCACCATCGGCGGTCCGCCAGTACCCGCCGGCCAGCAGTTTCAGTACAGCCTCAGCACGCTGGGCCGTCTGATTACTCCCGAACAGTTTGGTGACATCATTGTCAAGACTGCTTCGGATGGCAGGATCACCTATCTGAAAGATATCGGACGCACGGAACTGGGCGCGAAAGATTACTCCGTCAACTGCTATCTGGATGGCAAGCCCTGCGTCACCATGGCCATTTTCCAGCTCCCGGGTTCCAACGCGCTGGCCACGGCCACCGCTGTGCGCAAGGAGATGGCAAAGCTTTCCAAGAACTTCCCTCCCGGCGTCGAATACAAGATCGCCTATGACACCACGGTGTTCGTTTCCGAATCTATCACGGCAGTGGAGCATACGCTGTTGGAAGCCGTCGTGCTGGTTACCATCGTTGTGCTGGCCTTCCTCCAGAGCTGGCGCGCCACGGTTATCCCGCTTGTCGCGGTGCCCGTCTCTATCGTGGGTACGTTTGCTGTGATGAGCATGCTGGGCTTCTCGCTCAACAATCTGTCGCTCTTCGGTCTGGTGCTGGCCATTGGTATTGTCGTCGACGATGCGATTGTGGTGGTGGAAAACGTGGAGCACCATATGGCGCACGGGCTAAGTCCACGAGATGCCGCGTTCAAGGCCATGGATGAAGTGTCCGGGCCGGTAGTAGCCGTGGCGCTTGTGCTGTGCGCGGTCTTCGTTCCGACAGCCTTTATCACGGGTATCTCCGGTGAGTTCTACCGCCAGTTCGCGCTGACCATTGCGGTCTCGACGGTCATCTCCGCATTTAATTCACTGACTCTGTCGCCCGCTCTTGCCGCGATTGTTCTGCGCCCGCCAAATGCCGAGAAGGATATGGGCACCAAGTTCATTAATTTCATCCTCGGGTGGTTCTTCAAACTCTTCAATTTGGGATTTGATGTCAGCACCAAATTCTATGTCGGCATTGTGCGCATGCTGATCCGTGGCGCCATTATCGCCCTTGTCGTCTACGGCGGTTTGATTTACGCCACCTACCACGCCTTCATGATCGTCCCGACGGGCTTCATCCCGCCGCAGGATAAAGGCTATCTCATTGTTAATGCACAGCTACCCGATGCCGCCTCTATCGAGCGCTCGGACGCCGTTGTACGCAAACTGAGCGAACTGGCCCGCAGCGTTCCCGGCGTCGAACACACGCTGGATTTGTCCGGCTACTCCTTCATCACCAGCGCCAATCAAAGCAATAACGGTTCGCTCATCGTGATCCTCAGTCCCTTCGAGGAGCGCAAGAAAGACAAAGAGTTGAGTGCTCGCGCGATTGTGGAGAAAATGAAGAAGAAATTCTCCAACATCCTGGAAGCACAGATCGCCGTTGTCGGACCGCCCCCCGTGGACGGTCTGGGTTCTGCGGGTGGCTTCAAAATGATGGTGCAGGACCGCAATAATCTGGGCTTTGACGTTCTCCAGGGCGGTACAGACAGCCTGATGCAAGCCGCGCGCTCGCAGCCGCCCATTGCCATGGTGTATTCGACTTTCAGCGCCAAGGTGCCGCAGCTCTTCATCAATATCGATCGCGTGGCGGCGAAATCGCTGGCCGTGCCGCTCTCCAGCGTCTTCAGCACGCTGCAGATTTACCTGGGCTCACTGTACGTCAATGACTTCACCTTCCAGGGCCGCAGCTATCAGGTCAACGCGCAGGCCGAAGCCACCTTCCGGCGCACGCCCCAGGATGTCGGCAACCTCAAGGTAGCCAATAGCAAGGGTGAGATGGTGCCTCTGGGCGCCGTACTGAATATCGAGGAAAAGACTGCGCCCAGTCGCGTACAGCGCTACAACATGTACCCGGCCGCAGACGTCAACGGCGCCAACAAGCCGGAGTTCTCATCAGGTCAGGCCATGGCTACCATGGAAGACCTGGCCAAGAGCCTGCCCAACGGCATGGATTTTGAATGGACGGAAATGGCGCTGCAGGAAAAGCTGGCCGGCAATACGTCATTGTATGTCTTCCCCCTGTGCGTTCTCTTCGTCTTCCTCGTACTCTCCGCGCAGTATGAAAGCTGGAGCCTGCCGCTCATCGTCATCCTGATCGTGCCAATGTGTCTGCTGTGCGCCATTGTGGGTGTGCATCTTGTGGGATCGAGCAACAACATCTTCACGCAGATAGGTCTGGTGGTGCTCGTCGGTCTGGCGTGCAAGAACGCCATCCTGATCGTGGAATTTGCCAAGGCAGAACAGGACAAAGGCGTCTCGCGTGTCGAAGCCGCCGTGGAAGCGTGCCGCCTGCGTCTCCGCCCCATCCTGATGACCTCCTTCGCGTTCATCCTGGGTGTGGTTCCCCTGGTACGCGCCACGGGCGCCGGTGCCGAAATGCGCAAGATGCTGGGTGTCGCCGTGTTCAGCGGCATGCTGGGCGTAACGTTCTTCGGTATTCTGCTTACCCCTGTCTTCTACGTCGTTATTCGCGCGCTGACAGACAAGAAAGAGAAGTCCAGTGGTGCTCCCGGCGATGGCAAGGGTAAGGATTCCAATACTCCGCCCTCACCCAAGCCTGTGCCTCATGATGCGAAGCCCGCTGCAGCGCATTAAGCCAGGCGGCCTGCTTTCTCCTGACGTTCTGTTTATTGCCGACCATGTCCGACCAAGGCGACACCTCTCAATCCCCGCCTGAAGCATTCCGGTTCCGCTATCTGTTGGATGAAGAGCAGTATATGCGGAACCTGCAGGCGGCGATGGTGCCACCGACCCTCATGATGCATGTGATGGGCTGGTGGTTCACCTTCCTCAGCGGTATATTCCTGTTTATCGCGATCAGGGAGGTTTCGACCAATGGCTTTGCCACGCAGCTGACACTCTGGCAATACTTTATGGGGCTGATGCCCTTTGTTGTTGCCACCCTGTACTGGTTCGGCAAACCCATTACGCGGATCTTTGCTTTGCGGTATTTCCGCAAAAGCATCTGGCACAACGCGACAATGGATTATGTGCTGCGCCCGGACGGCATCTACTTTGCCAACGAGCAGGCGCAGACTCACCAGCCGTGGTCCTATTTCAATCGGGTAACGCTGACACCAACGGCAGTCAGTCTGAAACTTGAGCAGGCCACCGTCCACTGGCTTCCGCTGAGTGCGCTACAGACGTGCGATCCCGACACCATGCCCGGCCCCACCGATGCGAACGGCCAGCCCATGCCTCCCGCGGAACGCATTACCCTTTCTGCTCCAGCGCCGGACCAGGCGGTGCTGGGTGCGTTTGTTCACTTCATTTCGATTCAGATACCACGCATTGAGCCCCTGCACAAGGGCTAGCAAAGCCATGACGGCACCTGCATCGATACCGCCCGACATCGCGTTTCGCGCACGCTATGTTTACGATGAGCCTGAACTGCGCCGGATGCTGCATCGCGGCCTTGGCTATGGTATCTGGCACATCATCCGTTACGTGCGGTACACGGTGCTTCTGGCCATTGTGCTGAGCCTGGGATCTTTCTTTCTCTGGCCTCTGGCGCTCGCCAACGGCGGGGGGGTCATGGCCGATTCCCGCATCTTTTTCACCGTATTCTGTGGGGTGATCACGGTCACAGCATTTCTTTTTCCACGCAAGCTTCTAAAGGCATTTCAAAATCATCGCGAATTTGGCAATACCTTTGACATCGCGTTGGACAGCAAGGGCCTGAACCATCGGTCAATTCCGACCGCGCTTGGTCGGAACGAATCAAGCGCCTTCTCGCCATGGGCCAGTATAGCCTCCGGCAAAGTGTTCCCTGATGGCGTTATGTTATGGCGAGCAGGCGGCAGTAACTGCTGGATACCCCGCGATAAACTGATTGCGCCGGACGCAGACGCGGATCCCCTGGCGCAGTTGATATCCTTCCTTCGTCAGCATCAGGTCAAGCTGTCCTCATAAGACCAATCGCAGGTCCGCAAAGGCAAGAGAAAGCAAATTGCCATCGCCTCAACTTTCGTGCTTGCCAAACTCCTTTATAGGAGTAACTGTGGTGCTTAAAGCGCAATCATGCGCTTGGTGGCTGTGTCCATTCCTGACATTGGCTCATTGTTACGATTAGCAACACGGAAAAGGACATCTTTGCTTGCCACTCTCCTTTATAGGAGTAATTCTTAGACTCTTTCGACGTTATTCCCCTCCCCTTTTCATCTCTTTCCTCATCTTCCGCCGGTTCGATCCGTACATTTTATGCCCACCAACACGTCGTTGTCGCCGCTTGTCTTTCACATTCTGCCCAATGCCCACCTTGATCCCGTGTGGCTCTGGGACTGGCGCGAGGGCCTGAGCGAAGGCCTTACCACTGTTACCACCATGCTGAATATGCTGGATGAGTTCCCCGAACTCACCTTCATGCGCGGCGAAGCCGCCATCTATCAGCACATCCAGAAGACCTCCCCGTGCGTGTTCAGGCGCATACGTCATTACATTGAAGCCGGGCGCTGGGACGTGGTTGGTGGCACGCATATTCAGCCAGATTCCAACCTGGCTGGCACCGAAACACTTTGCCGCCAGTTTGAGGCTTCGCTGGCCTATTTTCAACGTGAGCTGGGGGTACGCCCCACCATAGCCTGGCAGGCCGACAGCTTCGGCCATACTGCCGGCTGGCCCAATATCCTGCGCAGCTTCGGCATGGAAGGCTTCACATTCACCCGACCGCAGGAGCGTGATTACCATCTCCCCTCGCCGCTGTTCTGGTGGGATACGGATTACAACGACGCGCTGCTCTGCTATCGTCAGCACTCCCCGTGGTATTGTTCCGAGCGCTTCAATCTCCTGCAAATCCTGGACACAACGCTGACCGGAGCATCCGCTCAACCCTGGCGCAATGTTGGCGTGCTGATGGGTCTGGGCAACCATGGTGGCGGACCTTCCCGCCGGCATGTGGCCGAGGTACAGAGCTGGGCGGCCGCACATCCGGAAGTCACCGTGAAATTCTCCACGCTTCACGGGTTGTTCAACGCGCTTCGCGCAGAGGATCTGGCCGACACAGAGAAGGCCGCGAAAGTCCCGCACGTCATTGGCGATCTCGGTTACTGTCTGCGCGGTTGCTACTCCTCGGTGCAGAAGTTCAAGAGTCAGCTGCGCAATGCAGAAGCTGCCACCGTCTCGGCGGAAATCACGCAGGCCGTGATTCATTCCGCGCTGGAGCCGAAGCCGCACTCCGCCGGCGAAGTGCTGGAAGCCGCTGCAAAGAGCGTGTTCGGTCCCGGCGCTCCGCAGTCTCTGGACGAAAGCTGGGAAGCGCTGATGTTCAACAGCTTCCACGATATCCTGCCCGGTTCCAGCATCGAGCGCGCCATGGATGATCAGATGGCGTGGACGGGGGTGCCCCTGCATCACGCGCACAAGGCGAACTTCGCCGCGCTGAATCTGCTGGCCGCGCATATCGATACCACGGTCGAAAAGCCGGCAGATATCGATGGCCCCACCGCCGTTCCCGTACTGGTGTGGAATCCTCAGCCGCAGCCGTTCTCCGGACCAGTGGAGCTCGAAGTTTCACTGGATTACCGGCCATTCTTCTCCTACCAGCACCGTGCGCATGAGTTCCCTTTCGATCTTAAGGACGAAACGGGCGCGCTTGTCCCGTTCCAGGAGATCTCCACCGAGCACACTTCCATGCCTGACCTGGCGTGGCGCAAGCGCGTGGTAACGCCGCTGCAAATTCCCGCCTTTGGCTGGCGCGTTATCCGCTTCGGTGCAGCGCCCGCCAAGCCTTACTTTGCTCCGCAGGAAAGCGATACGACAGGCGGCGAACTGACTAATGTCGCCAACACTTACCAGGCCGCGCCGTGGATTGCCAGTGCCGGCTGGGGGATTTCGGTGCCCAAGGACATGCCGGCCAACGCACTGCATAACATCATTCTGGAGCACAATAGCGCACCCTTCCTTGGAGAGAACGGCCTGCAGCTTCGTCTGATGGAAGACGTATGGGGCAGTTGGGGCGGCATGAATGAGGAGCCCGAAAGCTGGAAGCTGGATCAGCTTCGTGAAGAGTGGAAACTGACGCACAGCAAACTTATCGAGTCCGGCCCGGAACGCGCCAGCATCTGGACGCGCTGGGGCGGTACCCGCTCCTGGGTGGATCTCACGTTCTCCACAGCGCGCAATGTGCCGTGGGTGACTATCAATGGCCGCCTGCTGATGAACGATCGCAGCGCACGCCTCCAACTCGTGCTCTCCAGCAAAGGCGATGCCGTGTGCGACATGCCGGGCGGCACTGCTACCAGACGCCAGCGCGGGCAGTTACCCGTAGGCCGCTGGTTTACACGCGTCAATGATCGGGGCGACGTGGTCGGTGTGGCTTCCGATGTGCTGAGCGACGCAGACTTCCTGGCCAGCGAGACACGGCTTACTCTGGCCCGCGCCACCCGTTACGCCAATGACGTCCCCACCGCGGCCGACGAGAAGATGTGGCAGCCCGCAGTGGATTGCGGCGAACTGAAGTTCCGCCTGGCGTTCTTTGGCGGCGGCGTGGATCCCGACGCGGTTGCAAACGCCCTGCAATACCCGCCCGTGGCACTTGCCGTAACGCCCGGCCCCGGCACTCTGCAGACACCCGGATCGCTGGGCAGCCTTCAGCCTGCGTCGGTTCGTCTGCTGGCGGCAAAGCGCACCGAAAGCGGCGGAGTTCAGGTTCGCGTCCAGAATCGCGGCGCAGCTTCTACAGAAGCTACACTGACACTGGGCGACAAGGCATCCTCACTCGGCATTGTGCGGAGCCAGGAGATCGTGACGAAAAGCGTTTAACAAAAGCAGAGGCGACCTCAGCCTCCCCAATAAAACTCTGCGCATGGGGCTGAGGTCACTTTCCAGAAATACAAAAATCCCGATGCCCTGCCTTGCGGCGGAGCATCGGGATTGAAGTTTTCGGTTAGTCTGGGAGCGGCGTTTCAGATCAGACCGCCCCAGCTTAGTTCAGACTGAGGCGGTGCCGGTAATTGGAGACTGGATTATTCTTCCAGCTTCATACCGCTCTTGCCTTTGCCCTTCGTCTTATCGGTGTCAGTAGCCTTTTTCTGGTCGGCTTCCATGCTGGGGACTTTCTCGTCTTCGTCATCTTCGTTGGCCCAGAAGGCGGCATTTTTATCGGGGAATGCGGCCTTGGTGGCTTTGGATACGTCAGCCTGAGGGCCGCCGACCTTGCCGAGCACGAAGGGATTGCCCAGTGCATCTTTACCACCGGAGGTGGCCAGACGGCTGCCGGGAATCACGTGAGGTTCCAGGTCGGACCATTTCAGCACGTAACCCTTCTTCGGCTTGGCTTTCTCCTCGTAGGATTCCACGGCGGTGCGCAGCATATCCAGTTCTTCCAGGATGGCGTCAGCGCCCTTCACATCTTTATCCGCGGGGGGCTCGGAGGGAGGCGCCATGGACTTCATGAAGTTCTGGGCAGCCACACCGGCACCGATAGCCGTGGTGTAGATGGGGATGAGCTGGTTGCCGATGCCCGAGTTGGACACGGAAACGGCGACATCGCCTTCAAACTTCTGAGTCAGTACCCATGCGGTGATCAGATCCGGCACTACCAGCTTGTCGGGGAACGTCAGGCTGGCGAACTCCGGAACGGAATCGGTCATCATGGGGCTGTAATCGCCGTAGGCTTTGCGCAGATGAGGGGAGGCCTGGTTCAGGATGGTGGGCGTGTTCAGGTAAGTGATGCCGATATAGCCCTTACCAGTCAGACCGCCGGGCAGCACTTCCTTAAACTGAGCCTGATCCACCACGCTTGTGGGAGCGGCAGGCTTGGACAGATAACGCTCAGCAGCTTCCTTGTTGCTGAAGACACCGAATACCGGGCCGCCCAGGGTAACTACCGTGGGGGGAACCGGTACGGGAGCTTCCGGGTAGGAGATATAAGCGACCTTGTTGCCGGCCAGCGTGTCAACCGTCAGCGTAACCTTGCCGAATTCGCGGGGTTTGTCGCCAATGCCGGCCAGAGCCAGCGTGTAGACAGGCACCAGATTCTCGGGCTTGGCCAGTTTCATGAAGAGACCGGCTTCAGGCAGGCTCTTGCCGTCCCAGTCCAGAACAACCGCGTTTTCATCGCCGAAGGCGGCTACGATAGAGTCCAGATCCAGGTTAACCTTCTTCAGGTTCTCGCGGCCCTTGTTGATCAACTCACCGATATTAACCTTCTGGCCTCGCTCTTCGAACTCCATGGTGCTGTACAGCTGCAGCAGGGCGGGTGCATCCCAGCTCTGGGCGGCGTATAATACCGTGGCGGGCGAGGTGTACTTGACGGACTCGAACGCGCAGGGCTTGCTGAACTTGGAGATATCGAACTTCTCATTCGGCAGAATAACGGCGGCGTAGCGGTCTTCAATCAGTGCACCCTTGAATTTCACGCTGCTGCCCAGCACGCCCATCATCTTGATGGCGGGGTTGGTGGCAAGCTTGGAGATTTCGGGATCGGGAATTTCGCCCAGCATCTTGATGAGGGGCGGTGCGTTGAAGATGATATTGGCATCCGAATCCTTATGCAGCTTGCCAAACGCCTTCTTGACGAGGGCATCGCTGGCCAGACTGGGTGCGGTCTTCTTCTTGGAGGCGCGCTGCAGGAAGTCGGACAGCGAGCTTTCGCCAATGCCGATCAGGATCCAGCCATTGTATTTGGCGAAAACAATGCGGGCTTCCTTGTTGTCCTTGCCGTACTGGGGGCCCACCACATAGTCGTAACCAACGTCATCCGTCTTGTCAGCGCCGGAGAATGGGGAGAGATCCACACCCTTGGACTTCAGCTTGGCTTTCACCTGCTCGACATACGCGTCGTAGCTGGCGGCATTCTTCGGCTTGATACCGGCGATGAAGTGGCCGGACACCGGGAGCACTTTGCTTTCCGGGCCGTTATTGAGGCCGCTCCAGCTGATAAACGCTTCGCCATCCAGCAGCGGGGCCAGGGGTTTGGTGTTTTCCAGGAATTCGGCCAGTCCTTTATTGAAGTTCTCTTCGCCGCCAGTCTGTTTGCTGGCGTTGTTGACGATGGCCTTCCAGGTAGCGTTGTAGAGCGCGGCAGTCTCCGGTGCGTCGACAATCTTCTTCAGGTTGGAGCCTTCATAGCCCTTCACCGTGGCCGAAACGTCCGGCAGGTGCAGAAAGATGATGGTATTGTCCGGCAAAAATTCGGCCACAGCTGGCGCGGATTCTGCGAGAGGGGTATCCTGTGCGGGGCTCGTCTGGAGGCATGGTACCGCAAGCAGGAAGGCGGCCAGGACCAGGGGTACGAGCGACGTCAGTTTCTTCATGATGATGAGGTAATTGAGTCGAAGGGGGGGTGATAGAAAGATTCCAGCCAAGGTATCTTATTCCAGAGTATCTTATACTTTCATACGGACACTGACTCGGACGGGAAGCATGGGCCTGTTAAGACCGTTCCTCATCGTTACCGAAGAGAAATGGTCTAAGACCATTTCCCGGCGCGAATTGCTCATATCCTGGGCCGCTTTGGGCGTATGCAGCGTTGCGCTTTCGGTCATGCATTATTCCTAATGCACTCCTTCAAGCTCGCCTTGCCTGAACCCAAAATCAGCTCCAGGCTATTGAGCAATTCGCGCAGGGAAATGATCTAAAGCCCACCTTAGACTATAGCAAGCATGTTCACGACAGCAATGCTAATTCTATTGGATAACACTTAGACGATGCCGCATCATTAGTTTGAATAAACAGTCCCCTGTTTTATGGCTGCGGCGGAATCCAGTAGGCGCTGTAGACTTCCACCGTGGCGGGGAGTTTGTCCACCCAGTCGCTGGAGATGGGGACGGTGCCATCTTTATCCACGGCCGCCGCAGGAATGCGGAGTTCTATGGGCTCTGCCGTGGGTGGTACCGTGACGCTGCCGAGAACGAAATCAAAGCGAATGCGTCCCTGGGTTACTCTCATCTTCAGGACAAGATCGGCGCCAGGAGGCCGATTCTCTTTAGTCGGTATGACATGAAGAGACCACAAATAACGTACTGGCGAGGTTGTGAGCCGTGCACCGCCGCCGGGCAGATCGATGGGTGGAGCTTTGGGCTCGTCGGATTTAAATGTGAGAGTGGAGGGAATGCCTTTGGCCCGGTCTTCGGGCGACGGGTTCTGAGGAAAGGACACCACGGTGGTGGCGATCTTGTACTTGCCCGATAGCAGAACCTGTTCGGTCGTCTCAAATTTGAGTCCGGCAGCGCGCAGCCCTTCAATGGATTCCCTTACTTTTGCTTCGTCAGCAGGCGTATCGGACATCAGGAAGACTTTCCCAACAGGCCTCGCCCGCAGAATGCTCAGTATCTCGGCGGATGGTGAACCCAGGGGTGCCGGACCGGCTTTATCCGGCAGTCTGGTGAACCAGTGCAGTTGCGCCGACTGCGCCAGGTGAATCGCGCGGCTGTTACCGTTGTACCAGAAATAAACGATGCGCCAGTCATCCGCCATCTTAGGCACCAGCTTCGTCAGTTGCTGGCCCATGTTGGCAAAATCCAGAGAAGGCCGCGACTGGTGGAAGTCCGCAAGTCTGAATGGGCTGGAGAAAGAAATGGCTCCCATATAAAGAAGCAGCACCGCATATAGTGCCGGCCGGGCCAGAACGCGGAACCACAGCGCCATGGCCACAGCAATATAGATCCCCACCGAAATGTAAATAATAGTGCTGAGGTGGCCTATGGGGATGTTGTTATCAATGGGCAGGTAAAAGGCGACCGCCGCCAGCAGTGCCCACACTATCGCTGTTGCCCACGGCCTGTGTTTTAGCGCAAAGGGTGGTTGCCTTAACGTGCCAAACATCACAGCCGCGACAAAGGTCATGCTCGGCAGCAAGCATTGGAAGTAATAAAAGTAATAGAGCCAGACAACGTGGCCGCGGCTCACCAAATGCCCTTTAACGGCATCCATGTACCATAAAAACCCAGTAAGGATGCAGACACCCGCGGCCGCGCCCAGCAGCGTAAAATCATACTGCCGCCCCAGGAAACTGCGCAGCGACATGACAACGGACGCGATACACAACAGCGGCGGCGCATATGGAAAAAGGTAGCGATCAAAAAACTCCGCGGCGGGCAATTTAAGGCCGTCCACGACATTGGTAAGCAGGAAAATCGCCTCCATTACCGGCAGATGCAGCCACGCCATGCCAAACAAGTGCCAGTAGATCAGACTTGCACCCACATAAACCAGGGCAGCACCTATGATGACAAAGGGGAAGGTACGCAACACGCTCCGCCAGTAACGGAGTGATCCCAGTACCCAGGTGCCGCCAAGTACCAGCCCCGAAATGGCAATAAGCAGATGAGCGCTCGCGGCAGCGATGAAAAGCGCGCCTGCGGCCATGCCCAGCAGTACTTCCGGCCAGGTTGGGAGCCAGCCCCGGTACTCCGGCGCGGCAACAGATTCGGAGTCATTCTTTCGCGTGGGCTCCGTGGCCAGGAAGCACAGAAGCATGGCGGTAAAAACCATCGGCACCCCCTGACCGATCGAGTAAGGAAAGAGCATCAGCAGAATGACTGCCGGATTGATCAGCCACAGTACCACGCCCATCCATGCCGTGGATCGGTCATATCGCCGGGCCAGGAAAAGATAGAAGCAGATGCTGGAGGCGGCACTCAGCAGCCAGCTGAAGAGGAGAAATCCGACATGCGCTCCAAAGAGATGAAAGAATACCGCCTCTGGCAGAATAGTGCCGAACCGGACGCAGTAGTAGAGCATGCCGCAACGCTGCACCAGTTCGGAAAAATTGCAGGCGTACGCGTAGTAGAACATCGCGTCCGTCGAGTCAATCGCACAGAGCGGAGGCAGGTTCAGCGTCCACCATAGTAACGCCGGCACTATGGCAATGAGGATCAGGGGCAGCCAGCGATTGCGAAACAATGGATGGGAAAGCATGCAGCAGGAGGATCTGTAAGGCGACGCAATGGTATGCTGCCAACTTGTATAATAGGCGCTCTTCGTAGCAAAGTGAGTCTGATGGCGTCAACCGCAATCTGTTCTGGCTGCGCCCCCTCCCAAAACAACAAAACCTGTACCCGCCGGCTTTTGCAGCCATGCAGGAACAGGTTTTGGATTTAACAATCAGTAAGCACCGCCGGGAGAAGCAGCGGCTGCTGTGCTGAACAAGGTTGATAACAGTTTAGTAGCGGTGCACTACCGTACCGCGCGGGCCGCGATAGTAGCTGCCGCCGGCACCGCGATAGTACGTGCGGTTGGGGCTGTTATAATAAGAACGCGTGCCGTTGTAGTAGTAGGTACGGTTAGGCGTATTGTAATAACGGCCGCCGGGACCACCATAAGAATACCGGCCACCGCGATAGTAGCGACCACCATAGTAATAACGGCCATCATCATAATAACGACCGCCGTAATAGTAGCGTCCGCCGTAGAAATAGCGGCCGCCATAGTAATAAGGGCTGCCGTAATAGGAAGAGGGGCCGCCGTAATAGCCGGGACCGTCGGTCACGGTGACCAGGGTGCCGCCGCTGTAATCATCTTCAATAATGGTGGCGCACCCGGATGCAAAGAAGAGGGTGGCCGCAAGAGCGCAACTGAGGAATATCGCTTTAATCATAACAATTTCCTGCTGATAGGTGGTTTATTGAGAACGGAGTCGATCTGCTGCTGTTGCTACTGCACTGCCCACTTTCGCACCATGACGGGAACTGGCCTGGCCTGTGGTGTGTGTTTGCTCGTCGCGCGTACGGAGTGAGGTAAGTATCGGGTAGCGAAGTTAACCGGAAGGGAAGGCCCTGGCGCCCTCCCTGATATTGCCTGCGCTGGCCCAGAGCCTAGTGCTGATGATCGTGATCGTGATTCTCCTGGGCGGGCACGCTCTTGTTGACCTTGTTGTAAGTACGTTTATTGGTCTTAACCGTCGTATTGTTGTTAATAATCGTCGTATTGCTGCTTTGATACGTACTGGAGCGTGGCTTGCGGTCGTGGCCATGGCCATGGCCATGGTCATGATCGTGACCATGATCATGATGCTCCGAGTAGCGATCTGGCTTACGGGAACCTTCGCCATAATAACTGGACGAACTGTAGCTGCTGTGACGCGGTGAGCCGCCGCCTTCCGCGACATCCACGGTGCAGCCACTCAGGTACAGGGTGGCCGTTGACAGCAGGACTGCATTGAATAGAATTCGCTTCATTTTATACTTTCCCTTTTTTTATTGATGTATGACCCCAAATCGCCCGGTATTTGCCCGTATATTTTGCGATGACGAAGCCCATCGGTTCAGCCATGAAAGCCGCTCCAATGAACTCCGCCAGTTATTAGACGTCCCGGGCGCGAGTCGTTTCATATATTTCGCACTATTTTTGTATTTAAGCAATTGATCATCAGCTAAATTCGTACGCGCCCCTCTGAAACCAAACCCATTTCTGCCAGCTGACAATGCGAGCCTGGACGCCAGACTTCCGGCAAGGTTCCGGCGCTCAATCGTCTGAAGTTCACTAAGGGCGCGGCATGAGGCTGCATCCCTCGACCGATTTATATGAGACGTTGTTATCAATTCACCACCTCCTGCGCCCTGCGTGTTGTACGCACTGGTGCGGGCCTGATGGCGCTTTCCCTGCTCGTGCCGGGTGCGGATTCCGTATTCCGCCACGCCACCACAGCCACAGCTTCCCACGCTGAAACCCGCGAAGAACAAGTCCGGCAGGAGCGCCTGGAAGCAGAACGCATCGCCCACTTTCGCGCTAAAGAATGGGATGAATTTCTTATCGCGCTGAAGTCCGCAGACTCCGCCGCTCTCAAGCCGTGGCTCGTTCTCCCCATCACTGTTGGCGAGCAAAAGATAACCACGGCGAAAGAGTTTGCCGCCGCCGTTCGCTCGCCGCGAGTGCTGCGCGGGATCAACCGGGCAAGATTTATAGCCACGTCCACAGGTTTTACCGCCGAGTGGAGTGGGGACGGAGCTACCAAGTACATGCGCTATCTGCTCACCTTTAACCGCCTGGAAACGGGTGACGACCGATACTACGTCACCAACTGGTCCAAGTGGTCGCAGGGTTATTGAAAATTAAGTGTAAACACCGCGAAGCGTACGGTATGCTGCGACAGTGTGGGCGCCATGACGTGCCGTCATGGCTCTGCCTGGCATATCCCCTTCCCTATGAATCGATTGTACAGAAGCACCTTTCAGGCGATCCACACGCTGTTCAGGTTTCGGGGAATCAGTGCCTTCATCTCGCGCCTTAGCAAAATCTGGCTGCGCCACTCCCAGACATGCGACATTATGCGCAGCTTCCGCATCGACGGGGTCATTGATGGGGGCGCTTATCAGGGAGAATTTGCCTCGCTCGTGAGGGTCAGTATTCCCGAAGCCGATCTGGTCTGCGTGGAACCCCAGGCGAACTGTGTCCGTATCCTGCAAAACGACGGATACCGTGTTATCGAGGCGGCTCTCTGGTACAAGGAGGACACCCTTACACTAAGCCAACCGCTCCCGGATGGCACTTCCTGTACCGTCGTTTCAGCGGATGGTACGGAAAGCCTGACACCAAAGGTGGATGTAAAAGCCACCCGGCTGGATAGCATCCCTGTCCGCGGCAACCGCCTTTTTATCAAGCTGGACCTTCAGGGCGCCGAAGAACAAGCCCTGGAAGGTATGGGTGAACTCTGGAAACGCTGCGTGATGATCCAGCTGGAAATCGGCATGGAACCCCACGGCAATTACACTGTCCTTCACAAGCTGCTGGCAAGTCACGACTTCATAGAATACGCCACCGTCAATCAGTTCTTCACGAGTGATGGACGCGTACAGGAAGCGGATAAGATCTGGCTGCGAAGGGATGTCTGGACGGAGCTGTTCAAGACAACGTAATCCGCAAAAATCATCCCGAGCCAACAGGGCAGAAAAACAAGGCTTCCGTGCCGGCCCAATGCGCCTACGTTGCCGGAGAACCAGCGCGGCCGGGGGGCAGCGAGGTAATGGAGGAGGATGGGGACCCGCCGGTGATTACGACCGGAGTTCCACCTGCGGCAATAATGGGAGTAACCTGTCCCGAGGAAGTGCTGGAGCTTTCGGAGTCTGTATTACTGCCGGTTGCTTCAGGCTGATTGGCGATTGCGCCTTCCAGACGAGTGCCGGCGCCAGTGCGTTCGGAGTCGGGCGTTTGGGCTTCCACATCCACCGAGACGTAGAGCAGGCTGTTGCCGCCGCCGTACGTGACACCGCGCAGGGGCGACACATCGCCAAAGTCACGGCCCCACGCGACAGTCACATGCTGAGTGCCGCAGATCTGATTGTTGGTGGGATCCAGATCGATCCAGCCCAGGCCGGGGCACCAGACCGCTACCCACGCGTGGCTGGCGTCGGCGCCGCGCAAGCGCGCCTTACCGGCGGGCGGCATCGTTTCGATATAGCCGGAGACATAACGCGCGGGCAATCCCAGCGCACGGAGGCAGCCGATCTGCAAATGAGCAAAGTCCTGACACACGCCGCGGCGCGACATCAGCACGGTGCGCAGTGGTGTGCTGACCGTAGTGGCTGCGGGATCAAAGATGAACCCTTTATTGATGCGGCGCGTCAGGTCAATGGCGCCGGCCAGAATGGTGCGCCCCGGCGGAAAGCTTGGAGTCGCAAACTCCAGCAGTTCCGGCGACGTCTTTATGAATGTGGAGTCATATACGAACTCAGTAACGGCCAGCATTTCCTCGCTGAACTGCACGGCACAGGTATCGCGTACTGTTTCCCATGCGGGGGTTTTGGCGGGATCGGGCACCGCCTTGCTCAGAACTTCCACAGTGCTGATCGATTCGACCTGCAGCGCTTCGTGGGGCTCCTGAACGATGAAGACGGTAAAGGAGTTGCCAAAGTAGTCGGTGCGTTGCAGACGTACAGCCGGCTCCGGGCTGATCTTAAGGCTGGTGCTGAGCATTCGCTGGCGCGACGGTACTTCGCGCGGCGTCAGATGCGCGCTATGATGCGAAACGGATACCGCGTCGCCATACTTGTACTCGGTGGTGTGAGAGATGGCGTAGATCATCGGGGATCCGGGATGATGATGGAGGTTTCCTGTGTAGGCGCTGCGTGGCTGAAGTAATCCTGCGTCAGATGATCGGAGAAGTCCGGCAGATCCTTTGTCAGCTCCAGGATAAGCGCTTCCAGGGCGGGGCGGCTGCCGTCGGGCGACGTTTCGCACAGCACGGTTACTTCAGCCAGACGCAGCCGATGCAGCGCGCTCATAATGACTTTCTTCTCGCGACTGGAGAACGCATGATTCTGATCGCGGGGCAGGTTGTTGATGTGATCCATCAGCACCATGACCTGGTAGGCCACAGAGCGAGGATTCGACTCATCGCACAGAATCAGATCCAGCACCGTGGGGGCCTGCGGCTCGGCGAAATAGCGGCTCCGGTGTGTCATGGAGCTGTCGGCGTATTCCAGCAGCGCATCCAGGCTGAACGCTTCGCCCATCGGCCCGGTGGCCATGGACATACTGCGGCGCAGCACCTTGATGCTGTACATGGCGCGCTCCAGGCGGCGGCCCATGTCCAGAAAGCGCCAGCCCAGTCCTCGCGTCATGTTCTCCATAACCATGCCGGAGAAGCTGGCAAGCTCCACAACCATGTCGTTCAGCCAGCCCAGTGCTTCGCCGATCTGCAGATCCGGCTGCGGCGACGGCAGGCTGCTGTCGATATCCAGCTTGCTGACGATGCGCCACATGTCAGAGCTGAGACGATCCCGCACATTGATGGCCGCGTGGTGGAACCGGTGCAGCGAATCATGCAGGGACCCGCCCCGGTGGCTTTCGAAGATCGATTGCAGAACATGCTGCTCCAGCGCTTCAACGGCTTCCTCGGGGCTCAGAGCCACACGCGAAGCGGCGGGGTAAGCGATCAGGCCGATGGAGACGGGGATCTGGAGAACGCGGCGGAGTTCGGACACGCTGCGCGAGGCGCTTTCATCCGTGTAGCGGGTAAGGATGACGCGGAAGAGGCGGGCGATGCACTCCGAGCGCTCGGCATAGCGGCCCAGCCAGAAGAGATTATCCGCGACACGGCTGGCCATGTCGGTGCCGCTGCGCTTGAGATCCAGCCGAATGACGGCCTGGGGCGCGGTTTTGGCTTCTTCCTTGTTCTCGTCATGCTCGCTAAGAACCCACGTGTCCTTACTGCCGTCCCCGCGCTGCATGCTCACCACCTGGCGATCCGCGGAGCTGGAAACACGTGTAAGCCCACCTGGCATAACGGCATAGCCGCCGTCGCCTGTGCTGACCAGATAGACGCGCAGTACAATGGCGCGAGGCTGCAGTTCCGTGCCGATCAATGCAGGCGCGGAAGAAAGCTGAACGCGCTCGTGACCCGTAAAGTCGTGCGGGCGGAAGCGGATCTTGTTGGAGAGATCGACTTTCTGCTGCCGGGTCAACTGCGGCTCGGCAAAAGCGGTGACGGCGCGGCCGGCGCCGAATGTCGGGCGCACAACCAGATCGTCCAGGTGATCCAGCACGTAATTCATTTCCCGCTTCTGGCCGCACCACCACGTGGCGACGGACGGAAGCTTAAGCGGCTCCCCCAGGAAGGAGCGTGACAGACCGCTCAGGAACGCGCGAATGGCAGGCGTCTCAATCACGCCGCAACCCAGCGAGTTGGCGATCGCCACATTACCCGCCGCCGCGGCCTGAACCAGACCGGCAACGCCCAGAGACGAATCGCTGCGAAGCTCCATGGGATCGCAAAAATCCTCATCGACGCGACGCAGGATCACGTGCACGGGCTGCAGACCGCTGAGCGTCTTCAGGAAGACGTGGTTATCGCGCACCGTAAGATCGGAGCCTTCGACCAGCGTGTAGCCGAGGTAACGAGCCAGATAGGCGTGCTCAAAGTAAACTTCGTTGTACGGCCCTGGCGTCAGCAGCACGATGCGCGGATTCTCGCGGCCACGCGGGGCCATTGCCACCAGCGTGTCGTTCAGCGTGTCAAAGAAGCCCGAAAGGCGGTGCACATCGCAGGCGCGGAATACGTCCGGAAGCATGCGGGAAAGCACGGTGCGATTTTCCAGCGCATAGCCTGCGCCGGAGGGTGACTGCGTGCGGTCATCCAACACCCACCACGTGCCGTCGGGCGAGCGCGCAAGATCGGCTGCGTAAAAGTGCAGCATCGGGCCCTTTGTCATGGGCAGGCCGTGCAGCGGACGCAGATAGCCGGAGTTGGCAAAGACAAGCGCGGGCGGCAGAAGTCCGTCGCGCAGCAGGCGGCGCGGACCATAGAGATCGCGCAGGATCAGATCGAAAAGCTTGGCGCGCTGAATCAGGCCGGCTTCCAGCCTGGCCCAGTCGGCGGCGCCTATAATGAACGGAACGGGGTCGAACTCCCACGGGCGGTCCATGCCCTGGGGATCGCTGTAGACGTTATATGTAACGCCGTTTTCCCTGAACAGACTGCGAGCGGTTTCCCAGCGGCGCATGACCTCGGGCCCGCCGAGGTTGTTCATCTCATCCAGAAAGCCATGCCAGTGCTGGCGTATCTTCGGCGGAACAGCCGCGGAGGTGCCGGACGCATTTGCTCCAGGCAGCACCATTTCGTCGTGTGCGGCGGAAACGGGCGGATAGTAATGACCAAGAAAGCCGGTATCGACGCGGGCAGCAGGGCCAACGAGGCCATGGGTGCCGGCAGATGCGGATACAAAACCGGAAGCAGCCGGGCCGGCGTGGAACGACCCTGAAGACGACGACAGAGCATCCCCCGCTCCGGAAGATCCGGAAGTGGGAAGCGGATCGCCGGTGGATGTTCCTTTTGGCGGGCTCATGGCGGACGCGATTGTTGCTCCTTGATCGATCAACGTTATCTCTGGTCGGGGTGTTATCTGGACTTCCTGTTCTTCTTACCTTCCAGCAAGCTGGTACGTCTGGATGCTTGGCTTATGCTCTGGGGCTCTGGCATCGCGTGCGCAGCGAAAGTATACGGTCAAATTACTTTGGCCATCACAATCTTTGTTTCTTACGAACTTATTTCTTCGACCTAAAAGCAGGGGCCTTTAGGGGTGCTGCACCGCGGGGGTAGGTATCGGGGCGGTTCTCCTTATTGAGTTGAGGTTTCAAATGCAGGTTAAGCCGCAGTCTGGGCGCGGACGTTCGCCCCAGTGAGGCGAACGCATTTTATCCTTCAGCAGGCGGACATCCGGACCTGATGGACAGGCTGGACGACAGGGATTCGTTAAAATCCCCGTCTGCTCAATCCAGTATATCCAATCCGCGCCGGTAAAGGCGCTGCACATTAGCTCTTAATGCGCAGATCCAGGGTGAACGGCAGCTTCTCGGTCTTCTCCGGCTTGCCGGGCTTCGATTTGCCGGGCGTGTGGCCGTGGCTCTGGAAGCGGCCGAGGCGGCGGGCCTCTGCCTCGTAAGCATTGATGGGGAAGCGCGAGGAATTGACGCCGCCGGGGTGCTGCACGTAGTAGCGGCAGCCGCCGATCGAGCGGTCGGACCAGGTATCGTACACGTCGAATACCAGGGGCGTATCCACGCCGATCGTCGGATGCAGGCAGCTCGGCGGCTGCCATGCGCGGTAACGCACACCGGCCACAAATTCGCCGTTCGTGCCTGTGGGATGCAGCGGAACCTGACGGCCGTTGCAAAGCACGATGTGGCGAGGATGCGTCATGCCCTGCACTTTCACCTGCAGACGCTCAACGCTGCTGTCCACGTAGCGTACCGTGCCACCGGCGCCGCCTTCTTCACCCAGGACGTGCCAGGGCTCCAGTGCGGTGCGCAGTTCCACGTTTACGTTACGCTGCGAGATCTCGCCGATCTTGGGGAAACGGAACTCGATGTGCGGCGCAAACCATTCCTGCTCAATCGGGAAGCCGTTCTCCTGCAGGTCCGCGATGACTTCGTTGAAGTCGTCCGACACGAAGTGCGGCAGCATGAAGCGATCGTGCAGATCGGTGCCCCAGCTTACCAGCTTGGTGCTGTAGGGCTTCTCCCAGAAGCGCGCCACGAGCGAGCGAAGCAGCAGCTGCTGCGTCAGGCTCATGCGGCTGTGGGGAGGCATTTCGAACGAACGAAGCTCCACCAGACCCTGGCGGCCCGCGGAACCGTCCGGCGAGAACAGCTTGTCGATGCAGAACTCCGCGCGGTGCGTGTTGCCGGTCGTGTCGACCAGCAGATGGCGGAAGATCCGATCCACCAGCCACGGCGGGATGTAGCCACCCGCTTCCGGTACCTGGTTGAACGCAATCTGCATCTCATAGATGGAGTCGTTGCGTGCTTCGTCGATACGGGGTGCCTGACTCGTCGGTCCGATAAACAGACCGCTGAACAGGAAGCTGAGCGACGGGTGATTGTTCCAGAAGTTCAGCAGGCTCTTCAGCACATCCGGACGCCGCAGAATGGGGCTGTCGGAAGGCGTGGCGCCGCCGATGATGATGTGGTTACCACCGCCGGTGCCGACGTGGCGGCCGTCCAGCATGAACTTTTCGGAGCCAAGGCCGGTGAAACGCGCTTCTTCGTACAGCTCGGTCGTGTTCTTGACGAGCTCGTCCCAGTTGTGGCTGGGGTGAAGGTTTACTTCGATAACACCGGGGTCCGGCGTAACGCGGAAGTGATTGATGCGGTGATCGCTGGGCGGGGTGTAGCCTTCGATCTGAACGGGCAGGCTCAGCACGGAAGCGGTATCTTCCACCGCCGTGACGAGCTCCAGGTAATCCTCCAGCGTGTTGACGGGAGGCATGAATACATAGAGCCGGCCTTCGCGGGCTTCAACGCAGAGAGCCGTACGCGTGAGATAGGGATTACTGACGCCAAGCCCTGGAGGCTGTTGATCGCCTTCGGCCGTTCCCTCGGGCAGGTAATCGCGGAGCCACTTGGGACGGCGATAGCT
>JBGGNE010000175.1:0-3298 GCA_041287705.1 Methylacidiphilales bacterium | reverse complement strand
CACCGGAAATGACGGTGCTTCTGGGTGGTCTTCGCGTGCTGAAGGTTAATTCAGGCTCGGGCCACGCTGGTGTCTTCACCAGGAAGCCCGAGACGCTGACCAATGACTTCTTCGTCAACCTGCTGGATATGGGCACCACCTGGACGCCCATCTCCACCGGCGCCGATGCTTTTGAAGGCAGCGACCGCAAAACCGGCGAACTGAAGTGGACCGGCACCCGTGTAGATCTGGTCTTCGGCTCTCACGCCCAGCTCCGCGCTCTGTCCGAAGTCTACGCCAGTGCAGATTCGCAGGAGAAGTTCGTCAAGGATTTCGTCGCCGCCTGGACCAAGGTGATGAACCTGGATCGCTTCGACCTGGCGTAATTCGCTGGATCACGGACTCCGGCCCGCCTGGGTCCGTCATGACAGTCAATCGCCCCAGTCTGAATTGATTTTCAGGCTGGGGCGTAGTGTTTAGAGGATTCTGCCAACGACTACTTGCCGTCATTCCCATGGATCATCTCCTGGAAGAGACCCGGTTGGGAGGCCAGGGTGGTGTAGTTGCCGTCTTGCAGTATCCGGCCTTTACGCAGGACAAGAATGCGGTCGCAGGTCTGGATGGTGCTGAGGCGGTGCGCGATGAAGATGGCGGTTTTGCCTTTCAGGATGTGCTCCAGTGCCTGTTGGATGAGCCGCTCGCTTACCGTGTCGAGCGCGCTGGTGGCCTCGTCGAAGATGTAGCAGGGCGGATCGATAAGCAACGCGCGGGCAATGGCAAGACGCTGCTTCTGTCCGCCCGAAAGGCTGGTGCCGCTTTCACCCACCATGGTTTCGAGCTGCAGGGGAAGTTCGCTCACAAATTCCCAGGCGTTGGCCCGCTCCAGAGCTGTCTGCACTTCTTCTGATGTTGCGTCCGGACGCAGCAGACGAACATTTTCCAGAATGGTGCTTTGGAAGAAATAGGGATCCTGCGGAACCACGCCGAACTTCCGGCGGACGTCCCGACCCGCGCAGTTTCGCAGGTTGATGCCGCCGATGCAGACGCTGCCCTGTTGGGGATCGTACAGACGCATGGCCAGTTGAGAGAGCGTGCTCTTGCCGGAACCGGAAGGGCCAACCAGCGCGATCTTCTGGCCGTACGGAATCTCCAGAGAAAAGTCCTGAAGCACTGTTTCTTCCACATAGGCAAAGCGAACCTCGCGGAAGGAGATATCGCCGCCGCGATCGGGCAGCGCCTGCCTCCTGGATTCTTCCGGCTCCGGCGTGGTGCTGATGGTATCCAGCACCGCCGCGATTCGCTCCATGCTGGCCTGAGCCGCGCCCTGGCTGCTGACAATCTGGAAAATGGTGTTCAGCGGTCCCTGCAGGCCGATGAAAGCACCCAGATAGGCCGAGACTTCGCCGATGGAAACGTGACCTTCAAGATAGCGCCAGGTGCAGGCCACAGAGAGCGCGGCAAAGCCCAGGTAGCTCACGGTTTCGTGGCGCATCCAGAGCATGTGACTGCGCACGTCGCGATCGATTCCCTGCTGGCCCATGGTCCGGGCCTGTTGCTCAAACTGCTCGATCATCTGCTCTTCTATCGCGTAGAGCTTGACGGCGCGGCTGCCGCGAACGAGATCCGCCACACGGCCGCTTACTGTCTTTTCAGAGTCCTGGTAGTCCTGATGTAACTTTTTCAGTCGCACCCGGACGTGATTCATGGTCAGCACGGCGACGAGAACGGAAAGGATCAGCACCGCGGTCAGGACGGGATCCCAGAAGAAGACCCATGCCAGCGTGCAGATCACCATGAACGCGTAATGCGGGCCCATCATGCTGGCCTGCTGAAAGAACTGCTGCACCTGCGTCAGCGGCGTTCCGAAGAGATAGCTGAAGAGTTCGCCGCTGTTGTTCTTCAGATGGAACCGCAGACACAGCGAGTTAATGTGTCGAAAGACCGAGGACCGGATCTTGCGGATCACGTCTTCGCGGATGCGCGTAAACTGGCGTGCCAGCCCAGCATGCGGCACACTACGGAGATGAAAAGATAGGCCATCGTCAGCCAGGCCAGCCGGATGTAGCGCTCTGTATTCGTTAACGACGTGGCCATGATCACGTCGTCGATCAGGTACTTGGGCGCCATAGTCTGCAGCGTCATGGCAAAGCCACTCATGCTGTTGAGGAAAATGGCAAAGACAAGCGCCGGCGCATGCGGCCTGGCATAGAGCCAGATGAATCGCCGTGTGACACCGCGATTTTCATTGGTTCTCATGTGAACAGGGCAGTATTAAGGGAAAAAGCAGGAAGACAGACTCTGTTTGAAATAGAAGCTAATGGTTGCCGTTACAAGAAAGTATTTTCTGGCCAACCGCGTGACGGCAGGATTTCAGAGGGGCGGGATTTACCGTATACGATCAAAATACTTTCCACGAAACTCAGTATTGCAGAATTTCTGCACATGAATATTGACAGGCAGGCGGCTTTAGTGCAGAAATTCTGCATATGGCAACCGATCCGCGCCTTGACGAACGGGAACTCGAAATCCTGCAGCTTCTCTGGAAGCATGGGCCTCAGAAACCCGTCCAGTTGCAGGAGCGGTTGTCCTTCGAAATGAAAAACTCCGGCCTGCGCTGGCTGTTGAACGACCTGGTGGAGCGCGGCCAACTGCACCGGCAAAAGGAGGGCAAAGCGTTTCTCTACAGTGCAGCCGTGGAACGGCGCCCGCTGCTGGAAGTGTTGGGGCGTAGGCTTCAGGATCTCCTTTTCGGCGGCTCCGCGATGGCGATGATTGGTGAGCTCATTGATGTGCAGAAGCTTTCTCCTGAGGATATTGAGCACCTTAAAAAGGTGGCACAACAAAAGGAGAGCGCTGGGAATTCAGAGCAGGGCAACGGCAGGAATGCTCAGCCTGAGAGCAAGTCATGAACACGTTCACTCTTACGGCGTCATTCGGCGAAGCGCTCTTGCTCCGCGCCGCCGCGTTGCTCTGCTGCTTTTGGCTGGCACATGCCTGTTTCAGCGCGCATCCGCTTGCCCGAATCATGTTGTGCCGCATCGTAGCCGCAGGGCTGGTGATGCTTCCGTTCTTCGGCTTTTTACCGGCATTGGGTGTTGTGCATATTCCACTTTATTCGGAGAGCGTTGCCTGGCTGGGATTTGCCGGCCCGTCTCGGAGTGATAACGGCGGCGTATTGATATTGAGCCAGACGCCTCTGCAGGCCCCTTATGCCGGTATGACTGGAGCTGAGCGAGATCATCTTCCCGGGTTCTTTGCGCAGAAGCAGCAGGAAAGAGCATCTCTGCAGTTTCCAACGGATAAAAGCTTTGAAGGCGGA
>JBGGNE010000174.1:0-9856 GCA_041287705.1 Methylacidiphilales bacterium | reverse complement strand
CGCGGCCAGTAGCAGGATGGCGACGTAGGCCTGGCTGAGCATCAGGGTGCCGAAGTTCAGCTCGGCCAGCTTTTCGAAGATGGCCCAGACCATGTTCATGCTTTCAGCGCGGAAGAAGATCCAGGCGAAGCAGACAAAGTGAAATGTCAGGAACATGCCGAACGCACTGGCAATGAATGACCTGGTTTTCTCGCGCCCCGTCATGCTGTAGTAGATGGAGACGAGTGTCATTGCGGTGCCGTGCAGGACGCCCCAGATAATGTAACGCCACTCGGCGCCATGCCACAGGCCGCAAAGAAACATCACGATCCACATGTTGATGTACATGCGCACAACTCCATGCCGGTTGCCACCCAGCGGAATGTACAGGTAATCGCGAAACCAGCTGCTGAGGCTGATGTGCCAGCGGCGCCAGAACTCGCGGATGTCCAGGGACTTGTAAGGTGCGTCGAAGTTCTCGGGAATGCGCAGACCCAGCAGAAGGGCGGAACCGATGGCGATATCGGTATAGCCGGAGAAATCGCAGTAGATCTGGAACGCGTAGCCGTAGATGGCCATCAGCACTTCGAAGCTGCTGTAAAACTGGGGGCCGGCGAAGACTTTATCCACCAAATTGGCGCCCAGGTAGTCGGCAATGACCATCTTCTTGAACAGGCCGCACATGATGAGCCAGAGCGCTTTGCTGCCCATCTCGTTAGTGAGAATGGGCGTGGCCAGAATCTGCGGCAGGAAAGTCTTGGCCCGGATGATGGGGCCGGCGACCAGATGCGGGAAGAAGCTGACGTAGGCGAGGTACTCGTGGTAGCGGTTGCAGGGCTCGATATCCTTACGATAGAGCGAGATGATGTAGCTCATCGTCTGGAACGTATAGAAGCTGATGCCAGGCACCATGGCGATGTCCCAGTGCGTGGCGGTGGCGGGCGCGTTGCCGCTCCAGGTGAGAACGTCCGTCCAGGTAGCGCCGGCAAAGTTGGCGTATTTAAAGAACGCCAGCAGGCCCATGTTGATGCAGATGCTGCAAAGCAACAGCGAGCAGCGCTTCCATGGGGTCTCCGTGCCGGCCATGCGCAAGCCGATAAAGTAATCCAGCGATGAGGAGAAAAAAATCAGCGGAAGAAACTGCGGAGTCGGGTGGCTGTAGAAATAATAGGACGACACCAGCAGGACGAACCCGCGCCACGTTCGGGAGGTGTGCCCCATCCAGTAGGCCAGAAAGACAATCAGGAAGAAGACACCGTAGGTGGGTTCGGTAAATTGCATGCGTCGGGGGCCGCTTGGCTGGGCGAGAAAGATTTAGAGAAGAAAGCCTACGCCGGGCTTAGGGTTTGGGGGCTGAGCTGGGGCATAAAGCAGGGCACGCTGCTCCAGACTTGTCTCCTTCATCCACGTTGTCCATTGCATTTTTAGAAAAGTGTGCATAGCCGTGGCATGGGTATCCGCCTCTGGGCGGTGGGGGAGAGAAGCGGATCTGTCCGTCAGATCCGCAGCTTGGATCGGGGGAGCCTTACTCGTAAATACTTGCCGGAGTCGCAGATACCGGCCGGGAAGCGGGACGTGAGATCGGAGCCGCCGAGGGGTGGGTATTGCTTGCATTTGGCGCCGCCGGACGGCGCGTGGGTGCAGGCGTGGAATCCGCCGAGCGGGTTACGTTGCGCGATTCGGAGCGGGTCTCCGAACGATCCGCGCGATCACGGTCGTTGCGGTCACTACGCTCGGCAGTTGTGCGGGTGGGTTCCGTACGGCGCGTAACTACAGCGGGAGCAGCGGTCAGAGGCGTCAGGGTTGGAGTAGTGATAACCGCAGAGGCAATCGGCGCCACGGGAATCATTGCCGGCGTCTGGGTCGAGGCCGAAGGAGTCGAAGCAGCGGGAGCGGCCGATGCAGGCACCGTGTTTGCTGCCGTGGGCGGCGCGGGTTTGCGGGGTTCGCCAGTGGTGCCGGGGGCGGTGTGCGAAGCCGTGGGATTAGGCGTCGTCGCGGGGGGATTAAGAGGAGTGGGCGTCGTGGGGCCGGAAGGAGGCGTTACGCCGGGGACTGGTGCATTGTGCGGGGCGGGAGTCAGCGCTTTTTCCGCGACACGCAGCAGGAAGCTCTTCATCACCGCGCGGTACAGGGCATCCCCTACGATAGCAGCGCCGGGTTCCGTGGGATGAATCAGATCACCCGAAACGAGACGGGGGCGCATGGCGTTCCAGCGTGCCATCGTACCGTCACCGCCCATAGCCAGGAAGGTATTGAAGAACGCGCAGCCATTCTTAAGAGCAGCAGCGCGCTGCGCCATGATGATGGTGGGGATATTCTTTTTGGTAACCGTCTTGCCGCCCGTTTTATCTCCGCGATCCAGCGCGCCCATTACCAGAATGGAAGTCTTGGGAAGCGCCTGGCGAAAGAGAGCGAGTAGGCGGGAGTAATCGGCCTCGATTGCAGCCTGCGAACGCCCTGCGTCATCGCTCTCATTGGCGCCAAAATTCAGCACAATGAGGTCGGGGTGACGCTCCTTAAGCTGCGCGATCAGCAGATCAGGCCGGATTTCTTTCAGCCGCAGGCAGCGCGCGCCCAGGATACCCGCTGCATCATACACAATACCGGGGCGAGTGCGCTCCAGCACCACACCCAGAAGGCGCGGGGAGCCATGCGCTACGGAAATACGTACCGTTTCGGCGCCTTCCCTGACGCGCAAGCGGCTGACACGGGCCTGGGCATCGTCGGCTTTGGTATCTACCGTGGCGACATTCTTGCCGTCCACCTGGATGTCGAACTTTCCGCCGCCGGGGCGGGCCATGTAGTGCACCTCGATAAGGCTGTAGGGATCCGCAGCGCCGTCGTGCTTCTTCTTCAGGCTGTACTCGGCAAACGCGCCGGGTTCGCCGTCAAAGGCAAAGCCGCCCAGGCTGTAGTCGCCCGGCTTCGGCTTCACTTCCATGATGCTGTCGATCTTCCAGCCGCCGCCGCTCTTCCAGCCCACGTCCAGGCGCTGGTAGCTGGCGCTGGGGCGATGCAGGAGCATGTAACCCGTGCCGCTGTCGCCAAAGAGAGTGCGCATACGCTCGCGCATCTGGCCGGTGATGTAATCCATCACCACGATGCTGTCGCCGTAGTGGAGGATGCGCGTTACGGCGCCTTCCTTGCCCTGCTGTGTGCGGGTCAGGCTGTCCAGAAAGCTGTTGAGCGAACCCGTGGGATCTTCTATCGCGTCTTCCGTCGCGACATAAGCCGCTTTTTCCAGATCGATATTGAGGGCGCGAGCACCGTACTGAATGCGTTCGCTCTCGGTTTTCGGCAGGGGAACTCCGGGGGGCTGAACGAGAAGTGTGCTGGGATTAACGCCGTTCTGCGGAGTCATGCTGGCCAGGTTGGCGCTGTTGCCGCCGGACACATTGCCGGGAGCCTGCACGCCGCTGGCAGCAGGGGCGGGACTGGCGGGTTGAGCGGCGCCGGTGTTGCCGTTCAGCAGATCATTCATCATTCCGCGAGCCAGACGGTTGAGCGGATCGGAAGGAGGCGCGCTTTCGCCGGGCGTCAGATTGGCGTGATTGATCGCGGTCTCCACCGGAGCGGGCGACGTGGCGGCGGCTGCACTTGTGCCGGGAGCGGGCGCAGGTGCGGGAACCGCAGCCGGTGTCTGCACCGTGTTGGTGGAGGTGTTGAATACAGGGCCGGCAACTGGCGCAGTCGAAGCAGGAGCGGCAGGCGTCAGCGGGATCTGAACGGGATCAGTACTTGCGGCGTTTGTTGGAGAAGCAGAGCCAGGAGCGGGTGCCGGAGTTGCAGCAGCGGTGTTGGCGGAAGTCACCGTGGGATCCGCAATGCCGGGCGCAGCCAGCTCCGAAGCCTTGGGTACGGGCACAGCGCCCATGGTGTCCTGGGAGGCGGAATCCATCGGCACAGGCTGGGCAACCGGAATCACGCCCTGCGTGCCTGCGGCACCGGCCAGTGCGGGATCCGCAACCGGCGCGATTGGTCCAGCCGGAGCAGAAGGAGGTACGGTATCAGCAGAAGCATTGGCGATGGGTACCGATGCGGCTGTCTGCGGTGTGGCGGAAGCAGATACAGCGGGAGCAGGAGCCGGCGCAGATGCAGGTTCGGCACCGATTTCCACAACCTGCATGGGCGCCGCGTTGGCGATTTCCGGCGTCATGCTCTGGTCTTCAGGGCGGACTTCCACCTTGATTTCCTTACGCATGTCGTTCGCGGTAATCTGCGGTTCCTTCGGTCCTTCGGGCAGCACCATCATGATGCCTTTGGCCGCAAGGCCAAAAGCCGCCACCAGATACAGCACCTGCGCCGTTTTACTGAAAACAGGGTTGCCCGTGCGGGTCGCCGTAATCACATCATCCCACGAGGGGAGAGTCAGCTGGATATTGCGGCCTTCCATGCGAAGACCAGGCGCGGCCGGTTTCTGCGGCACAACCTCCGGGGCGGTACCGTCGGCAATATTGAGCTCAGTAGGTGGCCCGGGCAGACGCAGCGTTTCGCGATTGCGCGAAGCAAGACGGGCCAGGCCCAGCTCCTCCACGTCATCGCGACGCATGCGGTTGCCGCCTTCCAGCAGACCGATGCTGGGACGAGGCGCAGGCAGACGGGGACGGCTGGACAGCGCGCTGGACGCATCTATCTTTGTACCGCAAAACATGCAGAACGCGCTCTCCATCGTTTCCGGCAGCAGCGCTTCATTGTCGCAGCTTGTGCAGCGCACTTCGCGAAAACCGGGGCGGAGGTGGCCGTTGCTGGATCCATTGCCCAGAGAGCCCAGGCTGGAATGATAGCCGCCGCTCTCCAGGCGCGCAATGCGGGCGCTGGGACCTGCGGCGATGAGATTGCGCACCGTCTCCATGGAGCGCGGCGTCATCGTCTCCAGCAGATAGGAGAACACGGAGCTCACCGGGCGCCACGTTTCGTCCTCGGCGGTGCAGACCAGTGTATCGGCAGGCAGGGTGCCTGTGCGAAGCAGCGGCACCAGATCGTCCGGCTTAAAGGGACCTTCGACGTTCGTGCCGTCAATGCAGTAGAAAAAAGGTCCGCGTGGTGCGGCAAGTTTGCGCGCTTCGTGCGACATCTCCGGCAGGGAAAGGCCGGGAAACACCTCGTTTACGCCCAGCCAGTCGCTGCTGCCTTCGGCACAAAAGGTCGTATCGCCGGTCAGGCGACCGGAGCGAAGAAGGCGCTCCAGGTCGTCCCGATCCGCGGGCCCGTGCACGGTAAACTCATCCTGGCAATAAAAATAGATCATACGCAGACGGAGGTGGCGCCCGGCAACAGGCACGAGGGAGCCTTAGCGGGGCGGTTGCGCTGTAACAGGCATGACAGAAATTTGCGGCATGGCAACAGGCAAATGAGATTTTGCGGGAATTGCATACAGGTCAGCCATTTAAGGCGCTTTGCGATCCCGGCGATCTCGTTGTCAAGGGGTTGGCAGAGCCGCGACATGGCGAAGTTTGTAGCAGAGAGTGACCTCAAAAGGGAAGGACTTTTTATACAAACATCACATAAAAAAGTAAAAACCAGCGCTTCCCTCTGGAATTCAGAAGCGAGCGCGCGTTATTCCGTATTTTGATTGCAGCATGGCTCCGAGGGAACATGCCCGATATTGACCGGCGCAATACACTGGGTCGCTTAAGCCTAGGATCCTAAAAGACCCCAAAGAGATCCCTTTTTTGTTTACTCATATTATCCTTTTAAGTATCTATTAAGCAATATGAATAGATTGCCCGTTGTCTTAGATAAGTCTTTTGCACACCCGAAGAAAGCTGAAACCATTAAAGAATGGCTTTGCAAAGAAAGAACAGTCATATTACCCCGCGCTTTCTATTATGAAGTATTCACTACAACCGATGACATTCGCGGCAATAGGATTGTTACAGCGGCACAGAAACGCATAGCAGCGATTAGAGGAATGGGCGAACACATACCTTTGCACCTACCTTCTCTTCTGCAGGAAGAAGCTTTATTGAAAAGCCCCTTAATCCCCCCATATATCTTATCTCGATATCCTTTTGAAAGATTTAGTCAATCTTATTTATCTGAGGATTGGACGCCAAAAAATCATCAGGTCTCTATTTTAAACTATTACTCAGATCATATTAATTATATGTGCGACTTTTGGCGCAATGTATTAATATCTCAGTATATTCCCTGCTTTTCTAAACTAGATATAGACTACGCTTTAAGGTATACAACTAAATTTGATGATATATGCCAAAGACTAAATAGCGCCGATTTTATTAGGGAAATAGCCATGCACATTAATCAACCTAATGCTACATTACTTGATTCTACATGGATTAGGTTCAGATTTATACAGAGCTTGATATTGCAGGCTTTAATTCTATTGCAATCCTATCCTAATTTCAATATTCACATCAAATCAATAGAGGACGATGAGTTAAAGAAAGATTTCTTGACAAATATCAACATTCGCATGGAGCACGATGCCCATGATCTTGAATATCTTATATTAGGATTGCACTTTGGATCTTTAGCCACTGAAGAAACATCTAAAGCTAATAAAAGCATGTCATCACGATTTAGGCTTCTTAGCCCCAATGGAGAATTGCTTACCTTAAATTCTATTATCGAACCCTCTCCATAATAGAATGGTCCCTGCAGCCGATATGGCTGCTCTCAGCTCACCAACTCCGTCGCTCGCCAACCGTCTTGCCGCCGGCCTCACGCGCATCGGACAACTGACACAGGCGATCGTACACCTTGGCGGCCGGCTCAAGGTGCGTCATCCAGGTCTCTTGCGTGTCTTCCGGCAGATCCTCAACGCGCTCCTTTTTCAGCAGCAACGCCGGGCCATCCTCCATCATCAGCTGACTGTTGCTCCGGCCCTTACCCTTCTTGGCCGGCGCAATGCACTTCTCCTATGGCCAACCCCGATGCGTCCGAGCCAGTCTCCCCGGGCACCGGGAATGCTCTTCGGCGCACGGGACCTGCCTCCTTCGCTGCTGGGGAATTACCATCAGAAGAGCCATCCGTACGCCCGATGGCCTCATCGGACCTGGCTTGCGTGACTCCTGGGAACGGTGACAAACACGCCTAATTCAGTCCGGCCTGCCACTTCCTCTCGCCCACAGGCACATTTCCTGCTTGTCTGCACAGGTTACGGCATTTGCACTGTTGCCGTCACCCCATTACCCCATGCATGCGCCCTCCAGATGTGCCCCGCGGCAGGTCTGGTGACGGGCCATTTTTCCTTATCCATCTCTACCGCCCCGATGATCCGGCAAGGCCGGCCATAGCCGCATAACATCTTCCTTCCCAGGTCTTTACAGCTTCCACATGATCACCCAAAGAGGCATTTGCGCAGAAACACAACGCCTGCAGGATGACGCCCAGCGCGTTCATAACTGGAAGCGATGGGGCCCGTACCTCTCCGAGCGCCAATGGGCCACCGTGCGCGAAGATTACTCCGCCGACAGCAACCCGTGGACCTATTTTACCCATGAACAGGCCATCATGCGCAGCTATCGCTGGGGCGAAGACGGTTTGCTGGGACTGACGGATCGCCAGTGCCGCCTCTGTTTCGGGCTGGCCTTATGGAACGGCAAGGACCGCATGCTGAAAGAGCGTCTCTTCGGCCTGACCGGCCCGGAGGGAAATCACGGCGAGGACGTAAAGGAAGAATACTTCTACCTGGATGCCACTCCGACGTCGTCCTACCTGAAGTCGCTCTACAAATACCCGCAGGGACGCTTCCCCTATACCGGGCTGCGCGACGAAAACCGGCGCCGCAACATCATGCAGCCGGAGTATGAAATCCGCGATACGGCGCTTTTTGACCAGAACCGTTACTGGGACGTTTTTGCCGAGTACGCCAAGGCCAGCGCCAATGAGATCCTGATCCAGATTACGCTGGCCAACCGCGGGCCGGAGGAGGCGACGCTGCACGTTCTGCCGACACTGTGGTTTCGCGATACGTGGACGTGGGGTTGCGATCATGAAGGTTGCACGGTAAAGCCGATCCTGTACGGCGCGGGTGAGCGATTTGTCAAAACGTGGCACCCTACCCTGGGCACGTATGAGTTCCTGTACGATCTGGCGCCGGACGGCAGCGCGCCGCCGCTCTACTTTACAGAGAACGAAAGCAACTGGGAAAAGCTCTTCCCCGGCGGCCCGAAGAACCTCAGCGAGTACACAAAGGACGCGTTTCATCGCTACGTAATCAACGGCGTAAAGGAAGCGATCAACCCGCGCAATCGCGGCACGAAGGTCGCTCCGCACTACATCCTGACAATACCCGCAGGCGAAAGCCGCGTGCTGCGCCTCTGCCTGCGCGCCGAAGAGGAGAGCCATCCGGAAGTCTTCGGCAAACACTTTGACTCCGTGCTGGAGCAGCGCATTCAGGAAGCCAACGAATTCTACGACCAGCTTTCTCCGCCCCAGAGCACTTCGGAGGAAAAACTGATTGCGCGCCAGGCCTACGCGGGCCTGCTGCACAGCAAGCAGTTCTATCATTACGGCGTAAAAGAGTGGCTGAAAGGCGATCCAACCTCGCCCGCGCCTCCCAACGAGCGCTACCACGGCCGTAACACCGAGTGGACGCATCTCTTCAACCGCGAAGTGATCTCCATGCCGGACAAGTGGGAGTACCCCTGGTACGCCGCCTGGGATCTGGCCTTCCACATGATCCCCATGGCGCAGATCGATGGCTCCTTTGCCAAGCGCCAGCTGGTGCTGATGCTGCGCGAGTGGTACATGCACCCGAATGGGCAGATCCCGGCTTACGAGTTCAACTTCAGCGACGTTAACCCGCCCGTGCATGCCTGGGCGGCGTGGCGTGTCTACAAGCTGACCGGCCAGCGCCACAAGCGCGACACGCAGTTCCTGGAGAGCGTCTTTCAGAAGCTGCTGATCAACTTTACCTGGTGGGTAAATCGCAAGGATACCGCGGGCAACAATCTGTTCTCCGGCGGCTTCCTTGGGCTGGATAACATTGGTGTGTTCGATCGCTCCAAGCCTCTGCCGGGCGGAGGTTACCTTCAGCAGGCGGACGGCACGGCATGGATGGCATTCTATTGCCTCACCATGCTGGCCATCTCGCTGGAACTGGCGCAGGACAACCCGGTCTACGAAGACATGGCGTCGAAGTTCTTTGAGCACTTCATTTCTATCTCCGAGGCGATCAATAAATTCGGCGGCACCGGTCTGTGGGATGAGGAAGACGGCTTCTATTACGACCAGTACAAGGTGGGCAATGACTCCTTCCCCATGCGTGTACGCTCCCTGGTGGGCCTTCTGCCGCTCATCGCCATTGAGGTGCTGGAGGAATCCAAGATCAAGAAGCTGACGGGCTTCAACAAGCGCCTGGAGTGGTTTCTGACCCATCGCGATCCCAACGGCGAGAACAAGCTCTACTGCCGCAGCGGCGCCCACGATACCCTGCGCATGCTGGCCATCCCCTCGCCCAAGCGCCTGCGCCGCGCCCTGCGCTATATGCTGGATGAGAATGAATTCCTTTCCCCCTACGGCATCCGCTCCGTGTCTAAGATCTACAAGGGTAACCCGTATATCTTCCGTTACGGCGGCGAAGAGCATAAGGTGGAATACGTGCCCGGCGAAAGCAACAGCTACATGTTCGGCGGCAACAGCAACTGGCGCGGCCCGATCTGGTTTCCCATCAACTACCTGCTGATCGAAGCGCTGGAACGTTATCATCATTTCTACGACAAGATGCTGGTAGTGGAGTGCCCCACGGGCTCCGGCAACATGATGACTCTGAAACAGGTCGCCGCGGAGATCAGCAAGCGCCTGTGCCGTCTTTTTCTTCCGGACGAAAACGGAGATCGCCCCTGCCACGGCGGCGACCAGCGTTTCGCCACGGATCCCCACTGGAAGGACCTGGTACTCTATCACG
>JBGGNE010000173.1:0-29871 GCA_041287705.1 Methylacidiphilales bacterium | reverse complement strand
CATCGGCAGAAGCAGTTGCCAGCGAGGAATCTGCAGTGGGCGTAACGTTCGTCATAATCACATGCGCTTCAATGGATCATACATGTCTCACGCCAGAATATCAAGACCGGGATTTCAGGGAATCCGAAGAGAGAGAGATAGAAATCAAACCTCAAAACATCCTTACAAGACTTTTCTTGATTTGCTCGAAATGTTACGCTAAAATATCTTTACGGTAACGACTTCTATGGAAACCATTCCAACGACTAGAGACGATACAAAAGATAAAGCTGCTACTGCGGCATCTGTCGGGGTAATTTGTGATTTTAAACTTCCTGCGGATAAGCGGACAATCCAGTTTGCTACCGATGAAGAAGCTGATGCAGCATTCAAATGGGTTCTAGAGAACTATAGCCCTGCTTTGGCCGAGTTGGCAAAATAGCCCAACATCATGCCAGAACCCCGCTTTATTTCAAAAGCACAGGTTTTAAGGTTTCACAAGCACCTGATTGAGGCATTTGGAGGCCCATCATCTGCTTACGATGAGGGGTTGCTTGAGTCTGCATTACATGCTCCACAGCACCTATACGTTTACAATTGTAATAATGCTGATATTTTTGATCTCGCGGCTTGTTATCTTGAAGCGGTAGCAAGAAACCATGCTTTTATAGATGGAAATAAACGTGTAGCTGCAACCTGTGCACTAGCTTTTCTGAAGCAAAATGAGATAGTTATAAATATCGATAACCGCTTCTTAGTGGAATTAATAATTTCATTAATAAAACGAGAGCGCGACACAAAATTTGCCGCAGAGTGCCTATTTGTAAATATCGATCACATTCCTATTACGTATCAATTGTCAAAATTTATTGGAGGTGAAGAGTTGATATCACAGTATAGCCATGTTAGCGACATGGAGGAATGGGGAGCGATTGCAACCGACTATATAACTTCAAAAAGTCGTGTATTTTTCACTCAATATTGCGAGAAATACGTAATTAACCCGAACCGTTTTTCTGAATTTATTATAAATTCAGAACTCTTCTTGTATAAGATGGTGACGGAAAAATGGAGAATCCAATTTGGCATGGCTTTACCACCTACACCAAAGACATTTGAGAAATAAGTATTTTCCCTTTTACTTAATGCTATCGACAAGCTCCACCGGCGCAATACTGCGGTTCCCCACCGCAGGCGCGGGTTCGACCGGGAAATACAAGTCCGGATCATAATCCAGCAGTTCGTACCAGTTGTTGCGGCAGTGTGGCTCGTAACCGGCTTCGGTGATGAGGCGCTGAATCTCTGCGACGGTGAGGCGGAACGAGGTGCCGGCAGAGGATACGACGTTTTCTTCCATCATAACGCTGCCGAAATCGTTGGCGCCGAATTTAAGCGCGATCTGGCCGATGCGCGGACCCTGCGTTACCCAGCTGCTCTGCACGTTCTCAAAGTTATCCAGGAAGATGCGGCTGAGCGCCTGCATGCGCAGATACTCGTGCGAACCCACAGGTTCAGCGCGCAGCTTGGTGTTATCAGGCTGGAACGTCCAGCAGATGAAGGCCGTGAAGCCGCCCGTTTCGTCCTGCGTATCGCGCAGGCGGACGAGGTGCTGAATGCGGTCTTCCACGGTTTCAACGTGGCCGAACATCATGGTGGCCGAGGAATTGAGGCCGAGTTCATGCGCGTCGCGCATCACCTGCAGCCACTGATCCGCGTCGCACTTGAGCGGCGAAATGCGTTTGCGGACGCTGTTGATCAGGATTTCGCCACCGCCGCCAGGGATGCTGCCAAGACCGGCTTCCTTAAAGAGACGGATCACTTCCTTCAGCGGCAGATTGAACACCTCCGCAAAGTGATTGAACTCCGGCGGGGAAAAGCCGTGAATATTAATCGTGGGATGATGCTGGCGGATGTACTGCAGCAGGTTCAGATAATAGTCTATCTTCAGCTTCGGGTGGTGGCCGCCCTGCATCAGAATCTGCGTTCCACCAATCGCTTCCAGTTCCTTGATCTTTTCGCCGATCATTTCCGGGCTAAGCACGTAGCTGTCCGGCTGTGATTCCGTACGGTAAAAAGCGCAGAATTTGCAGTAAACGTTACATACGTTGGTGTAGTTGATATTGCGATCGATAATATACGTTACAATATCATTACCGCGACCTTCGTAAGCCGGTCCTTTTACCTGTTCGCGACGCGCGTTGGCCATGGCGCCCAGTTCAGCGAGCGGAGCATGGTAAAGCTCCAGCGCCTCCTGCGGCGTAATGCGTTGGCCATCAAATACTTTAGCGCGGGTGTTGGAATGGAGCAGGGATTGGATCATATCCAGCGAAGTGTGGGGGGTGGCGTGGGGATAAGGCCGAGCGCGGCCAGCTTGGTGGCAAAAAGGGCGGCAGCGCGCTTCTCCCGCGGGCCGATGTCGTACTGAATGTGCCGGGTCAGGTAAGTAAGTTCAAGCAAGTTGCGTGCTATTGCGCGGCGCCGACGCAAACCTTCCACGGCGGTGGCGCGTAGCGTCTCCGCCAACTCGGCACGGCTGCGGCGGCACGGCGTGGTGACATTGCGGGGAAGCTCACATGCAGGATCCAGCGGCGCGTCATCCGTGCGCAGCGCCCAGACAGCGAAAACGAAAGGAAGATCGGTCTGCTCCAACCATGCCTGGCCCAGATCCAGCAACCGAGCGTGTGGGTGACGCTCGCGGAACGCCAGCGCCTGGTCGCCGATCCACAGGTGCGCATCGGCTTTACTGCCCTGGGGCAGGTAGGTAAGACCCTTCAGCCCATAGTCGGCAAGGACGACGCGGGTAAGCATCGCGCTGGTTTTGCTGGCGGCGTCCATCGCGACCGTTCGCACGTATTCCAGCGGACGCTCCAGATGAAGAAAAACGCTGTGCACCTCCCCTTCGCAGCAAATGCCGAAGCCGTCCGCAATCTCGTAGTTGGGATGCTCAATGCACTCCATGATAGGCGCCAGGGCGGCATCGAGCTCCCCTGCCCGCAATTGCGCGGCAAGAGCCGTGGGATGCGCCATTGAGATGGAGGATTCCAGACCCGAAACAAGCGGCTTTGCGTTAAGATACGGAACAGACCCGATGCGCCAGCGGCAGCGTGAAGATGCGGCGATGGGGGAGGGGTGCTCTTCACCGGCATTACTTTGCGGCTGCTGCGGTACAAATGACTTTGGGGCTGGGGCTGGCACTTGAGCACCTTCGCCATGCACAGAACCTGCCCCCGGCTTGCGAGTACCGGGATTGAGAGAGGGCTGTTGAATGGCGGGGGTATTCATAGGATTGGAGAAGTAATGCTGAAGTGACGTATGCAGTTAAAAACCCAGGAATACGCACCAAGCAGAAAGAAATTTAACAAAAGGCAAGCACATCTTTACCAGAAAGAAGATTACAGCATTAAACCATAAGACAAGTAACAGTAAAAGAGCCAGCACCAGCAACTGCACATAAAGCAACACACACAGTGCAATAAGCGTCAAAACAATATGTGCCAAATATTTTAACGTAGCATAAGCAGCGCTTTGTACGCTTAATACTAACGATGAGTTCATGCAGGCACCTCAGACAACGATGCCACGCCGGGCGTGGCGGCGTGTCTCGGCACGGCATCGGGAATAATATCGTACACCGTGTTGCGACGCGCTGGAGTGCGGCCGGCTTCCCGAATGGCGCGCTCCAGTACGGCAACGCGCTGCTCCTGGGGAGTCTGCGAGCCGGCCATGTGGAAGATACGCTCTTTCTGGATCGTACCGTGAAGATCATCCACGCCGTAGCTCAGCGCGATCTGCGCGAGCGGCAGGCCCATGCTGATCCAGTAAGCGGTGATGTGGTCGAAGTTATCCAGGTAAATGCGAGAGACCGCGAGGTTGCGCAGGTCTTCGATCGCCGTGACGCGCTTCAGGTGTGAGAGCTTGTTGTTCTCCGGCTCGAAGGCGAACGGCACGAACGCCGTGAAGCCGCTGGTTTCGTCCTGCAGCTCGCGAAGGCGGCGCAGGTGATCCACGCGCTGCTGCAACGTTTCAATGTGGCCGTAGAGCATGGTACACGTGCTGCGCTGGCCCATCTGGTGCCAGGTTTTGTGCACTTCAATCCACTCATCGGCAGTTTCTTTGCCACGGCAGATTTTGTCGCGCACTTCCGGGTCGAAAATTTCCGCACCACCACCAGTCAGCGCGGCCAGCCCGGCTGAACGAAGTTCTTCCAGCGTTTCGCGTATGGGCTTCTTGTTGATACGCTCGGCCAGATGGCGGATCTCAATAGCGGTAAAGGCCTTCACCATCATCTCCGGGCACGCTTTCTTAATGCCGGAAACCATCTCCAGATAATAGGCGAAAGGCAGCTTGGGATTCAGACCGCCCACGATATGCACTTCCGAAGCGCCCTGCTCGTAGGCTTCCGACGCCAGCCGCACCATTTCGTCGATATCATACTGAAAGCCGCCTTCCTGCTTCGGTCTGCGCGCGAATGCGCAGAACTGGCAGCTCAGAATGCAGATGTTGGAGTAATTGATGTAAAGATTATAAACGTACGTGGCACGGTCGCCGTTCTTCTTTTCACGTACATAATTAGCCAGCAATCCCAGTGCATGGACATCTTTACATTCATACAGGCGCACGCCCATTTCGTCGGAGATGCGTTCGCCCGCATAGACTTTTTCGGCGATATCAGCAATTCCGGCTTTTAGAATTATTTTGTCCATAGGGGTACCCAGGCGAAGATGTGTAGTGCGACTCCAATCAGGAGGGTTGTACTGACAAAGGCGTTGATATTAAAGAAGGCCAGATTGATTTTGCCAACATCAACATTTGCCTCTTTTGCGGAGGCGGCTTCGTTCGAAAGCTTATGCTCGTAGACCAGCGCGCCCAGCACTACCGTCAGAGCAACCCACCACAGCGGCCCTTGATGCGCCACGACACCAAACACTACAAGCGCCAGAAGAGCAAGCACATGCAACACGCGCGCCACCATCAGCGACGCGGGAATTCCATGCCGCGCGGGGAATGAATAAAGCCCGGCGTTGCGATCATAGTCCACATCCTGAGTCGCATAGATGATGTCGAAACCAAAAACCCAGACCAGCACGGCCAGCGCAAGCGTCCACGGCGCGAGATCCAGAAGATCCCCACGCACCGCCGCCCAGGCGCCCATAGGCGCGGCAGCCAGCGCGAAGCCGAGAAACGCATGGCAGTACGAGGTAAAGCGCTTGGTCAGCGAATAACCAAGCACCAAGGCCAGCGCCACGGGGCTAAGCCAGCCGCACAGTGGATTTAGCGCCGACGAGGCCGCTACGAAGAGCAGCGCGCAGCTGACCCACAGCGCCAGGGCAGTCTGTTTGGTGGCAAGACGACTGCGCCCCTTTGTGCGCGGGTTGGCGATATCGAACTGCCAGTCCGCCCAGCGATTGAATGCCATGGCGGCTGTTCGCGCCGTTACCATGCACAGGATGATGAGCGCCACGATATGCCAGCCGGGCAATCCATTCGCCGCCACCAGCATGGCGATAAGCGCAAAAGGCAGCGCGAAGATGGTGTGCGAGAATTTAACAAACTCCAGCGTGTCCCAGATGCGGCCGCCCAGGCTGCGCGGTGGAAGCGGCTCGGCGGGAGCGGGCGCGGGGTGGAGAGGGGTGGCGGCGTTCATGTCAGAAAGGGAAAGTCCGGGCCGGCAGGCGGGGGGCCGAGTTCAGCGGAGATTGGAGTGGAGGCAGGGAGCCAGCAATTTATAGCTTTGTATCAGGCAAATCTGCAAATCACGAATGATGATTCATATCACGTCGGGAATCCCCCACATCGCCACTGATTTCCCAGAACGGTGCAGGAGCGGCGGCTTCGGGCGGCTTCGGCTCGTTCGACTGCTGAAAGCCTTCGGCTGTGGTAGGCGCCATGGCTGGCGGTGCGGGCGCGTCGTCCTCGCGGATAATCTGCATCATCATGGGCACGCCTCCGGCTCTGCGGTTATCAATATCGTCATCTCCGCCGGCCGATTCGGCAGCCCTGCGCGCGCTCACATAGCCGCCAAAGTGCATGGGCGGCTGTTGCTGGGGATGAGACCGCTGCGGAGGATGAGCCGCGCCACGACGACCGGTAACGGGTGCATGCAAATGACCCGAAGCAGCCGAAGTTACACCCTGCTGCTGGTAAGCATAGTTCATCGCAGCGGGGCTGGCCGTGGCATCAGGCGACATGCCATCATCCATCCAGCGCTTGCCCAGACTGTGCGGCACGTCCATGTGATCCAGCACACGAGCCACCACGGTATCCACCACATCCATAATGGTTTGCGGCTGCGAATAAAAGCTTGGCATGGCGGGGATGACGTCGGCGCCGGCTTCCAGCAGTGTCACAATATTGCGGGCGTGAATGAGATTCCACGGCGTTTCGCGCGGCACGATGATGAGCTTGCGGCGTTCTTTCAGAAAGACGTCCGCCGTGCGCGTAATGGTGCTGTCCGAAGTGCCGTGTGCGATCCGGCCCACTGTGCCCATGGTGCAGGGAATGATGACCATGCGATCCCAACGCGACGAGCCGCTGGCAAAGGGCACGTTCATGGATTTATCGCCATGCAGGACAAAATTCGGCGGCACGCGCAACTCCCCTATCTCCTCGGCGATCACCTGGCGCGCATAGGTGCTGAGCATGATATGCACATTATGCCCACCGCTGGCGTGGAGCGCGTCCAGCAGACGCTGGGCATAGATGGCCCCGCTGGCTCCGGTAACGGCGACGAGGATATTCATGGATCGGAAAAGGAGAAAGTGGCAGAGTATGTAATCGATGAGCCGGGTGCGCTCACCAATTTTCAGAATTTTCTGAAAGTTCTATAACTCTACGATGCAGAGCCGTTTCGCGCAAGCCCCAGTTTTGGAGAATTTGGCGGATAGGCTGCAGCCGGCGATCCCCTTCACGCCCCCGTCTCCAACTCAACAGGAGCCCCAGGTGCCTTCGCCCTGGGCTCTTCAGTCGCCGCGCTCTCTCCCATCAGCCATGACATCAGCGGTGACGTCATGCACGTGGTAATAAGCGCCATTCCTACCATCAGTGTGAAGACAGGCGGCGGCAGGATCCCGAGATCATACCCGGCATTCAGGAAGACGAGTTCCATCAGGCCGCGCGTGTTCATCAGGATGCCGATGCCGGCGGAGTCGCGCCAGGACAGGCCGCACCAGCGCGCGGCGATGGCAGAGCCTCCGAACTTTCCTGCTACTGCGACCACGAAAAGCAAGGCAGCGGCCAGGCAGGTAACCAGCGGATCCAGGCCGGATATTTCGCCAAAGCTGAAGGGAAGCTGGGTGCGCATGCCGCTGATCACGAAAAAGACCGGCATGAAAAGTGAGGTCACCATATCTTTCAGGCGCTCTTCGACACGTGCGCAGAAGTCAGGGTGCTTCGGCAGAATGCAGCCCGCCAGAAACGCGCCGAACAGCGCATGCACGCCCAGCGCTTCCCCCGTTGCGGCGGAAAGAAGCGCGATGATCAGCAGGCACGCAAGATCCTGCGTGCGCAGAGGCTGAGACTCGCGCCCGGCAAACATCCGCGCAAGCACAGGACGCACTGCCGCCAGCATGACGACCAGAAAGAGCACCACGCCAAGCACCATGCCGCCCAGCGACATACCGTACCCGGCCGGCCCCGCCGTGGCAGTTCCCGCTGCAGCGGCGGAGCCGTGCACCAGAGCGGTAATAGCCGCCAGCATGCACCATGCCGTGACGTCATCTACCGCAGCACAGCCCGTGGCCAGCGCGCCAAGCGGCGTGGATTTAAGCCCGCGCTCTTCCAGAATGCGCACCAGCACAGGGAACGCCGTCACGCTCATGGCCGCGCCTATAAAGAGCGCGAAATGCAGCCGTGGAACCGCAGTGCCCAGCATGGGATGCAGCGCCCACCCCAGCGACATACCAAGCACCAGCGGCACGACTATGCTGCTGATGCTGATGACTACGGCAGCCCGACCGAGTTTGCGCATCAGCGGAAGCTGAAATTCCGCTCCTGCAAGGAACATGAAAAGCACAAGCCCGATATCGCTGAGCACCTTCAGCGACGACATGCCTGTCTTGGGAAAAAGACTGGCCGAAACGTCCGGCAGCAAGTGGCCCAGGGCAACAGGCCCAAGCAGAATGCCAGCCAGCATCTCACCAATCACTGCGGGCTGACCAAAGAGCCGCATCACCACCCCGCACAGACGTGCAGCCAGCAGAATCACGGCCAACTGAATAAGGAGAAGCGTCAGAGCCATACGGGGAAGGGAAAGCTGAAGGCCGCATTCCGGCGCGGCGCAACGGGAAGTATTTCACGTAGCGCCGCGCCAGCGCAAATGCAAATCTTGCAGAGCCTCTCCCTCCCCTTCCCTTCCCGATTCAAACATCACCCAAAGGCACTACTCTGCGGAGAAGATCGGGCGAATGTGGCGCTCCAGCAGATTGTGCGTCACGTTGCGGCCAATGACATCCGCATGCGCCTTCAGAGCCTCGGTGTAGCGCGTCCCCAGCTTGGCAGCAATCTTGAATGACACGTGGATGAACTGGCGGAAATGCAGGTTGTAGCGGGAATCCTTCGCATCGTGACGGAGCGTCGCCACATAAGTCTCCGAGTCCCATGCTGCAATCTCCTCGGGTGTCGGAAGCTTTGCGGGATCGATATCAACCACCGGGGCGTAGGGCTTCACCAGCTCCTCGTAATGGGGAAGCGCTTTGGTGTAGATATCCTTGGCAAGCTGAAGAGCGTCGCCGCCGGATTCCGCCAGGCCGATCACTTCTTCCAGCCATGTGGTACCAGCCGTCTTTACGTGCAGTCCGGCGCCATGCTTGCGGATCAGCTTCCTGATGATGGGGTAGAGCGAGAACTTATCGCTGCCGCTGTGCACGCTCAGCTTCAGCGTCTCCGGCAGGCCGAACTGCTTCACCGCATAAGTAAGAATGGCCAGATCCTGGTCAAACTCCTTCTCAAACTGCACGATATCCCCCACATAATCGACGCCTTTGTTAAAGCGGCCGGTGAATTTCGGCGCAATGGTCTGCACGGGGATCTTCTCGTCGGCAATCATCGCCAGAATGAGCAGGAGCTCCACGGGCGTCTGAGGGCGGTCGGTTTCGTCGACGGAGACTTCCGTGACGAAGGTGCATTTGCCCTTCGCAGCTTCGATGTGGCGGTAGATCCGGCCTGCTTCCTGAATGGCCCACAGGAACTTCTCTGCGGCGGCACGCAGTTGCTTTTCATCCAGCGCAATGGGCTCGTCAATGCCGGGGACCTGCAGACTGCCGGTCAGGCCGGTATGCTTCTGCACAAAGGCATCCAGCGCGGCGGCTTCCGCAGGCTTGCCGGAGTAATCCGCCACGTCGATCGTAAAGAAATTGCTGGCGGCCAGGAAGCCTTCCACATTGTTCAGGTTGATGTGATCGGCATCCACATAGTAGGGCTCCGTCCAGCCTGCGGCCTTTACCGCTTCGTCCGCTTCAGCGCGAAGGCTGTCGGGTTTGGTGCCGATGATGGTGTGTTCGCGATTGGACTTGTTCCATGTCGGGTGAACGCGAATGCCGGCGGCATTGGCCTGAACTACGGCGCTAAGCTGCGCGTGGCCCTGATGACCAAAGCGGTCGCCCATGCCAATGGTGTAAGGTTGAATATCCATAAGTCGTTAGAGGTAAATTGGTAAGGTGCGCAGCGCTGAGGCAGCACCGGGAGTAAAGGAAAGGGTTGAGTCTGAAGTAAAAGTTTAATGCGGGAGAATAGCATTTTTGTCTCGAACCAAGTATTCCGGTTTCAATGGATACTTTCCGGTTAATGTTGTATCAGTGATTCAGCATATGTTGACTTTAGGTTCCGTAAGCCGTGAAGAAGCCTGTCAGACGTTCGATTTTCTGGGTGAACATGTAAAAGGGAGGCGGTCTCTCCTGAAAGACTTCACTCACACCCAGCCCGACTTTGTTTTCTGGATCTATCCGGACGGCCGCGTTCATGACGCCCGCAATGCCCATCGTCAAAATTTCCCCAAGGGCTATCAGCATATTCTGGATGATGAACCGGATTACGGCGGATTTCTTCGAGGCCGTGTCGCTACCAAAGACAACAAGCAGCTTATTGTTGTATACTGTCGATCCGAAGCGCTGGCAATGGACGCCATCAAGATAAAGCAGTTCCTTACCGGGGTTTCTCAGTTTCCTGTTCCTCTTGATGAAGATGCTTTAGTTGTGAGTGATAATGCAGATATCTACGGCACTCTTCAGGATATCGAAGACAGACTGGAGAATGCCGCAGATTAGATACATCAGAACTTCACCAATGTACGGACGTCAACGGGCAGACCGGTAGCGAACGATTTATTCGCCGCGATACCCGTCAGGATGCTGCGCGCACCGTCCACATGCCCGGCGGCCCTGCCCAGCGGATCATCCTTGGCACCGTTGCCGAAGAGATCATTCAGAAGCAGAAGATCACCGCCGCCATGTCCGCCGACCGCTTCGGGGATTTCCACATGGTAAGGCTTTTCCCAGTGTGGGTAGACCGTGATGCGCCGGCTTGTTGAAAGCCCGTCACCAATGTGGCTGTTACCTGCGGCGATGTAGCTCTTCTCCATCTCATCCATCTCAATGCGGCCACGAGTGCCGTTGAAGGAGATGCGAAGCCCCTCGATTGGCGCATAGGCTGTGAGCGAATAAGACAATTGAGCGCCGTTCTCATATCGCACCGCCACATTCATGGTGTCTTCAATATTGATGCCATCGCCAAAGACATTCTGGTCGCGTATGTAGCCGTCTTCAGACTCCGCGTTCAGATACATGGTTTCCATGGATCCACCGTTACGCAGATTCAGTGCAAAGGGATCGCCTGCTGCTGCGGGACTGTCCGTGGAGCGATAATAGGGCCGATAATCGCCACGCGCTTCTCCATTCACCCGACCGTAAAACGCCAGCGAACCCAGACCAAACACCGTGGTTGGCGAGCTGTCGAGCCACCAGTTGACCAGATCGAAATGGTGCGTCGACTTGTGCACCATCAGACCGCCGGAGTTCGCCTTGTCGCGGTGCCAGCGGCGGAAGTAGTCGGCGCCGTGGCGCGTATCCAGCATCCACTCAAAGTGGATCGACTTCACATCCCCAATCGTGCCGGCACGAAGCAGTTCTTTCACTTTGGTGCGGCTCGGCGCGTAGCGATAGTTGAAGGTCACTCGTACGTTGCGGCCTGTCTTTTTCACCGTATCCAGCACGGCCTGGCACTTCTCAGCATCAATCGTCATCGGCTTCTCGGTAATCACGTCGCAACCCAGTTCCATGGCGCGAATGATGTAGGTGTGATGGGTGCGATCCACACTCGTTACGATCACAATCTGCGGCTTTTTCTCGGCCACCATCTTGTCGAAATCCCGCGACAGATAAGTCGCCACCGGCCCTGCGTTGAGCCGCACCGCATAGGCGGCATTCTGAGCCTCCATGCGTTTCGGGTTAATGTCACAGATAGCCACGAGCTCCGCGTCGTCTTTGTACAGACGCAAAATAGCATCGCTAAACATGAAGGAACGCGAACCGGTGCCTACAATGGCATAACGCGTTTTCGCCGGAAGATCACTTTGACTCATGCCCTTATACTGCGCTATGGCGTCGTTGGTATCCATAGCGCCAGCGCTCCGGCAGTTGACATTTTCGCTCAGGGAGAAAAATCCCGCAGAAAGACGTGCTGCTTTTCTTGACTTCGCATTCAGCTATATCCAGAGGCGCAGAAAGCCAGGACTGGCGGATGGGCGTGTACGACCCATCATCAAGATGCTTCAGATAGCCATGCATGTGGGCAAAGTAAATTCTCTGCTTCCTGTCATTTTAACATTTTAAGCTTTTTTGCGCAAAGGTATAAGGGTAACATTACACCGCTTGGCTTCCAGGCATTTTTTATGTCCGCAAATCCCTCCGCACCAGGTATTTCCGAGAATATTAACGCTTCGTCAGGCGGGATAGCGGGGGCGGTGGCGGACGTGCTGATTGTGGATGATGCAGTGCCGATCCGGTCCCTGCTGCGTACATTTCTGGATCGCGATCCTCTTCAGCGCTACGGCTTTGCCGAAGCCGGAAGCGTCGCGGAAGCAGCGGCCATGTGTCGGGCAAAGACCCCGGATGTGGTGCTGCTGGATATTAGCCTTCCGGATGGCACGGGATTCGATTTTCTGCAGATGCACCGCGACGATATGGGGCTTTTCCCATTCGCGGTAATTATCCTGACGGGCGAGACGAGCGAAGAACGGGCGATTGAAGCGCTGCGAGCCGGCGTGCAGGATTATCTGAAGAAAGGCCGCATTAATCACGAGACGCTGCGGCGCGCCGTGCGTATGTCTCTGGAAAAGCATACGCTGCTTCGCCATCTTCGCGAGCAGCGTACTGATCTTGCCCGGCAGATTGATCGCCTTGCCGGCACCGCGGGCTCGGAAAGTCCCCGCACCGGTTCGACCGAAGGCACCTCGGGCAGCATGGAGTCGTATTACCTCCACAGTCTCCTGCTCTCGATGCCGGACCGCATTTATTTTAAAGACAAGGAAAGCCGTTTCCTGCGAGTCAACCCCGCGATGGCGCGTCTGGCCCAACTCACTGATCCTGCGGATCTTGTCGGGAAAACGGATAGCGACGTCTTCACCCACGAGCACGCCGGCACGGCCTATGAGGATGAGCAGCGCATTCTGGCGAGTGGCGAGCCCCTCGTGGGCCTTGTAGAGAAAGAGACGCTGCATAATGGCCGCGTGATGTGGGTTTCCACGACGAAGATGCCGCTGCGCGATGATTCGGGCGCTGTGGTGGGAACCTTTGGCATTTCACGCGATATCACCCACATCAAGCATGTGGAAGATGATCTGCGTCAGGCCAATGAAGAGTTGGCACGGCACGAGAAAGAGCTGGAAAGCGCACTGGACAAACTGGAGACGACGCATCGTCAGCTTCTTGATGCCCAGCAACATCTTGGCGAAGCCGAAAAGATGCAGACCGTGGGCCGTCTGGCCGCCGGCATCGCGCATGAGGTAAAGAATCCGCTGGGCGTGCTGAGCATGGGCCTGGGCTATCTGCGCAACTGCTGGGCCTCGGGAGCCACAGCTCCGCAGATCGATGGGAAAGCGTCCGCGGGACAAAGCGCTGCACCTCGCGGAATTCAGTCCGCCGGGCCGGCGCGCCATCCTTCCACCGCGTGGATGCCATCATCCGGCAAGCCCTGCCCGCCTTCCACGGCCATCGCGGTACTCGACCAGATGCAGAAGGCGGTGGACCGCGCCCAGAATGTCGTGCATGAGCTGCTGGATTTCAGCAAGCCGAGCAGCACGCATCCGTTGGGGCGCGTGGACATGGAGAAAGTGGTACGCGATGCGTTGCGCCTGGTGCGCCACACAATGGCCTCGCGGCACATTCGCGTGCAGGAAAACATCGGCCTGGGTCTGCCCCAGGTGCTCGGCGATCCTCAAAAGCTGAGCCAGTTGCTCCTGAATCTGCTGATGAATGCTGCCGATGCGATGGATCCCAGGCTCACCGGCCAGCCCTCCTCAGCCGCCAGGGATGGGGTCGTGCCGACTGTTGTGCTTGAGGGAGACCGAAGCATCACGCCGCACGCCGCGCCCGGCACACCAGCAGCAAGCGCGGGCGCCAGTCGATCGGAGTACACGCTGGTAGTGACGCTTCGCGAGATGGTGCTGCACAGCATAGGTGCCAACGTGGGCAGCGCGGAAACCGGCTGCTTTCGCGTGGGCGATCACCTGCTGGTGGTGGAGATTGACGACACCGGGCCGGGGATTCCGCCAGAGGTACTGGGGCGTATCTTCGATCCATTTTTCACCACAAAGCCGACCTCACACGGCACCGGCCTGGGCTTGTCCGTTGCGCGGACAATCGCGGAATTGCATGGCGGCGTGCTGAAGATCCGCAACCTTCCGGGCCGCGGGGCACGGGCCAGTCTGGCGCTTCGAGCGCTGGCCCCCGGAGAACCGCTGCCTCCCTCTGCAATCATGCTAAGGCAGGAAGATTGCGGCAACAGCAGCGGCAGTAGCGGTGGCAACAGCCATCTTAAAGCCTTTCAGGATCGCATTCAGGGGGCGTAATTCCCTGCGGCAGAAGTTACTTCTTGGCCTGCGGGCGTGGCTGGGGATGCAATGCGTCTGTCTCGCCAAGCACAGAAATGGCAGTATGTATATAGACGTAGGTGGCCGCAATGGCCAGCACAGCCCCCGCAGCGCAAAGCGTATATGTAGTAGGCAGCTTTAAAAGACCGGAACATACACTGGCAAAGGTAAATACGGTGGAAAGCTTGCCAGTCCAGTGCGGCTTTACCTCCACCGTTATATGCATAAAGTGGAAGATGGAGAATCCCAGAATAAGCAGGGCATCGCGCGTAAGAAGAATGATGGGGAACCAGAGTGGAAAAGGGTAGTCACTGCCGATCTTCGAGATGGCCAGCACCATCAGCGCGGCAAAAAGCAGCAGTTTATCCGCCAGTGGATCAAGAATAGCGCCAAGCCGCGTGGCCTGCCCGCAGTGTCGCGCCAGGTATCCGTCGACGGCGTCGGAAATCGCCGCAATGGTAAAGATGGCGAACGCCAGGTAGCGCCAGTTCTCCTCGGGAGCACCTGCGCGGCGGCTGTCCTCATAGTACAGCATGGCTGCGATAAATACGGGTATCAGCAGCAGCCGGCCAATGGTGATCTTGTTTGCGAGCGTCATCTTGGTTCTTAATACTTTCCACGATTTCAACCAAAGAGCAAGCAGCCGTATTGCTTCTATACTATTACGATCGTGTTAATATCAATACGAAGCGCCCTTTTGGAAAAGGAACACACAGACATCAATTACTACTGAAATTCAGGAATAAAACTGCTTTCTGCTTTGCAAAAGCTACGACCTTGGAATAACAAAAATCTTATTGGTATAGGGGCAATGCACCTTGCTTCCGGGAGCCATGCCGGTGACATCGATAGGACCCTCAAACTGAACGTAGGGGCTCCTGACGAAACCAGGGCGACCACGAACGGGAATTGCCTCCGGGTAGGCGGCCCACCAGTCGACGTAGTCCACCAAAGGTTTGCGCCCTATGCGGATATATTCTGTGGAAAGGATCAGCGGAGAGAAGATCAGATCCACATTTTCCTGCACCTGCGGCGTGGCCAGCATTCCGTCGAGATCATCGTCGCGCGTTACGACATTGCCGGATTGCAGCTCGATCATGAGAGATGCCACGCGGAACGCCGGCCCGGATGCCGCTATGTAGGCAATCAGCAGCAGCCAGAGCCCTACCAGGGAGAACATCGAAAAGATGGGGCGACGTTTAGGAGGCTCCTTTTCCCCTCCGGTCTTGATCGAAGGACCTTTGCGGTCAGCCCGTCCTGTCTCGTCGCCGGATCCTCCACGACCAGACTCCGACAGGTCGAGGATATCGTCGTCATCATCATCTTCTTCTGCCGAGTCTGCATCACGTGAAGCGTAGGCAGGAGAATTCCTGGCCGTCGCGTTGGGCCCGGCGAGGTAGGATGCCTGGTTGCGTGTGAAATTGAGCGGCCGCTTACCACTTCGACCACGACGCTGCAGAGGGTCGGCCTCTGTTTCCTGTTCGGCATACGCCGAGGGCGGCAGGAAACCGGGCGCGGAGTGAATCTCGTCGCCATCTTCTGCGTGCACGTCATGCTCCGCACCAAGGGGTGGAGGTGGTGCGGCAGGCGGCGAAGGGGGAAGATCGGGCAGCAATGAATCCAGCACCGCGGCTTCCGCAGAAGGCGGAGCAGGAAACAAAGGCGGAGGCGGAAGTGTCGCAACCGGCGGTAAAGGAGGCAGCCCCGGGATATCAGCAGCCGCAGGTTCCGCGTCGACATGCCCATGCGCGTTGAAGACCGAAGCCGGAATATCCGCAAGGGGAACTTCGGGGATAACTCCCCTCCCCGCGAAATCCAGAACCTCTTCTGTCGCGGAAGAAGCAAAAATCGGCCTGGGCATATATGCCGCGTCCGGATGCGACTCGATATCAAGCGGCGGAGGCGGCAACGGCACATGCAGATCCGGCTCAGCCAGAATCAGCGGAGGCAAATCGACAGGCGGAGGCAGAAAAGCAGGCAACTCCTGAGCCTCAAAAGATGGAAGGGGAAGCTCGGGTTGGGGCTCCGACTCGGGCGGGGGCTGGGGTACGGCCACAGCTTCAGGCACAACCGGCAAAACTTCGGTCGCCAGCTCGGGCTGAAGCTCAGAAATGGACGGGGCCGGCACGGCAATAGGTGGCACACTGACAGACAGCATGTCCGAAGCAGACACAGACGGCGGCACAAACGGCTCTGGCTCCTTCGCCTGCTCCTCAATCAATGGTGGCGGCGGCAGAAACGAAGGCTCATCCGCCACGGGCGGTGAAGGTAGCTCGGGCAACTCAGGGAAATCCGGAATCAGGGGCAGCGGCGGTTCCGAGGTTTCCGAGACTGGGGAAGCATGTAACGGTGCTTCTGATTCATCGTTGCGCGACGTCTCTTTGTCTTCCGTGGAAAGCTCGCTACCGTGCTCAGCCTCTGGCTTTGACTCTGGGGGAAGCTCCTCGTGTTCAGAAGCAGCGACCAGAGGAAGAGGCAGAGCAGGCGGAAAACTGGGCGGCGCCTCTTGGTTCTGCAACTCCTCTTTTGCTTCCTCTACGGGAACAGGAGGCAGGGGAGGCAACGAAACAGACGAAAGCGGCGATTCCGCGGGCGGCGGCTCGGGAAACGACACAGCTTCTGCATCCTGCAAAGGAGGCAGGGGCGGCGGAGGCAGATCAAAGTCCGGGACGGGCGGAAATTCCGGCAGGGGTGGCAAATCTACAGCATCTGCGTGCACCGGCTCCGGCAAAGCAGGAAAAGGTGGTGGAGGAGGCGGTGGTAGCGGAGGCGAAAAATCGCCTCCTGACGAGTCGTTCATTGGGGTTTACCCCGGGGAATCCGAGAGTGGAACTGGACGAGGATAAAAGCCTGCATAATCACGTAACAACGCTTATCCCATCCAGCCAAACTGCCTTGCCATTACAGGTGCGGCAGCTCAGCTCCTGGCTCCTCCTCCGTTACGGCACGACGAAGATCTTTTGTGTGTACGGGCAGCGCGCCAGCGAACCAGAGCTGAGACCCGTCACGTCCACCGGACCGGCGTACTCTGCATAGGGGCTCTTAACGCGACCCTTTACGTTGGTGGCGATAGCCGTGGGATACTTCGGCTTTTCCGCCGTACTGGTAGCTGCGGTAGTGCCGCTTCCGGGAGGCGTGCTGGTGCCGGTGTGGGTCGGCGCAGGGGTTTCCGTTGGCTTGGTCGGAGCCGAGGAGCCTGGGGTGGAGCTTCCCGCGTTGCTGGTTGAAGTATTCGAGGTTACGGAAGTCTCCGTCGAAGTTGCGTGATCGCTGGAAATAGCATCAGAGGCCGGCTGCTCGGAGCGCTTGGTTGGCGGGGGATTATTTGCGGGAGTTGGCTGGCCGCTCTGCCCGGTGGCTGCGGTTTTCTCGATATCGTCCCGGCCCTTGTCTTCATTACAGGCAGTCAACATGACGGCCAGGGTAAGAATCAAGCACATGCGCAACGGTTTCATACCTTCGAGTAATACATAAAGGTGAATGCCCCGCAATAGCGAAAATTCGAAGATCTTATAACACCGTGTGGCGAACAGGTTACGCCACTTCCCGGGCAGGGAGCAAAAAGAAGAGTAAACCACTTGGCTTTAACGAGATAGAGGCACCATCATTCTGACGCTTTGCCGCACACAGTTCACTTTAAAAACTGTGCGCAGGCCCTGCTTTTCAGGAGACGGTCACCGCTGTTTTCGGCTGAATGCGACGACGCTTCTCTACATAGTGACGGGCGTGCAGCGCAGGTATAAAATGGAACAGCGACGCCTTGTTCAGATCACCAAATATGATGACCGTTAACAACGTAAGTGACTGCACCACAATAAGGAAGGAGATACCCGCCACAGTAGTCGCCCAACCGGGCGTTGCCCAACCGGTAAAGAAGAGACGCATTACGCTGGCCATGATGCCCGTGACAATCGCCACCGATGAGAACGCGCAGAACACCAGGAAGAGCCGCGTCTGTACCACATCGGCAAACACCGAGATGGCCATGAAGCCGTGCTTGACCAGCGAGACGAAATTCATGGTCGACTTACCCGCGTAGCGCTTCTTGCGGATAGTGGAAAGACCCGCCAGCTTCAGGCGCGATTTTTTCAGGGAAGCCGCGTAATGCCGGTAAGTCTCCGACATATGCAGGATACGGCGCGCAGCCTCTACCGGCAGCATGGAGAAATTGCCAAAGTCGATATTATGGCCCGTAAACATCCGGAAGATTAAGCGATACAGCACATAGAATGTGCGGAAAAGAATCCCCTCCGAACGCTTGGTGCGCGAGGCGACAATAATGGAGTCCGGATTCTGCTGTTGCATTTCCCACATGTCCTTTACATAGGCGGGATCATCTTCGCCGTCCGCGTCCATCACCACAATGTGAGTAAAATGGAAATGCTGCACGGCCTCGGAAAGCCCTATGCATATAGCACCCTGATGGCCTACGTTACATACCAGATTCAGGATCTCCACACCGGCAAGATGATGGAATGCATACTCCGCAGGCGGCAGCAGCGTGGAGCCGTCATCCACGGCAATCACGGTAATGCTTGCTGAAGGCATGGCGGCGGCAACTGTGTCCAGATCACGGATAAGATGTTCCAGCGACTGCCAGTCATTATAGACTGGAGTAACAATGCCCAAGTTAAGACCGGTGCTCATAATATACAGAGAATAGTAAGGCTTAAGAAGTCTATCGAACAGCCACTTTGGCAGGAGGCTTTGTTTCACCCAGATTGCGATACACCTCAAAGGATTCGCCGTCGGAAATATGGAGAGTAAGATTCATCGACTCCCATTTACCGGTTTTCAGGATCTCCTGTTTTAGAGCAAGGCAGACGCCGTTTGCATGGTGGTAAGCCTGATCCTTACGCAACATCTCGGCAGTCGCATCCGTGGGAAGCACAGCGTAGCTGAATTCGTTGTTGGCTACGTTAGCAAGGAAGGCAATGCGATCCTGATCGCTGTTGCCGGGAATTTGCCGATCCCACTCCACCTTAGTGGCAAAAACGAATTTGTACTGCTCTTCAATATCGTAGCGAATATCACCCTTTTGCAGGATGGAATTTCTTATGGTGTAGCCGCGATCCATGCAAAGCACGTTCTGCAATACGGCATAGGTAAAGTAGCCGCCCGTAATGCTGAGCACGCGGATATCTTTGCCTTTTACATGCTCTTTTTCCAGGGCGGAGATCAGGACATTATAACCAGCTATGCGATGCGGGAATGTGGTGTCCTTTTCATGAATTCGCAGCCCCCTGTACGCATTGAAAAGGCAGCCCGCTGCCAGCACCACAATCACAAGCCGGGTGCGCAACACACTAAGCTTCTCCCACGATCCACGAAGGCACAGGAAGACAAGCACAAGCCCCAGAGCGGACGGCATCGAGACATAGGGATTAGGTCCGGCACCGCGCAGCACCAGAAAGCCCGCCGGCACAAGCGCCATGAACAGGACTTCCCAACGCAACGATGCCAGGTACTCTCGCACATGCTTCCACTGATAGAGCGGAATTCGTTCGTAAGGAAACGAGACCAGAAGCGCACTTACCAATGTAAAAAACATCGGCCACCCAAAGCTGGCCCACGTATACCCAATATGCATGCGAGACTCGGATATAGGCAGCTTAAGATTGGCATCCGTATTCCAGACAAAATAGTAGTAGTGAAGATACGTTAAATTATAAAGATAAAACCACAGCGCCAACACGACAAAGCAAGCAATCCATATCAGCATGCCCTTCACCAGAAACATTATCTTCCGGGTATTGGCGATATTCATCGCAAAGTGCACGACGAATATAGGAGCCATGGTAACCAGCAGATAGACAGGTGCAGTTCCACGGGAAAGCGCCGCCAGGCTGCTGAAAACACCACATATCAGGCAATAAAAATAGTTCTCCTGACGCAAAGCGATAATAAACCAGATAAGAGAACATCCGTAGAGAAGATACAGATGCAGATCCATTCGATAATCACTAAGACCACCATTAAAATAATAGATAGCACGAATGGAAGCTACGGGAAGCGCAAGAGCCACCGCCAGCCAGGGAGACGCCTTCAGTTCAAGCCTGGCAAAAAAATAAACACTGATCAGCAAAGAGAGCATCCAGGGAACCTGTGTCCATATACCAATAGCACGGCATGGCTCCAGAAAACTGACAACCGAAACCAGCATGCTTGGCAACGCGCCGTTAGCTGTAGTTATCGCGGCATTAAATGTAGCAAAAAAGCCCTTTTCCACGTAAATACTGTGCAGCTTTACAATATCATTGTAGTAAGATAATGAATCGTAAAAAGGCGCAAACTTCTCATAGAAAAGCGTGTTACAATGCTGCGCAAAAAGACCCTGAGCAAAAGCAAAGAAACAGAGAAATAGAATACAATAGAGCGAAGTGCGTTTCTCTTGCTCTTGTTCAGGTACGGAAAGCATTTTTAAGGAAATCGAAATTCTTCAGAATAAAGTATACACCTGCGCAGGAATTTTTGACGGTGCCGCTCCGCATATTTGATGTCAAGGCTTTCTTGGCGGCAATGGCACGGCCAGCCTTGTTTCTACGGAATATTGTGGAGAAATCCGTCGCACCTCGATAGTCTCTCCGCGTCCACCCACTCCTTCCCCTGCAATGAATAAGCTCTTTCTTCTGGACGGCATGGCGCTTGCCTATCGCGCGCATTTTGCGCTGGCCACCAACCCTATTTTCACGTCGCGCGGCTTTAATACCTCCGCGGTGTACGGCTTTACCAACACGCTGGTGGACCTGCTGCGCAACCAGAAGCCGACGCACCTGGCCGTAGCGCTTGACACTTCGGCACCCACTCAGCGCCACGTGGATTTCCCCGCCTACAAAGCCCAGCGTGAGGCCATGCCGGAGGAACTGAGCGCCGCCCTGCCCTATGTACGCCGCGTGGTGGAGGCCTTCAACATTCCCGTGCTGGTTCTGGATGGCTACGAGGCGGACGACATCATTGGCACCATTGCGCGACGCGCCGAGCTATTCGCCGAGCCCGAAGCGTTTGAGACCTACATGGTTACCCCGGACAAGGATTTCGGCCAGCTCGTATCACCCAAAACGTTCATCTACAAGCCCGGCCGGGCAGGTGACAACGTGGAGATCATGGGCGTACCAGAGGTAAAGGCAAAGTGGGGCGTCGAGAACGTCTCGCAAGTCATTGATATCCTGGCTCTTTGGGGTGATGCCTCTGACAATATTCCGGGAATCCCCGGCATTGGCGAGAAGACGGCACAGAAGCTCATCGCCCAGTTTGGCAGCGTGGAAGGGCTGCTGGAGAACATTGCATCGCTTAAGGGTAAGCAAAAAGATAATGTGGAAGCGCACCGCGACCAGGCTCTGCTCTGCAAGAAGCTGGCCACGATTCTGTGCGACGTGCCCATCGACATCGAGATGGAACGGTTGCGCATAACGCCTCCCGACGAAGCGCGGCTCAAACCGCTCTTTATCGAGCTGGAATTCAATAGTCTGGGACGCCGCATCTTCGGCGACAGCTTCCGAGCTGGTCGCAGCGGTGCGGCCGGCATGGAGCAGAGCCTCTTTGCGCCGCCCACAGGGAAGGCGGCCAGCGTATCGACTTTCTCCTCTCCCCTGGCAGGCACCGTTTCCGCATCGCGCGCTCAGGCGGTGGAAGCCGGCGATGACGGGAGCGGCGGCGATCTCTTTGAGCTGGGCGCGGCACTGAAAGTGAAGAAGATGGCCGCTCAGGGTCCCGGTGAAGGCGAAGGAACGCTTCCGACCGAAGGCGTGGAGTTTGCGGGCGAAGAGTCCGAAGCAGTCGAAGGTGCGCCGATTGAGGAAGGCGGCGACGTTCAGATCAACACCGCCAATCTCCAGACTATAGAGCAGGTGCCGCATGACTATAAGATGGCGGCGACACCCGCCGATCGCGCCGCGCTGCTGAAGGAAATGATGGAGCAAAGCGCCGTCAGCTTTGATCTGGAGACGACCAGCCTGGATGCCCGCACGTGCGAAATCGTGGGGCTGGCCGTGTGCTGGCAGGACCATAAGGCGGCATATGTGCCATTCCCCCAGGGATCAGCGCAGGAAGAGGAAGTGCTGGAACTGATGGGTGCGAGCCGCACTGCTTCGGCGGCATCCGCTGCGTATCTGGCCGTGGTGGAAGAATTCCGGCCGTTCTTTGAGAACGCGGCGATTCTGAAGGTCGGCCACAACATCAAGTTCGACTACACTGTCTTGCGCTGGCATGGCATCAGCGTGCGCGGCCCCCTGTTCGATACGATGCTGGCGCATAGCCTGCTGGAGCCGGATCAGCGGCATGGCATGGATTATCTGTCGGAAGTATTCCTGAATTACACGCCCATCCCTATCTCGGCGCTGATTGGCGAAAAGAAGCCGGCAACCGGCAAAGGCAGCCGGTCACTCCCCCAGGCAAAGCAGCTTAGCATTCGCGATGTCCCGGTCGCCAAAGTGGCCGAATACGCCGCCGAAGACGCGGATGTAGCCTGGCAGTTAAAGGGCAAGCTGGAGCCGCTCCTGCGCGAAATGCACCAGGAAAAGGTGTTCTACGATATCGAGTGCCCGCTGCTGCCCGTTCTGGTTTCCATGGAATCCGAAGGCGTAACGCTCGATACCGGCGCACTTTCCGACTTTTCCTCCAAGCTGGGGCGCAACATCTCCGAGCTGGAGAGCCGCATATATGAGATTGCCGGCGCACCCTTCAACATCAATTCCACGCGGCAACTCGGTGAAGTTCTGGCACGCGTGCTGGAGCTGACCGGCAAGACGAAGAAGACCCGTACCGGCCTGATGGCAACCGACGAGGCGACGCTGCTTTCATTGTCCGGGCGTCACGAGATCGTGCAGCGCGTGCTGGATTTCCGCGAAGCGACTAAGCTGAAGGCGACCTATGTGGATGCGCTTCCCGCCGCTATCCTCAGCAAAACGGGCCGTGTGCATACCACGTATAATCAGGCCGTTACGGCAACAGGCCGCCTGAACTCCTCGGATCCGAATCTGCAGAACATCCCCATACGCACCGAGCAGGGCCGGGAAATCCGACGCGCTTTTGTATCGCGCGGCGAAGGATGGCAATTGCTGGCCGCGGATTACTCGCAGATTGAACTACGCATTATTGCAGCGCTGGCCGGGGATGAAAATATGCTGGCCGCCTTTGCGTCGAACATGGATATCCACAAAGCCACCGCCGCGCGCGTGTATGGCGTGGAGCCTGACAACGTCAGCAGCGAAATGCGCCGCAACGCCAAGATGGTGAACTTCGGTATTGCGTATGGCCTGACAGCCTTCGGTCTCGCCCAGCGTCTGGGCATCCCGCGAAAGGAAGCAGCCGGGATCATCAGCGCTTATTTCAAACAGTATCCCGGCATCAGCGATTACATGCGCGAGACGATCGATTTTGCGCGGGAGAACGGATTCGTGCAGACCATTACGGGCCGCCGCCGCTACCTGCGCAACATCAACAGCTCTAACGCCATGGTGCGCGGATCAGCGGAGCGCAATGCCATTAACGCACCTATTCAGGGCACGGCGGCGGATATGATCAAGATCGCCATGGTGAACATCCAGAAGACGTTTGAGGAAAAGCGATTCCGCTCCCGCATGATTCTGCAGGTGCACGATGAACTCGTCTTCGAAATGGCCGAGGAAGAGAAAGAGCAGGTCTTCGCAGTTGTGGAAGAAGGCATGAAGAACGCCATCCCCAACATGCGCGTGCCGATCGTCGTGGAGATGGGCACGGGCCGCGACTGGCTTACGGCACACTAAGCGAGAACGAGACAGCGCCGGGATTCGGATGCAGATTCAGCAGGGTTCAGGACGGGTGCTCCGCTCCGGCAGCTTCACCTGTGTCCTGCTGAGGATCCGGTGATTCCGTCTTCGCGGTAACAGAAGAAGATACAGGCGCCTTACCCGCTGCGGGCTGGCGTCGGGCGCGCGCTGCGGGCGGGTTGTGGAAGGAATAGGCCAGGCTGCTGACGTGGCTGTTTATCTTCTTCATGCTGTTGAGCATATCCAGGAAGAAGGTGCTGCACGCCATGGCCTGCCGATCGCCGGTGCGCAACCGGTCGTAGTGCTCTTTCTGTGCCTGGCGGCACCAGTCATTCAGGGGTTCCTTGCCGGCCAGGAAGGCTTTGGCCTGGGCTGCATCGCGCGTCATCAGAAGGCCAATGGCCATTTCCAGGCGCTGCTCCACTTTCTCGTACAGCGTGGCCAGCGCATTGCGATCGTGGCCGATCATCGTGACGCCTTCCGCTATCTGCTTCTGCAGCGCATCACACAGATTTTTATCAATGATATCGCCCACGGCCTCCAGCTCATTGGTGAAGGTGAGGAGTGTAAACTGCCAGCGTGCTTCCTGCTCGGTCATGCCGTCTGAAATCTTGCTGAGATAGTCCGTAATGTCGCGGTTGAGGGAATCGACCGGATCGTCGCTTTGCTGCACCTTTTGCGCCAAATCCGCGTCGCGCGACTTAAAGGCGACCCAGAACTGCTGCAGCATATGCTGCGTGGCATCGGCCATGCGAAGCGTCTCGCGAGTCGCGTAGGCCAGAGCCAGCGGCGGCGTATCCAGCGCGTTGGCATCCAGATGAGTGGAGCGCCCGTTCGCCCCATTAGTCCCGGCGTTTTCCGGTACAATCATCAGGTTGACGAGGCGCGTTAGCGGAGTAAGAAACGGCAGAGACAGAATACCCACCACCAGATTGAAACCGGTGTGGAAGAGCACAATCTGACGCGGCAGATCTCCCGGCAGTTCACCCAGCCACGCGGTGGTTATTGCGGCGGGCACCAGCATCAGCGGGACACCGAGGGCGGCCTTCGAGATAAGGCTGGCGACACCCAGTCGCTTCCCTTCCAGGTTGTTCCAGCCGGCAATGATAGACGTAATCGCAATGCCGATGTTCGTGCCGATGACCCAGGGCAGCACAATGGGCATTGTGATAATGTTGTCTCCGGCCAGACCCATGGCGAGACCAACGGTAGCGGTGCTGCTTTGAAAAACCACGGCACTGCAGGCTGTCGTGACAAGAATAAGCCAGGAATGGGACTCCAGCAGGCTGACCCACTGCCGCGTTTCGGGCGCCGCCGCAATGCCCGCCGATCCGCGACCGATAAGGTCCATCGCCAGAAAGACGAATCCAAGCGCCAGCAGGCACTGGCCGATTCCGCGTAAGATATTGCGGCCGAGGAACTGAAAGCCAATAACTCCCGCCACCAGAAACAGAGGCGCAAAATCCTGAATGCGAAATGCGATGAGCTGAAGCATCACAGTCATGCCCACATTGGCGCCCAGCAGAATGGCCAGCATACGCTCGGTGGTGAGCTGTCCGGTGTTGAGCATTTGCACGGAGAGCAGCGACAGTGCGGTGCTGCTGGGCGCGATGGTACCGGTGGCGATACCCGCGCCAAACGCCTTCCAGGGGCGCTGCGTCATACCGGCCAGCCACGACGCGAGGCTGCCGCCGAAAAGGCGGTCTAAACCTTTACGCAGGAAGCGGATGCCGAAAATAATGAGCGCAATACCGCCGGCGATGTGCAGAAATATCATGTCCAGATGCGATGCGTGGCTGAATCAGGAGAGAGTGACAAATACGTGACGAATATGCAGTATTATTGTGAAATTTCGATAGACAATGCGGGGATTCCCAAGTGGAGCGAGTTAATTTCAGGCCCCAGGTCAAGGAGTTACCGCAACATGCATGTGCCAGCCCCTAAGGTCCGACATACGCGGGGAATTGCAAAGGCAACATAGACTCTGGCGTGCCACGGGAGGTTCTGCTAAACTTCGCGCCTCATGATCGAACGTTATTCGCGCCCCGCCATGCGGGCACTCTGGACTGAAGAAGCCAAGCTGAATCACTGGCTGGAAATTGAAATTTTGGCCTGCGAAGGCATGGCCGCACTGGGACAGATCCCCGCCGAGGACGCGAAGGAAATCCGCGCAAAGGCGACGTACCGCATAGCGGAAGTGCATGAGAATGAGAGACGTACGCAGCACGACGTCCTGGCCTTTCTGGAAGAAGTGGCCGTGCACGTGGGACCGGCCGGACGCCACATTCACCGCGGCCTGACGTCGTCGGATCTGCTGGATACGACGATCGCCCTGCAGCTTGCCGCCAGCGCGGATCTGCTGCTGAAAGATCTTGCCGAGCTGCGCGCTGCCGTAGCGGTCCGTGCGCGCGAGCATAAATTTACGCCCATGATGGGCCGCAGCCACGGTATCCACGCCGAGCCCATTACGTACGGCCTCAAGCTGGCGCTGATGTATGACGAGTTTCGCCGCTCCGAGGAGCGCCTTGTTGAAGCGCGCAAACACATCGCCGTGGGCAAGCTCAGCGGTGCGGTCGGCACCCACGCGCATTTGGATCCCCGTGTGGAAGAGTTCGTGTGTCGCAAGCTGGGCCTGGAACCGGCGGCGCTCAGCACGCAGATCATTCAGCGCGATCGCCATGCGCACTTCATGACCACGCTGGCGCTTATCGCCACCAGCATCGACCGCTGGGCCACGGAATTCCGTCATCTGCAGCGCACGGAAGTGCTTGAGGTGGAAGAGTTTTTCGCCGCCGGCCAGAAGGGCAGCAGCGCCATGCCGCACAAGCGCAACCCCATCATCGGCGAGCGCCTTTCCGGTCTGGCCCGCGTCATCCGCGGCAACGCCATGGCCGCGCTGGAAAACGTGCCGCTCTGGCATGAGCGCGATATCTCCCACAGCTCCGTAGAGCGCATCATTTTCCCCGACAGCACCACGCTGCTGGATTACATGCTGACGAAACTCACCGGCCTGGTCGCCGGGCAGATCGTGTATCCCGAAAATATGCAGGCCAATCTGGATAAATCCAAGGGCCTCATCTTCTCGCAGACGCTGCTGCTGGCGCTGACCGACGCCGGTCTGCCCCGCCGCGAAGCCTACGAAGCCGTACAAAGCAGCGCCATGGCCTGCTGGCGCGGCACGGAGCAGCTCGCGCATTATCTGAAGCTGAATCCCTCCGTCACCAGTGTATTTACAGATGCGCAGATCGACGAACTGTGCAAACCGGAGCGCCACTTCCAGCACGTCCACGAAACTTTCGTCAAGCTGGGGCTGGAGAAGGAAACGTTGCTGGCCTAAGACGACAGCTTCAGCACGTCAAGTGCAGGTAAGTAATCGCAGGCAGGCCTTTGTCGGGTTTGCCTGCGATTGATGGGACGCAATGGACGGGATTTCTTGGTTAAGATGGAGTTGATTCCTGGAAAAGTCAGGCAGGTTGGGTTATCAGTGTACGCAGTCTTTTTCCTGAAAGTTTCGCTGACAAGGCTGAAAAAACCATTTAGCATTCCGGCGGCGTAAGCGCTATTATTGCCGTATTTCCTCCAGCAGGAATATTCGTGCCCCAGGGCTGGCACCGCTTTACCTTAAACCACTTTCACTCCAACATCATGGCAACTAATCCCGCGCTATCTTCCTCTGCGACGCCATCTCCCGCACCGGCAGGTACGCGGGAAGCGATCTTAGAGACGCGTGGTATAGTTAAACGTTTTCCCGGCGTAGTTGCGCTCAAGAATGTCAGCTTTGACCTGCGCGCGGGCGAAATTCATGCACTATGTGGTGAAAACGGCGCAGGCAAATCCACACTCATCAAGCTGCTTTCCGGACTGTGGCCCCATGGCAGCTACGAAGGCGAACTGCTGGTGCGCGGCAAGACGGCGGAGTTCGCCACCAGCGCGGATGCCCAGGCGGCAGGCATTGCGGTCATCACACAGGAGCTTGCGCTGATTGATGAGATGACCGTGGCGGAAAACATCTTCCTTGGCCAGGCACCGCAGCGCGGCCTGTGGGTGGACTGGGAAACCATGGAGGTACGCGCGGCGCAATATCTCAAGCAGTTCCAGGTGGATATGGATCCCCAGGCGCTTATCGGCACGATGGGTGTAGGCCACAAACAGATGGTGGAGATTGTCAAGGCTCTCAGCCGGAACTCCGCCATCCTGATTCTGGACGAACCTACCGCCGCGCTTACGGATCGCGAAACCGAGGCGTTGCTGAAGCGCCTGAAGGACCTGCGCGATCGCGGGCTCGCCTGCATTTATATCTCGCACCGGCTGGAGGAAGTCTTTGCGATCTCGGACCGCATTACCATTCTTCGCGACGGCTCCACGATCACGACGCTGAACACCCGCGAAACGGATCGCCACGAAGTCATCCGCCACATGGTGGGGCGCGAGCTGGGCGATCTCTTTCCCCGGCGCGCGTCGCATCCCGGCAAGCCGCTGCTGTCGGTGCGCAACCTCAGCGCAGCTCCCGTGCGCGGGGCATCGGCTTTCCTGCATGATATCTCCCTGGAAGTTCGGGCGGGTGAAGTGCTTGGCATCGGCGGTCTGATGGGTGCGGGCCGCACGGAGCTGCTGATGCACATCTTTGGCGCCTGGGGCGATCGCCTGAGCGGCGAGGTAGAGCTTTGCGGGAAGTCGCTCCCGCCCGCACCAGTGGGAAATCCCGGTGCGTCCTTGAAGGCGGGCCTGGTACTGGTAAGCGAGGACCGCAGGCGCTATGGCGTTATTCTGGAGCAGCCTATCGGCTTCAATCTGTCTCTGGCTTCGCTGGATAAGTTTTCGCGCCGGCCCATCCCTCTGCTGGATCAGGACCGCGAAGTCGTGGAGTGCTCCGATTACTTCAAGAGACTGCGCGTCAAAGCGAACTCTCTGGAGACAATTATCGGCGGGCTTTCCGGCGGCAACCAGCAGAAGGTAGTACTGGGCAAAGCGCTGATGACCAACCCCAAAGTGGTTTTCCTGGATGAACCTACGCGCGGCATTGATGTGGGCGCCAAGCTGGAGGTATACGAGTTCGTTAACACGCTGACCGATGCCGGCATGGCCGTCGTTCTGGTTTCCAGCGAGTTGCCGGAGCTGATGGGAATGAGTGACCGCATCATCATGCTGAACAACGGCCACGTCGGCGGCGAGTTCTCGCGCGAAGAATCGACTCCCGAGAAGCTGATTGCGGCGGCGCTGGGTCATAAGCCCTCGTTTGATATCTCGGGATAGAGGAGGACCGGCCAGCCTTTCGTTTTAAATACATCCCCGATAGCGAAGGAGGCTGGCGCATGGGCAGCTTCTGTGGCAGGCTTCACGGCACCCGCCATGATTATTGATCTTGATCGCTTTGTGAAGAACGAGCGTCCGGCATGGAATCGCCTGGATCAAATCGTAACGAGAATGCGGACGCACCCGGAACGTCCGATGTCGCTGGATGAGGTGCGCGAGCTGCACGCCCTGTATGAGCGGGCGTGCTCCGGACTGGCACGAATCAGCAACAGCGTGCACGGCGGCCAACTGCGCGAGTACCTGGAGTCCCTGGTGGCGGGCGCCTATGCGGAGATTCACGATAACCGCGAAGTCGTCAGCACGCTGACGATCTCCAGCATGGTGCAGGGGCTGGTGCATTATCTTACGGAGACGCTGCCGGCAACGTTCCGGCGGCGCATTATGGCGTTTTATATCAGTACAGCGTTGTTCATGCTGGGGGCGGTGTTCGGAGCGATCATGCTGGCAGTGGAACCCGAGGCGAAGGGTATTCTTATTCCGGGCGGATTCAGCCACCTCGACGTCACCCCCACGCAACGCGTGCAGCAGGAGGAAGCGGATGGAGGGATGAGGCGCAGTACCTCCGAGATGACAAAGATGACCGCCTTTTACTGGACGAACAATATCCGCGTAGGTCTTGTAACCGCCTCCATGGGCATGCTGTGGGGAGTGGGCACGGTCATCAGTCTCATCTTTAACGGCGTGCTGCTGGGCATTGTAAGCGCCGACTTTATCGCTGATGGCCAGGGCGTCTTCCTGATGGGCTGGCTGCTG
>JBGGNE010000172.1:0-7056 GCA_041287705.1 Methylacidiphilales bacterium | reverse complement strand
TGGTGGAAATAAGGCGATATGAAACGTCGTAAGTGTTCGTGGTCACCTGCCCCTTGGGATCGGTCATCGTCAGCACGTTTCCCGCGGCATCGTAAGTGGAGGATACGGTGGCCGTTCCACCGGTACCATTCGGCGTCGTTACCGTGAGCTTGCGATTGCGGTTGCTATACGTACTTGTCGTTCTCTTACCCCGGCCGTCTTCTACGGCTGTGACATTTCCATTATGATCATATTCCGTGATGATATCGACGCCATCGGGTCGCTTGACACGGAAAGGTCGTGCGGATGCATCATAATCCGTTATCGTCAATCCCCCTGACTCGTCCAGTTCCTGCTTAATCTGGCCGCCGGCAAGATAGATACTCTGACGCACCCCGCCTCCGGGCAGGAAGGTTTTGCGGGGTTTATTAAAGATGTCATATTCGACTCTGGTAATACGTCCAAGCGAATCTGTTGAACTGGTGACGTTGCCCACATCATCGTATTGAGTTAACGTGACGGCTACCGCACCTCCATAATCTATTGTAGTAGAGGTAGGGCGATGAAGCACATCATAAATTGTGGAAGTAACGAAACCTCGCGCATCCCTTATTGCAGTCGGCTTATAGCCGGATACATCAAAAAGAGTGGAACCGCTGTTTTCTCCATAGGTAAGTTCTGTTGCCTGATTCAGCGGATCGAGCGTGCGAACAAGACGGTAATAGTCGTCGTATTCCATGCGGGTAATGCGCCCCATGGGATCCGTCGCCGTCAGTTTAAGCCCCGTCTTGCTGTAGGTGTACTGAGTTGTCAGATTGCCAGGCCGCGTTTCTTTAACCACGCGATCCAGTTCATCGTACTCCCAGGTGGTGGTACGCCCGTTTTCGTCGCGCTCGGTAAGCTTATTGCCCACGGCGTCGTAGGTCATGATTCTCACCGAGTTATCCGGATTGATCACCCGGATCAGGCGATCCATGTTGTCGTAGCGAAACTGGGTAATATTTCCGTTGGGATCAGTTACCTGCGTCTTGTTGCCATTTTTATCGTACGTATACGAAGTGGTGGACAAACCTGTTGTTGTCGACTGTACGCGGCCTTTGCTATCAGGCGTATAGGTCGTTGTAAACGAAACCCCCATGGAGGTAATGGTCTGGCTGCTCAGAAATTCCCCATAGGGCGTGCCGTACACCAGAGTAGTTTCGGAAGCAGAGCCACTGCCTGAACTTTCGCGCAGAGATTCTTTTATCCGACGGCCCTGACTGTCGAATTCGTATTCTGTCAGCCGGCCTAATTCGTCCTCGACGCTCTTGAGCAGTCGCCTGCTATTGGTATAAGTAAACCGCTTCGTCTTCCCGGCAGCGTTCGTCTGAGAAGTAACATCATCGTAAAAGCCATAGATTCGCTCCTCAAAGATATCGTCATAAATGGGGCTTGGCGGAGTCCATGGATCCATATACGAAAATTGCGTCACGTTACCGTCTATGTCGCGGCTCGATTTCAGCGCCATGCCGGCCTTCAGATTGAATTCATACTTCTCCGTTTTTCCATCGGGAAAGGTAATGGTAAGAGTAGGATAAAATGCTATAACGGCTTTAGGACTCTCGCCGCTTTCAGGAGTTTTTACCGAGCAGACAACATTACTCCACTCATAGGTACGGCTATGGCCATCCGCATCCGTTACTCGTGTGCGGTGATACCCATCTACGCTCGCAGGGCCAGCCCAGGGTTTATAGCGTTCCTCCGAGAGATTCTCAAACACGGCGGCGCCATTATTTCCCGGCAAATCGATTCTCTTTACGCATCGCGGCTGGGCCGGCATAATTTTACCTTCCTCGTTGGGATTAAGGTAAAACTTCTTCGACTCGTCCATGTCGTAGGAAAACGTCCAGTTTCTTCCCAGAGCATCCTGTACTGTCTTCAAATTGCAATGCCAGCAGGGATTAGGATCATCTTCGGTGGCGTTAGGGTCGTCCTGGCTTTCCAGGTCATACGTATATTGTGTAGACGATGAATCTGCATTTGTAACACGCGTCAGCAAATTCGCTTCATGTATACTATTAACTGTATAGGTGTACGAGGTGCGATTTCCTGCCGAATCTGTTACCGCTCTGATAAGATTATCTGAACTTTCAATATCTACTTTGAGCGAAGCCCTTCCTTCCACATAGATACGTTTTGGAATAAGTGCCGTATTGGAAATATAGCTGTAAACAATTCTGGTTCCAAATTTATCCTCAATCCATTTCAGGCGCCACACATAGCTATTTCCCGAAGGAGTGGGCGTCTGGGCATAAGTATATTTGGTCCCATACTTACGCTCCATCACCATAGTTGAGCCCATCAGTTTCAGCTTATCCAGATAGACGCTTCTCTCTGTTGAAGAGGAGGGCATGGCAAAGAATTCGGCCGGCTGGGACATATCATTATTACGATGACGCACAACAAACTGGCTGCGTCCACCCTGATCGTCAGGAATGCTGACTTGCTCTTGCCCCTCGGCATATTCAAAATAGCAGGCAAGATTACACGTCCAGCCCACGCCATAGGCATTGGAAGGGGTTTGCTTGGGAGCCTTGTCGAACCAATTAGCTTCCACAGCATTACGACGTACCGTAATGGCCAGCTCGCTGCCAGGCACTTCGACATAAACATCCGTCTCGTTGTGCCGCAGTGCCAGATTAAGGGCATCTACATAAGTTTCGCTGGTTTCACGATCTGATTCTCCCTTGGTCTAAGGTTTGCCATCGGGTAATAATCTGCCATCGGGAGCGATTTTGCGATAGCTACCTCTAAAACGCTTTCTTGTTGACCCTCCACCATCTGGGCACATTCCCCGCCAAAGATAATTAATTACAACAAAAGCGACAACTAATGCAGAAGCGACACGCCAACAGCGCAACTCTTACGCATAGCTTCAATAGCATTAATAGTATCGCCTTAGCGCACTAAGTGACAATGCATTACTGTCAACCGGCGCTGGGGAGACGAAGATGATACTATTGAAGCCGGCGTGCAGTGCAGACAAGATTACTTACTCTCGACAGGTCTGAAGCCAATGAAGTCGTGAATGAATTTCTGCTGAGTCTCTTCCGACACAGGATAAAACTCCCTCAGATCCGGGTCGGCGTGGAGATGTCCGTTGGGGAGTGTACTGTACCTATAGCGCTCGAATGCCGTCGTCGGATTCTTCGGATCCCCGGGCGCGGACACGGCTCCCTTGGCTCGATAGGTAGCTAAAAAATCTTCCAAGACTTGGAAGTCTGCCGGTGTCAGAGTGCGGACGACCCGTTCTCCAGCAGGATGTCCCCATAGCTTTTCAGCTCCTCGAAGTCTTACGTTAGAACTTTGGCGGAGTTCTATTGTTACCTTCGGTTCGGGCTGGGCGACTACCGTCACATTAAATGAACCCCAAGGATTTTTGGAGTACAAGGTGAACCTTAGTTCCTGGTCGCTTTTTAGATCCCGGAATGATAGATGCATTGGAGTCAGGTTCTCAGCCTGTATCGGTAGGAGCGGCGCCATGCTTACGAGAGCAAAGCACAAGGTTCCAGCGAGCCAGGTCGGAAGACAGGTTTTGGTGTTCATGGGTTCTCTATTGGTGGAGGTAGGTATTTGTGCTAAACTGGATATTGTGCAATCCGGAAGCGGGTCTTACTTTATAGTTAAGCGAATCACCCACGATGTCTCGAGCATACCCCTGAACTGACGTAATCTCAAAGTCGTTGGGACTAGCGTAGGTAGTTCCATATGATGGATCGTAATAGCCAGTTTTGTATTGGACAATGTAGTGATTTCCGAACACTTTCTCTAGTGGAGGGGCAGTATTCTGCCCCCGAAGCGTTGCTAGATTAATAAAGTCTCCGTAAGTCCCATGGATCGTATTGGTGCTTGGCGGCGGCTGCATTTCACCTGTGTTTGTGCTGAAGGTCATCTTCCATAAATAGGGAGCTTCGCTGGAAGGCATAGATCCCGTTACGCTTGCCGTAAAATCCTTAACCAGAAATGAATCGCCGTTTATGCTTGTGATTCTGATTCCCGTGCTATCGACGCCATTGGCCCACAATGCATCTTGGAAAAGCTGCCCAAACGAAGGGCATTCACCATTACCATCGGCAGCTCCCAAAAGTTCTCTAGTCGAGACAGGTTGGAGACCATTAAAGTCTCGGGCGTAGTAATAGAGCTTCTTGCTATACTTTTTATCAGTCGGATTCCAGGCTGTGATATTGGCTGGTCCAGTACCTCCCGAAGTGAACAAAGACCAAGTATTAGCCACTGCGGCATCGCTGGTAGTCGCGCCCGGATTAGAGCAAGCGTAATAGAGCACAGTTTGAAATAGCTTGTAATTGGCATCGGGTCCAGTGACCACAGTCGGACTCAAGTTCGGTGCTGTGAGCGTGATAAACAGCTCATTCTTACTTGTATTGATTAAGCTCCAATTAGTTCCGCCATCAATGGAGTAATACCACAGAATGGTAAGAGGATTGATATAGCCAACGGTACTAGTAGGGAACGCCTTATTGCAGACTATTCCGGTGGCAGTGATCGCGTTAGCGGTGCTGCTGTAGCTGGCAGAAAAGCCCTTTCCATCGGTATTGATAAAATCATACCCGGCGCTGTCGTCAGGTTTACCTAAGTTAGTCACGCCAATACCCTTAATTTTCATGTTGGTAAATGAAGACCACATATTTGACCCTGGAGCAACTTTTAGCTGCACAGCCACTGTCATTTTCGAGCCGCTGCTGAAGCAAACAGCGTCCTGCCATCCGGTTTGTTTGAACGTATTCGTTGAGGAAACATTCGGGGCTTGCCATTGGTTGGATCCGTGTATAACCGCGAAATTTGTACCGGTTAGGTCTTGGCAAACGTTAAATTGACCTTTAGGAGAGGATTCGGTGCTATAGAAATTTACTTCATCAAGTGTAACCGGAACTAAAAGTACGCCATGCCGTACTGGCGGTCCGCTTGGACGTCCATTCGTTAGGGATGTAAAAGTTGCAGTTGCTGCAATAGCGCCGCCTTCGTTAATACCGGCCATAGAAGTAACATGCCATATTCCATTTGGCGGTTGATGAAGAAGACTATCAATTCTTTTTGTGACGTAGTCGTTAGAGCGACTGCCATCGTAAGACGTTTTGTCGCACACGAACAAATCGTAGGGAGAGTATTGAGAATACCCAATGATCTGGGGTGAGGGTGACGTTACGTTATTCGTGTCAGTAAAGGTCTGATTATTGATACCTATTGCCCGCCCTGGTCCAAGATTAGTAACAGCATAAGTGCTTCCCATCGGCACAAATAATGCTGCATTGGTACCGTTTTGTCCCACTACATAGCGAGATTCATTGAGTGAGACGAACAAGGCATCAGCAATCCCTGGGTCCGAGTAGATATGTCCATTGACAACAGGTCCGAATTCCCATGCATCGTAATCGGCGCCTCTGCCACACCAGTTGTTGGTACCCGATGCCCCCCAGGCGGTCATCCCTTCTCCAAGGCCATGACCATTGTCGCTGAGCAAGGGCTGAGTGGTATTGTTGCCATCCACATCAGTGAATGCAGGTCCAACACCGAATTTAACGGCAGCATCACCACTCAAATCTCCCACAATGAATCCCTCACTTGATATAGCATAGACCCACTTATAACCCGCGCCGGGATGTGTACCAATGGGCTGGATGGGATCGGTTGCGCTGGCCCAATAGACGCCCGCGGCCATGTTAGGCATTGGACCGTTGGTGGGTGAGCCCAAATAGCTAATAACGCCGGCAATGTGGCCGGCATTATCGACCCCTACTGTAGAATAGCTTACCTGAGGACCAACTTCGTATGCAATAGCTGTTGAAAGTGAACTACTTGTCCCCTGAACCCATACTTTTGGGCCATTGCTGCTATTTGCTACTACAACACCATGGTCATTCAGGCCAGACGGTTCAAAGTCGGTTCCCAAGTCGATGACCATATAGCGAGTTGGATAAGGTGTATTTGGAGTTGAACAGGCACTTGGCTTCAGTATTGCCGACATTTGCACGAGACCCACAAACCCTGCTATAAGACTCAGGGCCTGTATTGTAACAGAAGAACGACGTGCTTGAGGTTGATTACGCATGGTGCTCCTAATTTTGTCCTGCTACGATCCGGTATTCATAAATCACCCCGGGTGACAGCCCAGTTACCGTGTAGTTCGTCGTGGTGATATCGGTGAACGTGGCAATCGTTGACCAGGCGCCTCCATTGGCTCTTTCCTGCACTAGAATGAAGTCTGCTGCCGTGGCGTGATTTTCCCAGCTTAAGGCGAACTGGGTCGAGTTGATGCTATCGACGGTGGGCGCAGTAGGGGGATCAAAGTTCCCGTCGCCTAAGGAAGTTGACTCGGTAAACGTAACACTTTGGCCCGCAGAACTTGCGGTGATGGTGCTGGTCGTATTATCTGTCTCTGGCTGACAATAAAAAACCTGTGCATTGCCATCGCTGCCCGTCTGCACCGTGATGGCGCTTCCTGAATTATAAGTGGCATCAAACACCAATCCCCCTCCCGATATTACCGTGAAGGTCACAGGGGCTTTGTTAAGCGCCGCCCCACCGCTGCTGTTGGTAACCTTTACCACGAGCGGCGCATCGGCAAAGTATCCCTTTCCTCCATCTTGGCCGTCGCCGGAAATGATCGTCACCACCGGCACAACAGTCACAGAACCCTGGCTGTAGTAGTTAGTCGGATCACTGCCATGCTGGTACTCGTACAGGTTGGTCAACGCATCGCCATCAAAATCGGCGGATCCGGAATTGCCCACGTGTCCGAATTTATCTATTTCCCAGTCGTCGGGGAGACCGTTGCTGTCAAGGTCGCAAGGAAAAGTGACCGTGAGCACGTCTGACCGGAGGGAAACAGCTCCCAGATCATCCAGAGCCACTGCGGTAATGTGGAAAGTGCCCCATGTATGGGGAGACCAGGGCAAACTGAAAGGGTAGCTTGTGGAACTACCAATGAGGGTGCGCTCGTTATAGAAGTCGACCTGAGTAACGGTTCCGTAGCTGTCACTAGTGCTGACCTGTAGGTTCAGGTTGACGCCCAGGATGCCG
>JBGGNE010000171.1:0-27655 GCA_041287705.1 Methylacidiphilales bacterium | reverse complement strand
GGCTCGAGTAAGTTGTTGAATATGCTTCAATGGGGCCGCACTCAGATGAGTGCGGAAAGTTCAGGAGATAGGATTCTCGGTTTCCACTACCCAACTCCGCTTCAATGGGGCCGCACTCAGATGAGTGCGGAAAGCACTGGCCGTTCGGATCGACTTGCTCCAAGATATAAGGCTTCAATGGGGCCGCACTCAGATGAGTGCGGAAAGAAGTTGGGCATTGTCGAACCGGGTTTTTGGTGATGATGCGCTTCAATGGGGCCGCACTCAGATGAGTGCGGAAAGCTGGCACTTGGAGTTGTGCCGCTTGCCCGTCGAGCTGCTTCAATGGGGCCGCACTCAGATGAGTGCGGAAAGGACGCGTTTAAGGTAAGTGATTGTGTCCCCGTCCTGCAAGCTTCAATGGGGCCGCACTCAGATGAGTGCGGAAAGAGCCCTCTCGTAAGGGATTGCAGTTGTGAGGGGCAGAAGCACGGTTGCGAGGGGCTGTGAAGTGCAGGCTAAATCTCGGACCCCCATCTGACAAGCTTGTTTTATGTTCAGTATTAAGTACTTGATCATAAAAGGCTTAGGACTTTGCGAGAGGTCGGGCGTCGACGTGTGGCATGTAGCTGCTCGCAGGGAAGCGGGGCGGGGAAGTACTCGCAGTCAGGGTGAGTGGACGTTGGTATGAGGTCGGGGGAAGACCTCGATTAGCGGGTTGTCAAAGATCGCGAAGACAGAAGAAGATGTGTTATCTGCTTCGGTCGAAGTAGCTTCAACCTTAGACAACATAGCAGGGTTCATCGAACCGTGTATAGGGGATTCCCAGTGCGGTGATATCGCGGCTGCCACGTGCTTCCTGACGACCGAGGCAGACGAAGAGTACCTGGTCTTCTCCGTGGTGGATGACGGAGGATAGCTGCTGCTCTAAATCAATGCGCTCAGCCGCGTTTAGATCACACTCAAAAATGGAATATTGCAGGTGATTACCATGATTGCGGCAGATTTTAAATACCTGGCGCAACCGCTTATCATTCGAAATATCATAGCACACAAGGTAGCTGTATCTCATCTTGTAGTGAAAGGGATGTAGCGAGGAATTTCGCCGGTAAGCACTCGCGCAAGTAGTCGTGCCTGTAGCTCTATGGCTCGTCGATAGCTTACTTTATAATCAAAAACAGGATGCGTTACGAGCGAATTTATTCGCTTTTCGAACGTTTGAAAGAAGATGCGACGACCCGCCGGAGTAAGGTTAACAGCATTGCCCGCAGTGATAAAGTGCTGTTCTCCCAACATGTTATTATTGAGGCAGGTAAGTACGGATGAATCTGCAATGATAGGACGAAATTCTTCCATAAGATCGAGAGCCAGCGCCGGGCGTCCATGCCGGGGTTGGTGATAGAAGCCGAGGTAAGGATCCAGGCCAACGCTTAAGGCCGCCAATGTACACTCTTTTGCCAGGAGACTGTAGCTCAGGGACAGGAGTGCATTTACGGGATCTCGCGGTGGCCTTCGGTTCCGTTTGTCAAAATGGAAATTGATGCCTGAGATTCCTCCCGTCGATCCAGAAAGTTTTCCTTGTGGCGATTCCGCCTTAATAGTACCGGCAAAGTTCTGGAAGTATAAGCTGGCGGCAGCGCCTTCCATACCAAGGAGTTCGGGCAGGCTCTGGGCTGCCAGGGCATAGTCTATTGCCGTTTTGAGTTTGTTAATGACAGCGGCGGGTGGCTCTATATGATTGCGCATCAGCATGGTGCGTTGATTCCGTATCTTTCCACTAACCAGGGTCGTAGCCAGGGCCAGGCAAGCGGATGGTGAAGCTGCGGAAGTGAACTGTTGAATACGCGAATATATGTTGGTCAAACCGTGACCACGCGTAATACCATAGAACCATCCTCCACTACTAAAGTAAGTAATGGGTATTTCATTATCGCATAACGTCTGAATCGATTGTGTGGTTATCTGGATATTGCCGAAAAGGCATACATGCGCTATGTCCGATATACGAACTTCGTCTAATGGCTTTTCTTTGTCTTTGTCCTTTATTCGAAGGACCTCACCGCTTCTTCCCACATAGGTGCCCGGTGTATTGAGATAAAGGGTGCGCGATTCATCCCTCGATGCAATAAGGCGTCGTATTATTCCAGGCTTAGCGGCTGTTTGTTCAGAGTCGGCAGACTCGGGAACGGGCTCCGTAATGTGTGCAAGAAATGCTGTCTCATCCGGCAGACAGATCGGCGCGAGTGAACACCGATTGCATTTCGGGGAATCGACAAGAGGAGAAGGAATAGGATTGTTAATACAGTTGCGGGCCGCTTCAATATTCTCCAATATCCAGCTCTCAAGCTCTGGTGATAACTGGAGACGCACACGTTGCTTGGTAGCGCGATAATAGATGATGCCACCGGTACAGACATAGCCGTTGTCTCGAAGCAACAGACATTGCAGACCTAATTGCATGCGGTCTGTATCCCAAAGTTCCAGGCCGCCATCTTTGGCTTCGCGCGGCGCACCCGCCTTATAATCGACGGGGCAAACGCTGACAGTGGTCGCTCCGTCACTGGTGGTCAGGGTGACCTCTGCGAGATCCAGCTTGGCCGTCACTCCAAGGCGGTCGGAGCCCAGCGAAACCGACCGGCTATGCACCGTTTCCTGCCCGTCACTTTGTGATGGTTCAACCACTTCATCTGCATTATCGCCTCCTTCAGACGCAGCGGGAAGTTGACCAGACCCCGCATCAACACGTTTATGCAAAGCTTCACCCCGCTTCGTATCGGCATTGTGCAAGAATATGCCTTCAACATGCTCATAATAAAAGAGGCGCGGACAGTAGACGAATTCGTTCATCATGCGAGCCGGCAACAATGCCTTCTCCTCTTCAACCGGCAAAGCAGAGGCAGGAATCTCGACGACAAGGTTTGAGTCGTCATCGCCTTCCAGCGAGTCTTTGGCGTTTGACAAACCTTTGCTCGGTTCAGGAGAGTTCTTGTCAGGCATGAGCCAACCTCTGATTAGTTATTGTTGGGCGCGTACTTTTATGAGATGCAAAGTTGTAAGTGATGTCTTACGATAGTTCAAGATATATGCTCGCTCATTGTACTTTCTTCACCAAGTCTTGTACGGAGGTGAAGCATCCGCTAGATCAAAAGTTGGAAATGATCGCTTTTTGCTTTGATTCTCCCATAGCACGATGCCAATTGCGCAAGCACACGCTCTGACCCGACGTACTACTCTCTCGGTAACGGTATCCCGTCCGTGTTGCGCATTCCGTACCGGAGCAGCTCTTCCTGCAACCGTGGTGCCAAGTTCAACAGCCTATGATTTATTGCGGGTTCGCTCGGAGATGATTTCGCGCTCGAACTGTACGAAGGAGAGCAAAATATTGAGGGTAAGTCGACCCATGGAGTGGGTCGTATTGAATTGCTGAGTGACGGACACAAACGAGCAACTTTATACCGTGTCATCGCGACTCCCTTTTACCTCTCTTTGCCGTGTCCTCAAACTAACCTGACAGGCTCCTAGGTATTCCGTTTCTGCGTTCTGTTTCGATAAGTCGCCGGGCTGACGCCGCAGTGGCGTTTAAACCAGCCCACGAAGTGGGAATCGTAACGAAAGCCCAGGCAGTACGCGATTTCCTTGATCGGCATGGAGCTGTGCGAAAGACACATCTTTGCGTTTTCCAGTCGGCGTTTTTCCCAGTATTTACGAGTTGTCGATCCAAACTCGCGTACGAAGAGTCGATCCAGATGCACGGCGCTTAGTCCGGTTTCTTTCAGTAATTGCTCGCGTGGAAAAGGGCGGTCCAGCTGAATGTCATTCAGGCAGCGCACCGCACTGTTAAGCCGGTCCTCCCCATGGCGAAAGTGGGTGAACGGTGCGCCAACGCATGACATTGCGTCGAACCAGGCTGCCAGCCAGTCGGCAAACAGTCCCTGAAACTTCAGGAAATCAGGGTAACTCGCCTGCTGAAACGCATAGTCCACACCCGAGGACGGAAAGCGCCGGTGCACCATCTTTACCAGAGCCGTAGCACTCTGCTCCATCAGCGGGAAATCACTGCCTGGGATGACAATGCCGCGTTCTCGCAGAAAGACGTTCTCCCCCGTGGGCCACTGGCACAGAAAGTGGACGGAAAGCAAGTGCGCGTCGTCAGAAAAATCCTGCTTCAGCAAGGCCGCCGGTGTCATCAGCCATGAGCCTGCCTGAGCCTCCCACACCCCGCCGGGAATCTCGATCCGCACCTCACCACGACGCAGGTACCAGGCGCGGTGACCCAGCGCGTGAGTGTGATCAGATTGAATGTGTGAGACACGTGGAGCGTCGTCGTAAATCCACACCAGTTCTGAGCGCAGGCTGGCCCAGTCATGAAAACGATTTCGCATGGCTGCGGGTGCAGGGCGGGAGTCCGAATCGGTCGGCTCGTGAGCAGGAACCATAGTTGGGATGATAAAAATCTATAAGAAGAAGAGCTATCCGGAAAGTCTATTCAGTTGCCGCCCGGCGCGTCATGGGCGAAAGTAGGGATTGATCTTATTTCACGCGGTCCAGCTTGTATGCTGGCTATCCTTTGCTTTATGACACTCAATATTGACGTAGATGTATGCATTTACGGCGGCACATCAGCCGGCGTTACGGCGGCAGTTCAGGCCCGGCGATCCGGCCTTAGCGTGGTGGTGCTGCACAGCGGCGCTTTTCTCGGCGGACTCAGCGCGGGCGGCCTTGGCTTTACGGATGTTGGCAATCAGCGCGCGGTAGGAGGCATTGCGCGCGAGTTTTATAAGCGTGTGGGTAAGGCCTACGGCGTTGTGGAAGAATGGCGTTTCGAGCCCCATGTGGCCGAACAGGTCTTCAAGGATTTCATTGCCGAAACAGACACTCCCGTCTACTACAACGTGCGACTGCGAGGGCTCAGCAAAGCAAACGATAAGATTACCTCGATCGTTACAGAATCGGGGGACGTGGTGAGCGCCAGGGCGTTTATCGATGCCAGTTATGAGGGCGATCTCATGGCCCTTGCCGGCGTCTCCTTCCATATAGGTCGCGAAAGCAACAGCACCTATGGCGAAACCCTGAACGGTGCGCAGATTCATCACAGCCACCAGTTTAACCACCCGGTAAGCCCATACGTTGTTGAAGGAGTACCCGGAAGCGGGCTGCTGCCCGGAATCGAGGATGGACCGCTGCCCGTAGTCGGTGAGGGTGACCATCGTGTGCAGGCCTACAATTACCGCATGTGCCTGACGAAAGTGCCGGATAACCGGATGCCCTTTCCGAAGCCGCTGCATTACGATCGCGCCTGGTACGTGTTGCTGGCCCGCTACTACAAAACTGGCTGGAACGAGACGTTCCGCAAGTACGATCCGATTCGGAACAACAAGACCGATACCAATAATCACGGCGCCGTTTCCACAGACTTCATCGGACAGAACTTCGCCTACCCCAACGCCACGTGGGCCGAGCGCCTTCATATTCTGGATGCGCACAAGAACTATCAGCAGGGCCTGATGTGGTTCCTGGCCAACGATCCCGAAGTCCCTCAGGATGTTCGCGACGCGATGAATGAGTGGGGCCTGCCCAGGGATGAATTCAAGGCAACGGGCGGCTGGCCGCATCAGCTCTACATTCGTGAAGCACGTCGCATGGTCACCGACGTAGTGATGACGGAGCATCATTGCCGCGGCACCGAGGTGGTGGATGACGCCGTGGGTCTTGGCGCCTACGGTATGGATAGCCACAACTGCCGCCGCTACGTGCTTGATGGCCAGGTGCGCAATGAGGGCGACGTGCAGGTTCACGGATTCCCGCCTTACCGGATTTCCTACCGCTCCATCGTGCCACGCAAGCACGAGTGCACTAATCTTGTCGTGCCAGTCTGCGCGGCTGCTTCGCATATTGCTTACGGCTCCATTCGCATGGAGCCTGTGTTTATGGTGCTGGGGCAGTCCGCCGCAGTGGCAGCCCAGCTTGCTATTCAGCAGAAGGTTGCCCTGCAGGACGTTCCATACTCCGATCTCGGCGCAGCGCTTACGGAGCTGGGGCAGATTCTTGTACCGCCGCCAAAGGCTGTTAACACTCAGCTCGGCATATGAGCATAAAGACCTGCATGCCAGGCTACGATAATAGCTAAAGCTCTGAAAAATTGAGGGCCTAAACTGTACAGGGCTCACGTCCGAAGTGTATATAGCTTCGGGCGCGAGCCCTTATTCTTTCTCGGAGGCCTGTGACTTATGACCGTTTATCCTGCTACTCTCGACGACATTCCAGATCTGTGCGATCTTCTCGACCTCCTGTTCTCCCAGGAAGCCGAATTTGAGCCTGATCCCGCCAGACAGGCAGCGGGGCTCTCTGCCATTATTTCAGATCCCCACACTGGCGTGATTCTCACACTTGTTGATAACGGCCACATAGTCGGTATGGTTAACCTCCTTTTCCTTGTCAGCACGTACCTGGGAGCCCGTGCCGCTATTCTGGAGGATCTGGTCGTCCTGCCCAGTCACCGTGGTTCCGGTGGCGGGACGATTCTCCTTAACGCCGCAGTGGAAGAAGCCCGCCGCCAGGGTTGTAAACGGATCACCCTTCTGACCGACCACGACAATATGGGCGCCCGCAAATTCTACGAGCGCAATGGCTTTTATCTCTCCAGCATGGTTCCATATCGGTTTATGCTGTAGTATTTGCAGCTAATACATTTAGCTTCTAGTCTGGATACATTAAGCGCAGACTTTTGCTGCCTTTTTTCTTTATTCTCAGAGGGTAAACTGAGACAGCAATAGAAATACAATGACTGGTGGTTCGTACTATGGTTTCAGGCTTTAGGTTGATTTTAAAAATTTCGCAGCGCACTTTCCGGGAGAGACCGCTCTCAATGCCGATATCCAGAGTGCGGGATTCAGCATTTTGCCATTCGCCTGCGGCTTCAGGATTATGTTGTTCAATAAGGTCGCAGAACTGATTGATGATGGCGTCTGCATCCCTCGAAGTTACGGAAACTTCTGCAGCGGCGAGAAATTTACCTTCGCGGTGCTCACCATTGTAAAGAAAAAATACATTCTTGCCCCAGCACTCCGGTAATGCCTTGAATGGTGTGCCGGAAATCACTTCCAGATCTACGTTTAGAAGCTGCGGATCGTGGTAGTCTTTAATCTTACCCATAAATACAGAGCCTGGAAGGAAGGTAAAACTAGCGCCGAACAGAGCTCTCATTGCCCAGCTTCCCCTTTAGCCAGAGATGTGCGTGAAAAGTGTGCCGTACGCCATCGGGCAACTGAGGCAGAATCTGGACATCCTCCGACATTTTCGTGGCCATTTCGATCGGAGAGAAACCGACGACATCCGGGTGAATGCCGCGATGTTCCAGATAGGGAATGCCGTGCGGCCCGCGACAGAAAGCCAGCATGCATGTCGCCGCCAGCTTCTCCATGATCAGCGGTTCGTGATTGCAAAAGCGATCGGCGGACGATGTGGCCAGAAAACCGATGGACAGGCGCGCCTTGGTGGTAGCTTTGCACTTCCGCTGTAACTCGGCAGGTGTGCCCAGAAAGATTTCGTACGGCATGCCTTCTTTTTCGAGCAGACTGGTGAAGGCGCCCTGCTCGGTCTCATAGTAGAGATCTCCCGCGGTCATCGGCAGCAGCACCTTGTTTATGCCGCTGGCCTTCCAGTGCCGAATGAGTTTCAGGTGACCTTCATCCCAGCTTTGCAGGTAAATAATGGCCGGTAGCTCTATGCGCGCTTCCGTGCTGAGTACAAGCAGGATCCGAATGCCGTGGTTGCGCAGGGACAGAATGTTCTGGTGACTTTTGGGCTCGGGATTCTGCCACACAACTACGTCGAGATCGTGCTGCAGCAGACGCTCCGCAAACTCCGGGTGCGTTTCATCATGCTTGCTGCTGTGGAAAATAAGATCCGCGACGAAGCCTCGTTTGCGGAAGCGTTCCTCCAGCTCCATGTTTACCGTTCGCGTAAACCACGAGTGAACAAGCATTTCCATCCAGATCGGAATACCGATCACGCTGCGGATGGGCGATCGTCGCGAGTTTTCCTTACCTGCCAGCACTGTCTGCGAACTGCGTATGCGATTGAGCACACCTTCTTTCTCCAGAGACTCATAGACCAGTGCAACCGTGCGCAGCGGAGCTCCAAAGAAGCGCGCTACCTCGCGCATCGGGTAAAAAACCTGCGGCTGCGGCTTGCGTAGTGATTTCGCAAGGGTTCCGAGCGCTTTCAGCAAGTAATGCTGCCGGCTCTGGCCGACGGGAAAACCGGTCCAGTCAGGAAACGCCTTTTCAATGGGAGGGAGCGAGCGTATGGCCTTGGATCGCGACACAGGAAAGGAGAGCGGGGTGGTACAGCATCTTGACGGCAAGGACGGCTGCCCGCGGCCCCAGGTAAAGCCGGGAGTGGGACGGCGGTGCGAGTTTGTGCGTTCAAATCACAAAGTCGCGCCGCCACTACATCCGTCCTCTGCAAGATATGCGCCCCCTTTGCTACCATTGCCCACGATAGGAGGCAAGCCAGATCGCGGGAAATGATAGTAATGATGGTGAATCAGTCGGCTAAATCGGCGAGAAACATAACTTCGCCTGCCTTAATCGAAGCGCCGGGAGGTTAGCTCTTGTGCTTGAACTGAGGCAGCCACTGCGCTTCCTGCTCCAGCATTTCGTGTGTCAGGCTGCGGATCTCCGGCAATGTAAGCAGGGCGCCGGTAAGGGGATCCATGGCGATGGCCTGCTCCACCAGCCTGGGATCGCCGGTTTGATGAGCCAGAACGGCAAGTTCCTGGACGTTAATGTTGGTGCGGTTGATCGCGGCCAGACCCGCGGGCAAAGGACCGGGCGCCGTTGGTTGAACTCCATTGCGGTCCACCAGGCAGGCGACCTCCACGCAGCAGTTGCGAGGGAGATTGGGGATAAGATGTGTTCCGTTATCCGGCTTCGAGCCCGGCGCTCCGTAGTTCGGCACGTTACCGTAGACGACGCAGGGAACGTGGGTCTCCATCGCGTTGATAATACCGGCGCCGTATTCTTCGGAAGCCGTAAGCGGCTCATGACAGCGCTTTTCCATGCGCTCGACTTGTCCCTTAAGATCGAAGTTAACGCCACAGTCGTAATAGTCCCAGCGCGTCTTGATGTAGGCGTCGATGTCCGCCTTGTTCTTGCGGAACCACGGGGTGTATTCACCGGCGTGATGAGAGGATTCTGTCTGAAAGACTCCAAATGTGCGCCAGATTTCCGCACGCACTTTCTCGTAGTTATAGACATCCGCATTGTGATCGACAGCCAGCGTTTCGCTGCCGCCACGAACGACTTCGCCGTGCTTTGAGACCAGTGCGGGTGAGGGGAATCGCTGCTCCAGCATTTCGGCCAGCCTCGGGTAGGCATCCACGCCCTTGTCTTTGAAATCGGTAATCCATGCCTGGTGGTTGATGCCGTAGCATTTGAAGACCACGTTGCCGTAATCCGCGCCAATGAGTGAAGCGAGCATCTTGGTCGTGCCCTGCACACTGTGGCACAGACCGACGGTGCGGATACCCAGCTCATTGAGGCCCCAGCAATTGATGGCCATCGGGTTGGCATAATTCAGCACCAGCGCCGTGGGGCAAAGCTCCTTCATCTTCTTCGCAATAGGATCCAGCGCGCCCAGGCTGCGCAGACCGCGGAAGACGCCGCCGGCGTTGAGGGTATCGCCCACGCAGAGATCAATACCGTACTTCAGGCTGGCATCCTTATCGATCTTGTACGCATCCAGGCCGCCAACCTGGAAGGTTACGATGACATAGCGCGCATCGGTCAATGCAGCGGTCATGTCGGTGGTGACTTCGACCCTGGCGGGAAGCTGGTGGGCTTCCACGAGTTTGCGGACCAGTCCGGCGGTGCGGTTCAGTCGCGTATCTTCAATATCATAAAGGCAAATGGTAGAGTCGCGCAGTGCCGGAAAACTAAGGATATCCGCCGTAAGGGTGAGGGGAAACGTGACGCCGCCCGCACCGACAATCACGATCTTGGGGGAGGAAAAGGACATGCTCCGTATCTACGGTATTGCACCTAAAGTGCCAAGAGGAGTAATGTGCACCAGGACTTTTGTGCGATGTCTCCGGTTCGATATCATACCTCCTTTATTCAGCCGCCAAACCAGCCAACCTATCCGTTGCGCTGGGTGGGTTGGGGCGAAGAAATACGCGCTTCCCCTTCATACAGATGGCATGGTTTGCGTCGCGGACAGTCCGGATGCGTTCTCTGGCAAATGACAATTGCCGGTGAAGGACGTCTGCGAATTGGTGACGAGCCGGTAATGACTCTGCGGGCAGGCGAAGGATTCCTTGTCAGAATCCCGGGCGACCACTGTTACTACTATCAGAAAGGCACAGAGCCCTGGCATCTGGTATGGGCCATGTGGGCAGGTCCGGGACTCTCGGCGATATGGGATATCCTAAACAAGACAGCGGTGCGGCGTCTGAACATGAATCCCGACAGTGTGGAAATGCGATCCTTTCGCCATATTCTTCATACGCGGGAAGAAGAAGCGGTGCACACGCCCGCTGATGCGGTGGAAGCCTATCGCTTCCTGCTGCATGTGTGCGATATAGCGGACCGGCCGGTTTCCATCACAGGGCGCCAGTCGGGAGCAACCAGTTCTGCGTCGCCTTCCGATCTGTTGCCACAGGCGGCGGATGCACTGCGTGAGGACCCGGGTGCCGCCATTGGCAAGGACGACGGTCTTGCGCGCAAGATGCAACTCTCGCGCTTTCAGCTTTACAGAGCGATCCGGCGTGAGTCGGGAATGAGTCCCAAGGAGTGGCGTGCCCAGCAGCGCATGAGTGAAGCGTGCCGCCTGCTGAAAAGCGGTACGATGTCCGTAGCCGACATTGCAGTGAAAATCGGCATGCCTGACCCGAACTATTTCGCCCGGTTCTTCCGCAAACGCACCGGCCTCACCCCCCGCGACTGGCGCAAATTATTTGCGTCCAACTCGGATAGCTGATGGCTGGAGCGCTTCTGTCGATGAATTAGTCAACAATCGTGCAGACAGTGCCAAGTTCTACAAACTGAAAGAACTCCTTGACGCGTTCCAGAGGCATACGAATGCAACCGTGCGAGGCGGGGTAGCCCGGCAGCGCACCTGCGTGCAGACCGAAGGATCCGCAGCTAAGGCGCATGAAGAAGGGCATGGGTGCATGGTACAACGTAGAAATCCAGTGCTCGTACTTGTGGGTGACTACGTAAGTGCCCGAGGGCGTCTTATAGCCGGGGCGACCCGTTGAAACAGGGGAAGTGGTCAGTACTTTGCCGTCCTGATAGACCGTTACGGTCTGCTTGGAGAGCGACACTTCCAGGCGCATCGCTTTTTCGTCGGGAATCTTGCCGAAGAGCACCTGCATGCTGCCGACTTCACGATTGAAAGCGGCAAAATCGAGGGCAACACGCTTCCACTTACCTGAGCGGCGATAGAGTTCGGCGCGATGCGCAACCAGGCGCTGCACCATGCTGTCGCGGCCCAGCGCGCAGGCAATCATAAGCGAGGTGATCTTGGAATCGTTATTGATCGCCTTTCCTGCGATGAGCTTGGAGAATTCCGGAGAGAGCGCCCGGCCTTCCTCCATCATGGTGTTCGGGTCGGCATTGTACTGCAGCAGCAGCGCGACAAAATTAAAGCGGTTGCGGGCAATTTCCGAAATCAGCAGAGGCTGCTGGAGAGTAGGGGAATACTGATTTGCATTGGCTCCGGCCTGAAGAAGCAGTTCCGCCAGCTTCTCGCTGCCTTCATCTACTGCCATCATAAGTGCGGTAACACGGTCAGCGTCGGGAACATCAGGCTGAGCTTTAGCCAGCAGCAGGCGATGCGTAATTTCGACGCGTCCCAGCGAAACGGCGTGATGCAGGGCGGTGCGACCGTCTTTGGACGTAATGTCTACCGAAGCCTTCTTTTCCAGCAAAAGCTTAACGGCCTGGGTATTGCCGCTCAGTGAGGCGGTCATCAGAGGGGTAAAACCAAACTCGTCCTGCTGGTTGATATCCTTGGCATACTTCAGCAGCATCGCCACGGTTTCCTGGCTCTGGCGTGCAATTGCGAGATGCAGGGCGGTAAGGCCGGTTTCGGGATCACGCGCATTCAGGTCCGCGCCCGCCAGACGCAGAAGTTCCAGGGAGGCTACGTCGCACTGATCGGCCGCTTTCATAACGCCGGCGCTATCCACTGTAATGCCGCGGTCAGTCAGATGCTGCTTCGCTTCTTTGCGGGCGTAGTCGTTGCCATTGACCGTAAGTTGTTGAGCGCTATCGCCTACGGTTACAAATCCGGCGAGAATAGCGCTCCCTCCCAGGGCAAGCAGCAGGCGACCTATTTGTACAGTTTTCATCATGGCGATCTTCTCCTTAAGCATCTGGCGGGGCGACAGTTATAGCGCATTATACATGAAAATACATGATAAAGGCCTGTTTGTGACGTGCGCAAGCATCATAAGCATCGAGCGAACCCGCGCAAGCAAGATATGCAGAACTCACTAAGAAATTTGCTTTTTTCGAAGCACCTATCTGATTGATGTCAAGTCGTTTATCCAAATGTGGAAATAAACGGCCGGGTTCGTATGCGGGAAGAAGACGAGAAGCCGATCCTTTCTTGCAAAAAATTATACGTTTAGCGTAGATACAAATGGATTAACTTTGAGATACTCGATACAACACGAGGCAAAACCGAACTCACGCTTCCCGCGGGACAACAGCGGCGTGAGCTTTCTTTCCTTACAGCAGACCCAGGAAAGCAAGAATTGGGGAGTGATGACGGGATTTCGGCTCGTCATTCCTTTTAGAGTCGGCCTGGCGCAGCCTCGTCACGTGATCGTAAATTTTGTAGTCCAGCGTATTATTGGCGTGAAATTCCACCAGGTCACTTTCTGTCAGGCGTTTTAGCTGATCGTCGCGCGGCACCTCATTATATCGCTGAGAAAAATCGACCGGGCGGGTATCAATGAGAAACTGGACGCGACGCGCCATAACGCTTTCATCTTCAAACAGCCTGCAGGACATCAGCTTCAGCAATGCCACCGTGTGGTCATGCACATGCTCCAGCTGGCCAATGAAGTCGTACCGGGCCAGAACGTCCTGATAATTTGATGCCGTGCAGGGCATTTGGTGGGCGATGTAGTTGGATTGATCGCGCAGGAACTGCAGGAGAGTCTGTCCGTGGATTTCGTTGCGGCTGTGCTTGTAGTAATAAAGCGAAGTGGCAACTTCCAGCGGGTCACGCACATAGGTAAACAGGAAACGGTCGCGACTCTGTAGAAGAGCGGGGTAACGCTGATGAAGAAACGCTCCCGGGACATTAAAATGTCCGCATAGCAGAGAAGCGGGATTGAGAGCGGCCAGAGGAACGGAGAGCTTGTGAAACGTATCGAGAGGGTCGCGAGTGTGGGGGGATCGAAAGGAATCTTCGTAATCTCCAACTATGGAGAACCACCTGCTAAAAGTGGCGACGAGGCTAACTCCACCGCATTTGGGGATGTGATGGAAGACAACAAAGTTACAACGTCGTGCTGAGAAGTTCCAAATACTCATGTTTACATAGGTTACAGGAAAAGTGTTGTGGAGGTGTGTTACGGATTAGTCTGCGCTACAGATGTATAAAATCAATAATTTTCCACGCTTTCCTGTAAGAATTAGTGGAAGAGCCTTTATTTGAATGGAATGCCATACGTTTCACGAAGAGTAATCATTTGGAATGTAATGGGCGTACTTCGTCACGGTTGTTTATAAGCAACTACTAGTTGATGAACCGTTGCAGTTCTTTGATGGCGACTTGTTGAGTCTTACAATATTAAACGTCCGCTGCCGACAAAAAGTTTCAAGTTTGACGCCGAAATATGTAATTATTTGTATCAGGTCGAGAAGATTTGAAATAAATCGATCTTCCAGCGTCTCTTTCGGGACAACCTAATCCCCCCTATGAGATCTTTCACGCTTCGTGCAATAACTGGCCCGGCTAAACTGCTCCTGGCTCTGTCTGGCGCAGCACTACTGGCTTCTGCCACTTGGACCCTGGCTGCTGATTCTTCGCCGGCGGACCCCGATACGTTTGCGACGCTCTCCAGCGATAAGGAAAAGGCCGGCTCAACCAAGAGCGGCAAGGTGAAGAGATCGGCCAACAGCAGCCACAGCACTGCCGGCGCCAGGAGTTCCGGCCACAACAACACTCACGTGCCTAATTCTGCCACAACGCGTGATGGAAACGGACGGATTTCTATCACCTCCAGTACTTCACCGGCAGGAACGACGACGTATCGGGATGGAAGTGGGCGTATTACCGGCAATTCCAGCACATCGGACACGGGAACAACGACCTATCGTGACGGCAGCGGCCGCATTTCAGGTACGAAGAGCACGAATCCCGATACCGGCTCTGGCACCTATCGTGACGGCAGCGGTCGGATCACCGGCACCAGTTCCACAAATCCCTCGGGCGATACGGTAACTTATCGCGACGGCGATGGGCATATTACGGGGACAGCCTACACATCTCCTGCAGGCACGGTGACTTACAGAGACGGAGATGGTCGCATTACCGGTTCTTCATTCAAATAATTCTGGTTCTTCCAGCTTTTTTGAGAGAAGTGCATACGTCTCCATGAAGCTCAGGATTGGATTTTTCCGGGCGACCATGTTATCTGTTCCATATCGCTCTGACTTTCTTGCGTTGACTGGCCTCGCCATTTCATCGCTTTGTTGCCGGATGCGATGTCGTGATTTATGCGCCCTATCTCTTATTTACGTTTCATTCGTCATGTCGGCATTCTACTCTGTGTACTAGGGGCGTGCGTGGCGCCGGCAGGATTGGTTTACTCACAGGAAGTCAGGTCTGCTCAGCCTGTAAAGCCGGCAACTCCTGTTACGCCTCCTCGCCCCAAACAGGTGCCTGCCGCAAAAGCAGTGCCTGCCGCACCGGAAGCGTCTGAGGCCAAATCGAAAGCCGAGAAAGCGAAAGAGAAAGAGAAAGCGCGCCCAGCCACAGCAGCCGGGGGCTCCGATCCCGTGCTGACTATTGCGGTGGATGGCAGCCTGAGTGGCGTGATTCGCGAGCTGGTCCAGACTTTTGCGGACCAGTATTCGGACGCGCCCAGCATAGCTGTGGAGCTGACAAATGCCGGTACTCTTCAGAACAAGCTGGCCGAGGCACCTCGCTGGAATGTGGTGATTGTTGCCGGCATGGACGAAGCGAAGGCGTTAACCAACGCGGGTCGAATTGATCAGGAAGGACAGAAACTGGTAGCGCGCAACACACTGGTAGTCTATGGCCGCCGTCCTAAGGATCCGGGTTTGGCCAATGCTAAATGGCCGGCGCTCATGGGCACAGAATGGCAGACAGTGGCCCTGGGGACTCCCGGTCTCACCGCTTCCGGTCGAACCGCCGAAGCAGTGCTGAAAAAGCGCGATCTGCTGGGCAAACTCGAAGCCGCCAAGGCCATTACCTACGGCGGTACCGAGTCCATTGTTCTCAACTACCTGAAGAAGGGCGAAGCGGATGCCCTCCTATTGCTGAAAACCGATCTGCGCATGACTTCCACCTGGCCGCCAGCCGCGAAGCAACTGCTTCTGGAGTACGCAGTCTATGCCATTGATGAAGCTGATTACGCTCCTGTGATGTATACAGCTGCTCTGCTTCCCGGCACAAGCCGCAAGGAAGAAGCCCTGGAATTCATCACCTTCCTGGTTTCGCCTGCCGCACGAGCCATTTGGGTAAAGTATGGCTTTCCTGCTGAGTAACCAATTCGCAGAGTTATCTTAAAACAAGACTGTCAGGCGCAGTGTGGTTGACCAGGATGCGTCCAGCTCTTTGTTAATACCGGGCGTTGGTATGTAGGTAAGCGAAGGCTCAAAGTACACAGTGCCATAGACATGCGCCTGGTAATAACCCTGGATCATAAATTCGCTTTCGCGCGCGAAGATATGATGATTAAGGCGGGACCACGCAGCGCCGATACCGAACGAATCGGCCGGACGACAGGGTACAAGGCCGAACGCGGTAAGGCCGCCACCCACATATTCGTTAACAGGCAAAGTGCGGGAATCATTTATGCCGTATTGAACGAAGCTGGTAACGCCTGAAGCGTCTTTACCGGGATTGGCGTACCACAGACGCTGGTTACCAAAAAGATAGAATCCCGATGCGCCCTCTTCTTCGACCCCTGGAGGACCTGTCAGATGTCCGGACTGATGCCAGCCGCCAACCGCGAAACGTCCGGGCAGCTTGCATTCGCCCAAAGTCCAGTTAAATCCGGTTTCCGCAATTCCCATGTAATAGCCACCAAAGTATGGAGCTTCTATACCTGTTTGTATTCCCTTGGCGCCGCTGCCATCATAAACACCCAGATTCATGTACCACCATTTAACCGGCGTAATATTGATCGTGGCGCCGAGCGCGGAGTTATAATATCCAGGTAGTGCACCTATAAGCGTAGGATTGATGAATACCGGCGTCATGGATAAACCGCTGACGGACGGAATATACGAATTTTCATCATCCAGAGTAATGGGAAGCATGACATTATTAAAATCATACGTCGGCACCACTTTACCTATACGCACTGCAAGCTTATCATCAAAGAATGCCTGGCGTACCCACAGTTGATACAGCTCCGAGCGATCCAGTGGAGTTGGGCCGGGCAGGCTGTTAAAGCCCTGGACAGATCCCGCATCTCGGTTCGTGAAATCGCCGTTAAACTGAAGGAAAGACGCGCCAAATGAGCCGCCTTTCAACAGTCCATCGGTCAGTTTCTCCAAATCAATGCGCAGATCGACGATGACCAGACTGTTGAAGCTGTTGCGCTGCGAGTCTCCGCCCGAGAGAACCCAGTTCGTATCCGCTGCCCAGAGTCCACCCAGCCTGACGCCGTGATCATCCTTAATTCCAAGCTGTTGCTGAACAAATCGCTGCGCTTCGCCGGTGCCTGTAAAGATATTGCTGGCCGCAGGGTTTCCACTGATTCCGCCAGCAAAGGGTGAGGCTCCCAGGGGATTTGGTTTCGCTTCCGTGACAGCTGCCGCGTCCGCCTTTGCCACAGGACCGGAGGTTGGCGTCTTCCCTGTCTTCGTCAGGGCATCTCCGGCCAAAGTATTGCCAACGGCTGCAATGAAGAAGATGCCAGGTAATACTAAACGGCAAAGCGATATATGGATCATGGGATATCAGTATGAATGCGCCTTGCTCTACATATACCGAAAAGCAATAACCTCGATAATAAACAGCACCGCGAGAATGCCGAGACCCTTCAGCAGAGTCGCCGTGTTATCTTCTTTAGGGAAGAGCCACCAGCTAAACCACTTTATAAAGAGGGGAATCGTTCCAAAGCTGGTTAGGGCGACACTGATGGCATTGCCTATAAAGGTAGAAAGAGAGTTATCAAACCCAAACCAGGTCCCCAGTTTCAGGTACTTCATCTCCAGCATAACGATGGGGAACAGGCCGAGCAGAACGAGCAGTGCCGGTTTCCAGTCTGGGGGAGCCTTCCCTGCTTCAGGTGGAATTGGTGCCCAGCCGGGGAAATTCGTGGCCAGACGCATCAACTCCTCGCTTTCAATAAGCTCTCCTGATTCCGCCAGCAGCGCAGCCCGCTCGGGAGCTGCCATCCAGGCGTCCATGTGCGCCGCAGTGTCATACCTCAGCAGAGTGGTCCAGTGATTGCCCTGGCCGGGAGCAGGCGGTTGCAGATACATACCGCGATAGCCTGGATACCTGCTTTGAGCGGACTGCATGCGTGTCGTCCATGCGCGATATTTTTCCTCCATTCCCGGCTTCACCTTCGATACAATGACCTGTGTGACCACTGCAGTGGGCGCCAGTGTGGTCTCGCCCTGCTTCATGATTTCGCCCAGGTTGCCGCCTTTGAAAAAGGGCAGCGCCTTCGTCAGAATCGCGGCGCGCTCCGGCGACTTCTGCCAATTGGCAAGTTCATCGTGCGTGGCAAAGTTAAGGATGAACGTCCAGGCATCCTCACCCGCACTGCCGGGAGGAATCAGATCGCTGCTGATGAAACCGGGAAACTTTGCAACAGCCGCATCGTGGCGAGCCTGCCATGCCGTAAAGGCATCCTGATCCTGCGAACTGACTTTTGCTGTGGCGATTAGGACGGCGGGCGTGCTCATTATAATTAGAAGAAGAAAGTCGAAGGATGAGAATCTGTCACCGCGAAGGAGCCATGAAGATATTTATATTTGGCGTAAAATGCATCAGGGCCATGGATCCTTTAAGTGAAGAAACCTTGGCAGAACATAAAACGGGCGTATATAAAAAACATTTACTCTATCCAGAATTTATAAATTATGGACAGAGAATAAGTTATCTCTGCCGCTGCGCGCAACAATGCCGCCATTTGCCCAAGGGAAGTCCCGTGGTACATGCACTAACGATTATCGCGACGCGATTTTGCGCAAAGTTTTTGCAAAACTTTTGTCAAAGACACGAATGCAGCCGCTTTTGCAGAAAGGACCGCTCGGAGTCTACCTCGGTCAGTTCCAATGCGCGGCGGAAGTGGCTGGCGGCTTGTGAGTTACGCTGTCGCCTGGTTTCAAAATCACCCAGCACGGCGTGGTACAGATAATACGCGTCCAGAAGTTCGATGTGCGGGATGGCTTTTACAGCTGCCAGTGCCGCTTCGGGTCCATGAACGTGAGCAACCGCAATGGTACGATTCAGCGCAATAACAGGGGAGGGGTTGATCGCGACCCAGCGGTTATAGTGATCCAGAATGGTTTCCCAGTCCGTAGAAGCGCTGTCGCCTGCGGTGCAGTGACATGCGGCAATACCTGCCTGCAGGTGGTACTCGCTAAGCTCATCTCCAGCGGCAGCCTGCATGAGGTGGCGGATGCCGTACGCGATCATCTTGCCGTCCCATGTGGTGCGATCCTGCTCGCTAAGACGCAGCAGGTTTCCCTCATGGTCTACGCGGGCTTTGAAGCGGGCCGCGTTCAGCCACATCAGGGCCAGCAGAGCGTGCGTGACAGGTTGATCTGTGGCGGGATGCTCCGTCAGGTGAGTCGCCAGGCGGATTGCTTCGATACACAAATCTTCTTTCAGCAGGGCCTCGCCGCTGGATGCTTTGTAGCCTTCATTAAAAAGGAGGTAAACGACTTGCCGTACACCCTCAAGTCTTTCCGTCAGTTCAGGACCGGTAGGAATGGCGAACGGAATCTTCAGCTCCTGAATGCGCTGACGGGCGCGGGTAAGGCGTTTGGCAATTGCTGCCTCGGTCGAGAGGAAAGCCTTGGCAATTTCCGCCGGGCTGAATCCGCACAAGGTTTTAAGTGCCAGGGCGGTCTGGGCTTCCTGGGGAAGCTGAGGGTGGCAACACGCAAATATGAGGCGCAGGCGGCGGTCTTTAATCTCATCGTCAAAGGCTGGTTCCAGTTCCTCGTAAGAGGAAGACCAGCTTTCCATTGTGGCAATGATGGCGGTCTGCTTGTCGCTGAAGCTCTTCTCGCGACGAACTATATCCAGGGCGAGACGCTTGGCCGTCTGCATCAGCCAGGCGGTGGGATTATCCGGAATCCCGTAGTAAGGCCACGTTTGCAGGGCGCGAATAAGCGATTCCTGTACAACATCTTCAGCCAGCTGAAGACGCTCCATCCCGAAGATACCGGTCAGGATGGAAACCAACTTTCCTGCCTCGTGGCGGAAAAGGTGATCGGTAAGTTGCGGGATCTCCCCCGTCTTGCTGGTGCTGCTGGCTGGCTCCACAAGTGCATCCATGGTAGTGCTTGAGGGGGGAGATTAGTTCCGATTTGTCGCTGTTGGCGGCTCCGATCAGGCCTGGGCGAAGACAAGTGCTTCGCGCCCAGCTGCAATGGCTGCTGCGGATTCGATAGGGCAACTGCCGACGATGGGGCGCACTTCCACACGCAGACCGTGGGCCAGGGCAGGGCACATCTGGGCAATCTTAACGGCTTCGTCAATATTGTCCACATTGAGCAGGAAATAACCGCCTACCGATTCCTTGCTTTCGGCAAAGGGCCCGTCGGTGACGGTATGCCCGCCTTTGCCGGCCACAACTTTGCCTTCGTTGGCCAGGGGTTGGCCGGTCTTCAGCTTGCCTTCCTTAGTAAGTTTGTCGAACCATGAGTACCAGCGGGTCATGACCTGCTGAATTTCTTCGGCGGAAAGGCCTTCATGCCAGGCGGTGCCGCGGAAAAGGAGGAGGTAGCCGTTGGATGCTGCGGGTTGGGGGGCGTTCATGATGTTAATATCAGGATGAGGTTGAATGGTAACTGCGGGGCAGGGACATCTATGGTACCTGCCTCAATTCCTCGACGAACGGCCCCGATAAATCGGGACATCTATTTTCGAAATCGTCGCCGAATGTTTTTCACAAGTGGCGCGATAGAGGATAGAGTTATATGCTAATAAAAGGCGATAGGATATTATGCCCGTTGCGCTGCAGCTTTTCCCATCATTTTGCGCTCGCCACCATGGCCGGGCTCCTTTATGAAAATGGCAGAGATGTACCGGAACAAAAGGCCACTCTGCAACTGACCCATTTAATTAAAACCAAGCCGAATACGTAAATCCGACTTATGAGCAGAGGCAAATTTATCCCAGGTGGTTCCAGGAAGGATCGCGAAGCGCCGTCGCCCGCGAAGGCAAAGGCAGCGGCGTCCGAAGCTGCAGCAGCTCCCGAGGAAGGAGCGCCGGCCGCGGCAACAGCCCCTGAACCGGCTGCAGGTAAAGGCGGTGCCGGCAAAGGTGGAAAGGGAGGCAAAGGCGGGCGCCCCGCAGCCAAGCCACTCGACGCGAAGAAGAAATACATGTACATCGCCGGAGGTGCGCTGGTGGCCTTGTATCTTGGCTATGCCATGTTTATCGCGCCCGGGATTAAGGCTGAAGCGGATTTAAAAGCAAAACAGGCTCATGATGCCCAGATCGCCGCGGATGCTGAAAAGAAACGTTTGGCCGATGAGCAAGCCCAGAAAGATGCCGAGGCGAAGCGCCTGCAATTGCTCGAAGATGCCAAGTCCGGACCGTTTGAAATTGAAACGACGCCTGCGGGTGCCGATGTGACCATTGGCACGGAAACGAAGAAGAGCCCTGCCAAATTTGAGGGTCTGCCGTCTGGTCCTGTTGAAATCAAGGTGGCTCTGGCCAAATTTGTACCGGTGACACAGACAGTGAAGCTGGAGCCCAAGAAGGAACTCAAGCTGCCCATCACCCTGCAGCCGCTTCCTGGTAAACTCGATATTGCCACGGGCACTACCGGTGCTGACTTCACTGTAACAGGACCCAACGGCTATAAGAAGGATGGCAAAGCTCCCGCAAGCATCAGTGACCTGCCAGTTGGCGAGTACACGGTGGAGTACAAGCATCGTGGCTGGGCACTGCCTGCTCAGAAAGTTAAGGTGGAAAGTGAAGCAACCGCCAAAGCCGAGGCAACTTTCCCCTATGCCAGTGTCAAGCTGACTGTGAACCCCTCAGCGGGCGCTGTCATTCGCGACAAGACTGGCGTGCAGATCCTGGCGAAGGACTTCACCGGTCCTTTTGAGCTCAAGGAAGTTCGCCCGGGCACCTTCGATTTCCTGATCGAAAGGTTTGGGTACAAGATGGAGCACGTGACGGTAACGGCTACCGAGGGTCAGCATCTGGAAAAGACCGTGGATCTGACCAAGTCGCCCGACTTCGAGACGAGCTTTGGCATGCAGATGGTATGGGTTCCGGCAATAAACGGCTGGGCCGGTCGCTATGAAGTGACCCAGAAGGAGTACGAGGACATCATGAAGGCCACCCCGAGCTCCACCAAAGGCAACAAGGCCAAACTGCCCGTGGATTCCGTAGGCTTCTTCAAAGCAATGGAATTCTGCGACAAGGCGACGAAAGCGGAAGCTTCCAGCGGCAAGCTGCCTGGTGGCTATAGATTCACCCTGCCCAGCAACAAACAGTTTGATATCCTGGTAGCCGGTACCGATCTGGATAACGCTTCTACTTCGCGCAATAAGACCGATTCTCTGAAGGGCTCTCAGGAAGTAGGGGCTTCAGCGCCCAATCCTCTTGGCCTGTACGATGTCATTGGCAATGTGAACGAATGGGTAACAGATCCGTTTGATCCCACAAAACCTGACGTCGGCTGTGTCCGCGGAGGAAATTTCCTTAGCAATAACGATAGCCTTCCATCCACAGATCGCCGCTGGCCGTTCTGGAAAGTAAACCTTAAAGCAGCTCCCGATTCCGACGGAAAGCGCCCTCCGTTTGAGGCAGACCGATTCATTGGCTTCCGGGTAATTCTCGTCAAGTAAGCCTGACACAGTCCGCAACTGGGGTTCGGCTGCTCCTTGCAATGGTCAGTCGCCCGGCGCCTCGCAACAGATTATAGTGCGGGGCGGCGGCTGGCTGTTGAATTGCGTTCGATGAGTTGAACGGGGATTGTGTAGCGTCGCGCAGGGCCGGTCAGAAGTCCCGCGCTGCGTTCCATGCCGGCCTGTGCTGCTTTTACTCCAACGGCGTAGCCATCCTGACGCACAGTGGTAAGAGGCGGCGAAAGTATGGGAGCAATGGTCAGGTCTCCCACCCCAATGACGCTCAGATCCTGGGGGATGATATAACCCATCTGGTGGGCGGCCCGGTACGCTTTGTTGGCCAGATGATCCGTGCAGCCGATGACAGCGGTGCAGCCTGGAAAATCCTGGAGCGCATTCAGAATTTGCGCGGTCACATCCGAGCCAAAGGGGATTCGGAGAAAGCGCAAAGTGAGCGCTTCATCCTGCCGGGGCCCGTCGGCATATACTTCAGCTTCTCGTTGCAATGCCGCACAACGGTCATCGGCCCAGCCGAGATGTTCCGGACCGGATACGACCAGAATGTCGCGATGTCCAAGCGCCGTCAGGTGCGGCACGATCAGCCGGGCGATTTGCCGCTCGTCACAGCTCACGGTGTCTACAGCCAGTTCCGGCATGATATGGTCGATTATCACGACGGGGATGTTGCGGCGCTCGAATTCATGCAGATGTTTTGCGTAGAACTTGGCGAATTCCGGCCATAGGATGACGCCATCCACCCAGCGGTCCAGAAGGCGGTGAATCTGTTGCAGCGCATATTGTTCACGAGGAAGGTCGTGATGCTCGCTGTCCCACAGGAAGAGCGGCAGGTGATCCGATTCTGTCAGGCGATCATGAATTCCGTAGCAGACGTTTTGCCAGAACGAATCGTGCGGTGGAACCAGCACGCCCATTGTCCGGCTTTTGCCGCTGCGAATGCTTTGGACCAGCGCGTTCGGGCGGTAGCCCATCTTCTCGGCCATGGCCAGTACGCGGGCGCGGGTGCTTTCGGAGGATCCAATGCCACCCCGCAGGATAAGGGAAACCGTGGCACGCGATACGCCGGTGGCTTTGGCAATGGTCTGCTGATTAAGTCGCTTGGGCTGGGGCATGAGAACAAACGGGCAAGTGAATCGCTCTTACGATTAGCAGATGCTAAATAAATTGAACAGGACATTTTGTCCCACCCCTTTCCTTCAGACAAGAACGTTAACCGAGAATTTACCTCCTGAGTTGACTGTCACCTGAACTAGTGGGCTGGACCAGTCACTAATGCATTGCTCGTTACCATATGCTAATTTAGCGTTGCATTCATGAGCATTTTTGCGACAAAATCTGCGCCTCCCTTTCTTCGGAGATGGTGCCTGCCGGGGACAGCGTGTCTGTTCATCTTCGCTTTCATTGTCAGCATCCTGAACCTTAACGCCAAAAATCCTGGCCTGAAACTCACGCCAAGGGGTGTTTCAGTTGATGCTGGTGTAGCCGGTAAATTTCTGCTGGAAGTCCCCGGACTTCGCCTGAACGACAAAGATTACTCTGGCGAAAAAGCGGTTGTCGAAATCGCGGGCGATACCCTGGTCGCCAAATACCCCAGCGGCGCGGAGCTGAAGATGGCTCTTGATGCCCAGAGTGTGGATATCTCCTTCACAGGTGTTCCTGCAACTGCAAAGGCGCTCGTATTCATGACAAAGATCCCCATCCAGTTTACGGGTGGCGGCAAATATGGCGTTGGCAAGAAAGAGCCGGCGGCGTTTCCTGAGAACAAGGAGAAGCAGATCATCGCGGGCAGTTGGGCCGACAGCTTTACGATCATAGATCCCGCCGGTGAAGGCTACAGGATGGAGTTCCCCGGCGATTACATGCAGCTGCAGGACAACCGCGTGTTCAACTGGGCGATGTTTGTCCACATCTACTCATTTAATTTCGATAAGCAGAAAGGTAAGACATCTCTCAGAATCTCGTTCAGCGGCCTGGATGGTTCCGCCACCAGCTCTACCGGTGCTCCCACGCCGGCTGCCAAGAAAGCTGCCGCGACTTCCAGCGCGGCGCCCAAGACGACTCCCAACAAGAACTTCATGATTGATCGCTACGGGCAGAGCGTCCGCAAGGATTACCCCGGCAAGGTGAAAAGCGACGAGGAGCTGAAGGCGGATGGCGATAAGATGATTGCGGAGCTGGCGACCGTTCAGGCGGACCCTAAACTGGATATCTACGGAGGTCTGGCAGGAAGCGGCGAGCAATATAAGCTGAAGAAAACCGGCTTCTTTCACGTGGAAAAAGCAGCGGGTCGGGATGTGTTGGTGACTCCTGAAGGAAACGTTTACTTCCAGCTTGCCGTATGCGGCATTGCAAGCACGGACGACTTCACGACAGTCAGGGGTCGCGAAAAAATCTATGAGTGGGTGCCTCAGCAAAACGACGAAGCCTGGGTCAGCGCCTGGCGCGATCGGAAACCCACGTGGGGCATTTTTTCGTTTTACATTGCGAACTGGATACGCAAGTTCGGTCGTCCTTTCACAGCGGAAGAGTGGACCGCTCAGGCTGTAAAACGCCTGCGCTCATGGGGATTCAACAGCGCAGGTGCATTTTGTGCCAATACGGAAGCGATGAAGGCTGCGAATTTTCCTACCGTGGCTTTCCTGCCGTTGGGTAAAGGCGAAGGCATACAGCTTCTGCCCGACCGGGTGGGTGCCGCGCCCGTGTTGGATCCGTTCTATCCCGGCACGGAAGAGGCACTGGATAAACGCTTTGCCAAGGGAATTGCGGCACGCGCCAATGACCCGCTGCTGATCGGTTACTACCTGGGTAATGAGCAACACATGGAACTGCTGCCGAAGCTAATCCCTACCTATAAAGCGAGCAATGTTGCCGCCAAAGCCAGGCTGGTTCAGGTGTTGCAGGATAAGTATAAGGACATTGCCAAATTCAATGCAGCATGGAATCCCGCCAAGCCGTTTGCCAGTTTTGATGAACTTAAGGAACAACCTCTCTTCATTCGTACAGAAGCTGGTGCGGCGGATATGAAAGCCTTCTACATTGAGTATATGGAAGCCTATTCATCCATGGTAGAACGTGTCTTCCGCAGGCACGACAAGAATCACATGCTGATTGGCAGCCGTATGACTCCCGGCACGGCAAACAATGAAATCGCGGTTAGTATCAGTGCCAAGTATACCGATATCGTAAGCATTAACTACTATACTTATGCCATTGAAGAAGGCTTTCTCAAGAAGGTATACGAGTGGAGCGGTCACAAGCCTATGATTTTCAGCGAATGGTACTATGCCACAACCGATCATGGACTTAACGGCGGCAAGGAGCTGAAGGATCAGTCAGAGCGCGCCAAGGGATATCGTAACTATATTGAGCAATCGGCTGCACTGCCTTTTGTCGTGGGATCCCAGTGGTTCATCTATATGGATCAATCCATTACCGGTCGTTTCTTTGAAGGCTTTAATGGAGAAGGAGCCAACACAGGATTTGTAGATGTAACGGATCGCCCTTACCAGGAAATGGTGGATGCCGCCAAGGTAACGCATGCCCGGATTTATGATGTTATGCTGGGGAAAGAGAAAGCCTTTGCCTATGAGGATGTTCGCTTTAATGGCAAGGCTGGTGGTAACAGCAATAAGGTCGTCGTTGTGCCGAAGGCGCTGCCCGGTCTGAAGATGGATGGCACAACAACCAACTGGCCCGGCCGCCCTGCCGAACCTCTGGAATCTTCCCGGCTGGTACTGGGCGTGCCGAATCCTTCGCTGCGTGGCGATTTCCGGCTGTGCTGGGACGAGAAGAACCTCTACTTTCTTATCCAGATAAAGGATCCCACGCCTCTGATGAACAACAAGAAGGGCAAGCAGCTATGGAGCGCTGACGGCATTGAGCTCTTCATTGGTGGCCGCGATCTGACCCAGCCTGGTAACATGATCTTCAGCGATCGCCAGATTCTCATTGGTGCATCCGAAACTCCCAAGCTGCACGTGATCGACCACGAGGAAGCAAATAAAGAATGCCAGTCGCTGGTAGTGAAGGACGTCACAGGCGATGGCTATGTGCTTCAGACCGTGATACCCTGGACAGTTCTGGGCATCGAGCCCAAGTCCGGCATGGAATTGCTCTTCGACGTCTCCATTGATAACAGTGACGACGGAGATTTCCGCAAGCAGCAACTAGCCTGGAATGGCACCGCAAAGAACTCCAATGACCGTGCCAGTTGGGGACGCGCCAGGCTGGTGGACAATTAAGAAGTGGCTGTATGGATCAGGACATAAAAATGTCAGAGGCTTCGTTATTGTGCGCTAAAATATTTTAAGTCTCGACATAAGTAGCGTGACCCAGGATGCTCGGAGACGTATGAGTCGATCTACCCTGGGTCAGACTTTTGTCGCGATGGCAATGGCGCGCATCTTCATGATGCTGGCGATGGCATGTGCACAGGTTGCCATGGCGGCCCAGCCTCCGTTCGCATACGCTGATTTGCAGTCTAAAGCCGGCGAGAGACTGCAGATCCTGGTCAACAAGGTGGAAATGCAGGAGAAGCAACCGGGCGCACACGAGTACCAGGTGGAAGTGGACGCTACGATTAAACATGTCTTCCAAAGCAGTTCAGGCCTTAAGAATGGCGACTCAATACACATTAGCTACGTCACATTCATTGCGGAAAGTGATTACAAAGGCAACCTGCCCGCTCCGCTTCTTCGTCAGGGTAAGCGGTATCCGGCCTATCTGAATCAAAACTTGGCTGCGACACAGAGCCCGTCTGTTTATGTGCCTGCAGCCAGTGATTACAGCTTTGCGGAAGCTGAACAACCTGGCAAACTGCTGAATGCAAAGCAGGAGTCTGCCCCTGAGCAGATTACATTTACTGTGCAAAGTGTCTCTGTAACGCCTTCTACCCCGAAACCTTGGGAGCCTGGGTTTGCACTGCCTCTTTGGGTGCCGCTGCTGGTAACCTTAATTGTTGTGGCGTCAGCCGGGAAATTTAAATACCGCAAGGCTGTCGTAGTTCTTTTAGCTATAGCAACTCTGTCCGATATAGGTGCGCGTCTCTTCGTCTATAATCAGGTGAACGAACTTGTCGTGCACAACAAAGCGAAGGTGCCTGTCGTCCCCGATGATGAGGATAGTGATGTTGAACTTGATGCTGTAGTAAAAAATGTTGCTAAAAGTGCTTCAGGACTAAGGGTGGGAAACAATATCAAGATCAACTATACGATTGAACGGAAACGCGGCGGTAGTTCTCCCAGGCGTTTCCCGGAGTTTAAAGCGGGCACCGATTACCCCGGCTATCTGGTAAAGGATGAAAGCGACCTTAAGGTTCAGGCTTTCATACCTGCCGCCGGAGAAGCCAGCTTTAGTCCTCCGGTTAAACCAGAATCCTGAGCCTTTCAGATTGC
>JBGGNE010000170.1:0-19657 GCA_041287705.1 Methylacidiphilales bacterium | reverse complement strand
CGGCGGGTGCTGCCATCAGGTCGGCGCGATCGCGAAGGATCTGTTGAAACGTGTATGAGGGAAGCCAGAACGTACGGCCTTCGAATTTCTTTTCGGCATCAAGCTTTGCCCGGAGTCTGGTAAGGTTTTCCTGGAAGGCTTTGTCGAGGGCTTCTTTGTTTTCCGGTTTTTCGTCGGTGGCCGGAGTGCGTGCTGTGGGCAGGTCGGCTGCTGTGGTGACGGTGACCGGCAGCTTGTCGCCATCGGCCTGACCCAGCCTGAAGGTGTAAGTGAAGCCGTCGAAAGTCTGGACTGTGAGCGTTCGCGCTTTGTCCATGCCGGGGACGGTAGCGCCCGGAGCCGTAACATCATAGACGGTAAGCGACGGAAGTGAGCGTGGAAATGATGATAACTTTGCCACGTCCGGCTTCTCGTCCGGCTTTGGATCGCTGAGCTTCCACTCTGCATTCGCGTTTTCGCGGGTCACCGTCCACTCTTCGCCCAGTTTGGAGCCCGTCATACTGATGGAGCGGAGACTGTCGGGACGCACAAAATCGCGGAGGATCCAGTTTTCCGGCTTTGGTTCGAGGACGGAGAATGTCTCAGCCACCAGGTATGCCTGACCCTGGGCGGTGGCAGAGCGGACAAAGCGTCCGTTGGGATAGCCGCCTGCTCCCCCTTCATCCGTTTGCCCGAGGAACGAGTTTTTCCCAAGTATGATTGCGGTGATGCGCTTGCCACCGGCGTCGATCAGGTCAACAAGTGTTCCGCTGTCCTTTGCGCCGTCGGCCGGCTCCACAAGTTGCAGGCGCGGGAATTGGGAGGGGCCCGCCCTGACTTCCTGGACGGCCTTGAGTTCCCACAGTTTGCGAATGGCGTCAGAAACAGCCGTAAAGTTGGCTGGGTAGTTGCCGCGCTCGGGGACAACCCAGGTCTCTCCCTCGCGAGCCAGCGCCATCGTGCCCGTTGCAGTTTTGACGACCATGCGGGCGACGGCATTCGGATCGAAATCGCCGAGGATCTTTTGTCCGGCAGCCCTCTGAGGCGTCCAGGCTGCCTGCTCGCGGCTGAGGAGGAAGAGGGCGGCCGCGCCTATCACAACGGCTGCAACAACAAGTATTTGAAGCGTTTTCTTTTCCATGGCTGGATTTCGGTGTCAGCGTGCGGCGGCGTGTTTCTGCCGCCACAGGGCAAAGCCAATCCCCACCAGTGCCACAATGGCGGGAACGGCAGCAATGTTGATCCACTTCAGCCGCGTCTCCAGCGCATCTATTTCCGTGCGGAGATCGCGGCGAACGACTTTGAGTTCCTTGCGGACTTCGGCCTCTTTTTTGCGGAAGTTGGCGAGCTCCTTCTGCTGTTCGGGCGAGAGGATAAACTTCTGGTTTCCTTCTTTACCCTGCTGCAACTGGGCAAGCCGTTGTTCCGTCTCGGAGAGGCTCGATTCGAGCTGCGAGATCTTGGCGCGATACGACGCCTCGGCTTTGGCCTGCAGTTCGCGCACAACGGTGAAGGGCCGCTCCCGGTTGGCGCGCCCGCGGATGTTGACCAGATTGCTGTTGCCGGCCAGATTTTCGATAGCGGCCTGCGCAATTGCAAGGTTGCCGTTGGCCGGAGTGAGCACGCGCTGACCAAAGAGCGTGGTCGATTCGCGGACCGCAATGGGATCCTGAATGAAGTCGCTGTCTCCAAAGAGGATGACTGACGTTTCTGTTTTGGACTCTTTCAGGCTTTCGGTCGCGGCAGCGGCGGCGGGTGCAGGGGGAGGTTGAGCACCGTTGGCAGGCGGTGGTGTAGCGGCTGGTTTGCCATTCGGGAATGCCGTCTTGAATTTGCCGGTGAGCCGGATAGCCAGCGAGTATTCCTGCCCGGAAGGGGTGAAGTTCCTCATGATACTATCGCCGCCTCTGCTCAGGCTGGCTGAGAGCGCATCAATCAGTTGGGACTCCTTTGACGAGCGGAGCAGCACGGTTTCTTTAAGGCCGGCCACCGGTTTGCCCGTAAAAGCGCCGCTGAAGACGAGTACGGCGTTGTCGTTATCGGCAGTCACCACGTCGCCGGAGTCCAGCGACTTCTCATTGAGAACCAGAACCGACGGCTGCTTGCCCTGGGAAAGTTCGGCAAGGTTAATCAGGTCCGCCACCATCTGGGCTGGGTTGAACTGAATGCCCCATGCCGGCAGAAGCTTGTTGAACGTGGAGCTTCCTGCACCGCCGCCACCCATTGCGGGGTTTGCACTGTTGAACGGGCTTGCGGGATCAAGAAAAGCGACCATCTTGCCGCCGCGCATCAGGTACTGGTCGATCGCGTACTGCGCAGATTCGGTGATACCGACTGGATTCACCACGACAAGCACACTGACATTGGCGGGTATTTCCTCGGCCGTCACGGGAACTTCCGTGATGGTGAAGTCCGCCTTCAGTTCGTTGTAGATCGCCCAGGGCGGCGTCTGTCTGCCTCCCATCTGCATCATCATCGGGTCCATTCTGCCGGCCATGGGGAGCGGAGTCATCAGCCCGATGACCGGACGGCTGGGAGCAATGACCTGCGTAATGGCGCGTGTGATATCGTACTCCAGGAGGCGCTCGCGGGTAGGTGAAAGGAACGGCAGGGTCTGCTTCTTGTCGAGCATGGTGATGCTGAGGCCGAAGAAGACTTTATCGCCGCTGGTCAGAGTTTCACCCGTAATACCATCCATCCGCGCGGAGTCTTCCGCATCGGAATCCGGCTCCGGATTAAGCCTCTGAACTTCGATGAGACCACGCGACGCCTGGCTGTACTCGCTCAGGAGGTCCTGCACGCTCTGGACGTAATTCTTGAGGATCACGGGCATTGAGGCGTCCTGGGTGACGTAGAGGCGCACCTGTACGGGCGTGTCGAGCTTCGACAGGATTTCGCGCGTGCCCTTGGAAAGCGTATAGGCCTTATCCTGCGTGAGATCTATGCGCTGCTTGACAAAGCCGGCCAGGAAATTCACCGCCACAAGAATGAGGAGCACGGCGGCGATCCCGATGCCGGAATAGAGAACGGTTTCGAGAGAACTGCGTTTCATTTTCCGAGAATATTCTTTAGCCCGCGCGATGGGCGCGGATGATGACACTGGTGGTAAACAGACAGAACACAATGACCGACACGAAGTAGAGCAGATCGCGTGTGTCGAGAACTCCCTTCTGGATGGCATCGAAGTGCGCCATGACACTGAACGAGGCAATCGCATCCACCACGACAGGGCTGGCCCAGCTGGAGAGCAGATTGGTCACGGGAGGCCACCCAGCCAGGATAAGGAAGAGGCAGGCCACCACGGAGACGATGAAACTTACGACCTGATTGCGCGTCATGGCCGACGTCATCGAAGCCACGGCCAGATAGGCACCCGCCATGAGGAAGCTGCCAATATAGCTGGCCGTAATCACCCCGTTATCCGGCGAGCCCAGATAATTTACCGTGATCACCAGCGGGAAAGTGAGCAGCAGCGCCAGACCAATGACCGTCCAGGCTGCGAAGAACTTCCCCGCGATAGCCTGCCACGGCGTAATCGGGAACGTGAGCAGAAGTTCGATAGTGCCCATGCGCCGTTCCTCCGACCACATCCGCATGCCCATGGCCGGCACCAGAAACAGGTAGAGCCATGGATGCCAGACAAAAAACGGCTCAAGTCCGGCCTGCCCTCGCTCAAAGAATCCGCCAATCATAAACGTGAAGAAGCCGCTCAGAAGCAGAAACACCACCACAAAGACATAGGCCACCGGCGAGGCAAAGAAGCCGATGAGTTCGCGCTTTGCGATGGTCCAGATATGACGCTGGGAGTTTAGCGTAAAGTTCATTGACGCACCTCCTTGGTATCGGGAAGGGTGATGCTGCGAAAGATGTCGTCGAGCCTTCCCTCTTCGACGTGAAGATCCTCAACCGTCCAGGCCTCTTTGCCTGCAAGTTCGAAGGCGGCGCGTGCGAGATCGGACGCCGATTCCGGAGTTTTCGGAAACGCGCGGACGACAGGCGGATTTTCAGAGAGCACCATGACCTTCCTGGCTGCCGGAGTGCCTTCGAGTTTCGCGGCAATTTGCTTGGCATTGCCCGAGCCGAACCTGAGGGTAACCGCGCCTGCATCGACAGCCCGGCGCTTGAGTTCCGTGGGCGTGCCGTTGGCAACAATGTTGCCACGGTCGATAATGATGGCGCGCGAACATACCGCCTCGACTTCCTCCAGGATGTGAGTTGAGAAGATGATCGCCTTGGTCTCGCCCATCCGCTTGATCAGCGAGCGCACCTCATGCTTTTGGTTGGGATCGAGCCCATCCGTGGGTTCGTCGAGGATGAGCACCGCGGGATCATGAATGATCGACTGCGCGAAACAGGTACGGTGTCGATAGCCCTTGGAAAGCGTTTCGATGCTTTGGTGCAGCACGTTTTCCAGAAAGCACATCTCGACTGCACGCGAAACGGCTTTCTTCTTTGCCTCGCCTGAGAGGCCGCGCATCTCCGCGGCGAATCCCAGAAATCCTCCCACGGTCATATCCGAGTAAGAGGGAGCGTTTTCCGGCAAATATCCAATCAGCGCTTTGGCTGGCAGCGGGTTGTGGAGCATGTCGAATTCTCCGACACGGATTTCGCCCGACGTCGGCGGGATGAACCCGGTAATCATCCTCATAGTCGTCGATTTGCCAGCTCCGTTTGGCCCGAGAAATCCGAGAACCTCGCCTTTCTCCAGCTTAAACGAAACTCCGCCCACCGCGACCTTCGATCCAAAATGTTTGGTCAGGTTGCGTACTTCAATCATGGTAATCTTCGATGATGGAATACAGCCATACCTATGGCTGCTAACTCTTTACGATTTACTACCGTCACCATTCAAGATTTTTTTGACCTGAAGCTAAAGAAACTTTGCCGAAGAAAGCTTCGCTCTGAGAATCGATTTGAGTTGGATGCCGTTCTGAAGGTGGACACCAATCATCGGTTGCTTTAGGCTAGTATTTAAATCGGATTATAAGCTTTAAGACCAACTGAGCATTTCGATGCTTGGCAAACCATGCAAAACAGGCTATAGCAAACTTATGCGGTAACACGATAGAACGACGAATGACGCGGAGGGCGAAAGTGCCCGGATATTAACAGGAAAAGATGCCATGAAGCGAAAAAGGTATGCCGTCTTGCTTGTAGACGATTCCGATGACGACCGCTTCTTTATGAAATTGGCGATGGAGAGAAGCAGATCCTTATATGTCGCGGCAGAGGTGCGCGATGGGCAGGAGGCAATCGAGTATCTCCAGGGTGATGGCCCCTTCCATGACAGGGCCACTTTTCCATGGCCTGATCTTATCTTGCTGGATCTCAGTATGCCCCGTATGAACGGTTTTGACGTGCTGCGGTGGATAAAGAGAGAGTCTTTGACAGAATTGACCGTAGTTGTCGTTTCGGGTTCATTTCTGGAACGGGATGTGTCCGAGAGTTTACGTATGGGAGCAAGGAGCTATTTTCAAAAATCCCCTCTGAGAACAGAGCAGAAGCGAATTGTAGGGCTCCTTGAGCAATTAAAAGAAAAAGAGAGGCATTCTCCTTCCCTGAATCAAGTATGCTCCAAATCGCGTTCAAAATGATGCACACGGGAGAACCCGCGCCAGAGATCCCCCACCTCATCGGATAGCCCCATAGCGGGTAACCGACGGGCAGAATACCGCCCGGCAATGGTTTCCGCCTCCCTGCTCACCTCCGCCCGAAGGCCGGCGTCGCCCAGGCAAGGCAGATTGCCCGATGCCGGTAGTCAGATATCCGCGGAGGACCGCAAATCGCCGCCGACGGAAGCGTTAAGCTCCAGCCAATAAGCCTTCACAAGTTTCAACATATGAACAAGCTGATCGGCACAAGGCGCTTTGACCAAAAATGAATTCGCACCCAACTTATAGGCTCGTTCAATTTCGGCCTCAAGATGTGAAGAGGTATGAATGATCACGATGAGGGTTCGCAGTTCCGGTTGCTCACGTATCCACTTTAAAACGTCCATTCCCTTGACATGCGGCAACTGCAAATCAAGTAGTACAAGACTGGGCCGCAGTCCCTCCTGCGGATTTGAAACTCCCGCGAATTTGTTCAAATATTCGATCGCCTCCGCTCCATTCCATGCGACGTGAAGAGGATGGGTAATCTCCGCCTTACCCATTGCCCGACGGAAAAACAGGACGTCGTCCTGATTGTCTTCAACCAATAATATAGGTCGCATAAGCACCCTCCCTTTCGTTGTGCCGCAAGCAGGGCACGTGGTGAATTAAAGGAGTCGCCGCTGAATAAGTTCAATAGTTTATTCAGCGGCGACTCCAAATCTCGTTTCTGTCATTTTAGTTACCCACGTTTGTAGGGGAAAGTTCAATCCAAAAGCGGCTTCCATGCCCTTTTTCGGATTCTATTCCCAATTTCCCGTTCATGCGTTCCACGGCCTTTCTCACGATTGAAAGGCCAATCCCGGTCCCCTCGTAATTTTGTCCGGGATCAGCCTTTTCGAAGATGCCAAAAATCCGGTCCTGATCGCTTGGATCGATTCCGATTCCATTGTCTTCCACCCACAACCTCACCATCCCCTTTCGCTGTTCCGTTTTCACACCAACATGCGGAAGTCTGTCCGAGGGAACAAACTTAACGGCATTGCCTATAAGATTGGAAAGACACTGAGTTAAAAACGCTTCATGACCCATCACCCACAGGAGTGGGCTTGCGATATCGATCTGCGCCGCCGGCGGCTGGAAGGCGGGGTATTGCTCTATCAGATCCAGCAGGAGCCGCTCCGTGTCCAGAGGAACCAACTGAATGTGGGAACGAACCACTCGACTGTAGGTGAGCACGTCGCGAATGAGCGCATCCATTCGAGTGGTCGAGGAGACGATCCGGCCCAGGTAATTGCGTCCCAGATCATCCAGCTTATCCCTATAATCTTCCGTCAGGATTTGGGCGTATTGCTGGATGGCCCGCAGGGGCGCTCGCAGGTCATGTGAAACGCTGTAAGAAAAGCTCTCCAGTTCCGCCATCATTTCCTGGAGTCTGGCGGTTCGCTCCCGTACCCGGATTTCCAATTCGCCTGCCCGCTCCTGCAACTGGCGTTGGGCCATGAGAAGATCGCGGTCCACCTTTTTCCTTTCCGTGATGTCGCGTAAGATCTTGGAAGCTCCGATGATATGACCGGAGGGATCCCTAACGGGGGAAATGGAAAGGGAAACGTCAATCTCTCGACCATCTTTTGTCACGCGGATTGTCTCGAAGTGCTGAACTCGCTCGCCCGCTTTAAGGCGGGCGATAATTTCCCGCTCTTCCGCATACCGTGCCGGTGGAATGATGAGAGTGATTGGCTTGCCGATCGCCTCCGATTCGGAATAGCCTAAGATACGTTCGGCAGCATGGTTCCAACTGGTGATTGTTCCATCCAGGCGCTTGCTTACGATCGCATCTTCCGAGCCTTCCACAATGGCGGCGAGACGCAGAGCGGACAGGTCGGCGGCACGTTTCTCCGTCACATCCCGAAAGACCAGGACGACGCCCTTCAGAATTCCCTTTTGCGGGTCCCGGATCGGAGCTCCGCTATCATCAATCGGACGCTCAGTTCCATCTCGCGAAATAAGGATGGTATGATTGGCCAATCCTACGACCATGCCCATCCGTAGCACCTTGGTGACGGGATCCTCGATCGGTACGCGGGTGAATTCATTGACGATTTGGAAGACGGATCCCAAAGGGTGTCCAATGGCTTCTGCCACCGGCCAGCCCGTCAATGCCTCCGCCACGGGATTCATGAAGGAGACATGGCCCTTTTCATCGGTGGCAATAACAGCATCTCCAATGCTTGCCAGGGTGACCCGGTAACGTTCTTCACTCTGGTGCAATTGCTCCTGAGCGCGCCTTTCCTTTGTGATGTCGTGTGCAATTTTGGATGCCCCCACGATATTCCCTTCTGCGTCGCGAATAGGAGAGACCGTCAGGGAAACATCGATCAACCGTCCGTCCTTCGTCCTGCGAACCGTCTGATAGTGGTCAATGCGTTCCCCCGCGCGAATACGTTCAAGAATGGAAGGTTCTTCATCGAGTCGGTCATCGGGAATAAGAGTCGTAATGGACTTTCCGATCATCTCCTTCTCTGTATAGCCGTAGATTCTCTCGGCTCCCTTATTCCAACTGGTTACGGTACCGTCGAGGTCTTTGGAAATAATAGCATCATCGGAAGAATCTACGATGGCGGCCAATAGTTGTTGGGCATCAAGAGGCATATCCTTTCTATTACTCGCAGATGATGTGCCAAACGGCACGGTATCAGCTGAACCCTCTTTGTTGGAGCTACTTGTGCTGAGAGTTTAATTGCCTTTTGCCTTCTCCGGAGTGCAAAATGCAACTTGAGGTTTTGTTTCTGCTGAAAGTTGTGGTTCTCAATACCTGACTAATTTCCTTCGGGAAAGCTGGACTCGCATTTTTACTCAAAATGGTGCAAATCGCCCGAACCATTAGGTGATTTGCATCCGTACTGTCATCAAAGTCGCCTCTCGTAATTTCCCTCAAGAGCGCCAAACGCATGGTTAGCAATTCAAAGATTTGACCTTTCCACTCTCAGGCTCCCCTCGACGATCGGATCGGCAGCCAGGGTGGCCGCAGGCAGGTGATTGAAACCTTTCACGAACCTGGCGCCGGTGAACGACTTCGCAACGAAGGCGGAGGACGGGAGACCGTCCAGCTCCTCAGGTGGAACTAACGTGTTCATTGCGTCGATGACCGTCTTGCCTTTCCAGCTCGGCAGGGCCTTCGCAACCTCGCCATGTTCCTCGAACGGGACCGCCAGGATGATTGTGTCGGCCTTGAGTGCATCCTGCAGCGACTTGGCGACGACCCTTGGTCCAATCGCCCGAGCCTGCTGTGCCAATGCCTCCGGCGGCCGGCGGCTCGCGACGGTCACATCGATGTTTTTACGGGCGAAGGCGTGGGCGAGGGCCTGGCCTATCTTCCATCATGGCCGAGGTCCGCCAGATGGCTCGTGGGGAAAGTGAACGGTTGCGGATTGGCTATGTTGCATCGGCCGTCCAGGAGTATCTTGGCCCGGCGCTGACCGTGCTGCGGCGCGCTTACCCAAGGCTGAGAGTCGAAATGCTCGATCAAACGCCTGGCGAGATGATTATCGCATTACGGCAAAATAAAATTGATGTAGCATTGACCTTGCACGGTATAGACGTGCTCTCGCGCGATTTCTTTGCTCGCAAACTGGCGAGGGTGGGCAGCGTGGTTGCGCTTCCTGTCAGCCACCGGTTCGCGGCTGAAAAGCAGGTGTCTCTTTCACAATTAAAGGACGAGTTGTTCGTGCGAGGATCGGACGATGTGGTCCCGGGATACACTCAGAGGATCACTCAGTTCTGCCGCAAGTATGGCGGTTTCCGGCCCCGCTTGGCCACTATTGGCAAACCAGATGGTCTTGTGGAATCGCTCACCGTGGCAGCCAATGAAGAAGCCATTTCGATTCAACCAGCCTTCATTTCTCACCTGAATGTTCCGAACGTCGTCATGGTTCCCATCGCTGACGCCGGCGCAACCTGGGATTTGTTCGTAGTCTGGCAGCCGGGCGAAATTGCCAGCCCATTGCGGACCCTGTTGAGCGAACTAAACCTGAAGCATCAATAAACAATGCCTTTCCTTTTGTAGCACGGTGTCAGCAGAAACGCCAATGTGGAGTTGGGGATTGCGGTTTCTAAGGTATTTCGAGGGGTCGCTTCAGGCTTCACCCAATAGCATCCGGGTCAGACTGCTGCAATACTTCTCAACATGACGACTTCTCCTACCCGGCGCCTTCCCGAGACTGCGAAACGGATACTGCAGAATGTTGCGGGAAAAGCAACTGACCGGAGAGTGAGCCGATGCTCGGCAAATATGTCTCGGCCCACTTCTCTGGGCATCAGCTTTGTTGTCGTCCTTTATAATCAGAGGGCGTCCGTAAGAGATTTGTATGTGCGCATTGCACTTGCCTGCTCGGTACGCAATGTAAATTTCGAAATTATCTATGTGGACAGAGGCAGCAACGATGGGTCTTGGGAAGAAATTGCCCAGCTTTCATTGAGCGATAGCCGAATCCATGCAACTCGCAAACGCCTCTCATCCAGCGATGCTGACGCCCTTGCCGCCGCGTTTCGTGTTTCCACTGGGGATCTCGTGCTTACCCTGACCCCAGGTTGTAATGAAGCTGCGATCGTTAATGGCTTTATGGACACGCTGGACAGAAGAGGAGATATCCTGTCCCGGTTCGATAACGAACCATCGGCAAATGTCTATCGACGCATGAAGAGCAGTGAAAGCAGAGCCCAGGAACCACTCTCCTGCATCAGTGGCAATTTCTATAAAACCCCCGGCAGCCCGACTCAAAGTGACGCACTGTGGACATGAGTCAGAGGGAAAGCAGTATCATTAGGATTGTTAAACCCTGATGATCCGGTTTCGATAATGATGATGTTGATGTTGCGTTGCAGGAATTCCTGCAGGCATACGGCGGCTGCCTGATAACCGTTCACGAAACGGTATCAGCTCAGTAACCCCGCTCCAGATACGTATCAATGAATGGCGGAAGATTTCTCCGTGTTCGGCATTCGCTGTGTAAGCAGCTCCCCTGTGCGAAGCCGGCACAGCGGTTAACGTGAGCAGGCCTGTGCTCAGACACCTGTTTGAGATGTTCCAGGCAGGTACTTCGATATTTTACGGCATTCATGATGACGGACCTGCAATGCTGAGTTAATTCACTCTTAAGGCCATTCCGCATCGTCATTTTCTAATTTCATACGGATAACTGCTAAAGAAATGGATCCAGTGCTCCGATTATATAACAGCCATGAGCTGGCGTTTCCCTATAAATCGGGCAATTAAAAACAGATCTTTCTCACTGCCGGCCAAAGGCCTTGAATTGCGACAAATGTGTGCTTAACTATCTATGTATGAACTGACTGCGCGGGAAATCCGCTGGCAATTCAGGCGAGTCTGGCCGCTACAGTCCGGTAAGAGATTTGCGCGTTTCCTGAACTCTGGATGTCATTCATTTTTTATCTTTCAATGAGCAAACACTTTCTCTTTTCTGTAGCCTGCGGTGCTATGCTTGCTTTTGTATTGATTGGTAGCCTGCCGATTGCATTAGTGCGAGCCCAGGAACCTGCTGTAACGAAGCAACAAGAGCGCCCCATCCGTATCGCGATGTCCGCGGCCTTTGTTTCGGAATCCGGCATGCCTGTGTTTCAGAAGATCACTGATTATCTTACCAGAAAGTCTGGAATTCATTGTGAGCTTGTCACCGGTCTATCGTATGAAACCATTAACAAAATGCTGGCGGACGGTGCTATTGACGCTGCGTATGTATGTGGGTTTCCCTATGTAATCGAACGGGATAAAGACAAGCCAACCGTCCAGCTTCTCGTCGCGCCAATCATGAAAGCCGAGCGCTATGGTGGGAAGCCTAAATATTTTTCAGATCTTGTAGTAAGAAATGACAGCTCCATCAAATCCGTGCAGGAATTACGAGGGAAAACATATGTCTATAACGATGAGTTGTCGAATTCAGGCTATAATATGCCGAGGTTCCGGTTGATCGAACTTGGTGAGATGAAAGGTTTTTTTGGAAAAGTGCTTCGGTCCGGCTCTCATGAGGAATCGATTCGAATGGTGGCGGAGGGCGAAGCGGATGCCAGCTATGTGGATAGCCTTGTGTTGGATTTCGACAGGGCAAAAGGTTTTGGAAATGCTGGTAAAGTCAGGGTGATCGAAAGCTGCGGACCTGCCGGCATTTGTCCTATAGTAATTTCTGTCAGAGTTCCCGAGGTAAATCGACTTAAGCTACAGAACTCTTTTCTGGGAATGAGTACAGATCCCGAGGGACGAAAGATTCTGGATGAAGCTTTGGTTGATCGATTTGAGAAAGTGGACGATCACAATTACGATGATATACGGGACATGAAGAAAAAGGCAGAGGACGCAAAGTACAACATTATTAAATAGGTGTTTTTTCATCCTTTGCTGCGGCCATGAGATCTACAATTACGTCCCTCAAACGCAGTCTGATGCTAAGATTGCTGGTGTTGCTTGTTGTCCTGGCTGCTCTGCTGATCTATTCGAACCGGGCGATGATTGGTGTTATTGAGGAAGGAAGGCAGTCGATGGAAATCATTAACGCCGCAGGACGCCAGCGGATGCTGGTTCAGCAATTCGTCCGCCAGGCCAATCTTGCCCTGGTGGGCCTCTCTATCTCGGACTGGGAAACCCTTCTTGAGCAACGAAAACTGAGCGCGGAGACGTCGGAACAGTTTGAGCGCTCCATGAAAGCTCTGCTTGAGGGCGGCACGACGAAACTGGGTTCTGTCACCGTCTCTCTTCCCCGCGTTGACGCCCCGGATATTCACTCCAGTCTTGAGGAAATTGCGGCCTTGTGGAACGAAGTGAAGCGAGCTTCTGTACGTGTTTTGCGATCGCAAAAGAGTCAGCTTCATGATCACCCGGATCTGGCCCTCATGCAGCAGGCTGCGATGCGGCTGGTGGCAAAGGTGGATAACATGCTTCTTTTGATGCAGAAGCTCGAATTGCAGCGCTCGAATTGGCTTATTTTTTATCAGAATGCTATCGTAGCCGGAGGACTGGGCGTGTTTGTGCTTTTGGCACTGTTCGTGTATCGCAGGATTGTCAGTCCTCTGGCAGACACGATTCTCAAGCTTGATCAGAGTGAAATTCAGCTCCGTAATCTTTACGATGCAGCTCCCGTCGGCCTTTGGCAGGCGGAGCTCTCCGAGGGGCACCTGCTCAAAACCAATGTGGCAATGGCCCGTCTTCTGGGCTGCATGCAGGAACGTGGTGGCGGATGTGGGAGCACCCGGTCGATTTTCTCTTTAATGCCAGAGAATGCCGCTCTCTTTCGATCTGCAATTACAAGCCAGGGCGAAGTAACTGATTTCGAGACAACCTGCCCGGATCCGGACGGAGGACAGAAAACTTTGCTGATCTCAGCGCGCCACTACGCAAACAAGGCTATTGCCGAAGGAGCTGTCACTGATATTACGGCTCGTAAGCGAGCTGAAGCCAAGCTCGAAGCTCTGCACAGGCAACTTGTAGACACATCACGTCAGGCCGGTATGGCAGAGGTCGCTACGAGCGTCTTACACAACGTGGGTAACGTTTTGAACAGTGTTAATGTCTCCTCGTCGCTCGTTACCACACAGTTGAAGAACACCAAAGCCGGCAATCTGACAAAAATTGTCACCATGCTTCAATCGCATAGTTCCGATCTTGGGAGCTATCTCACCGCAGATCCGAAGGGAAGGCAAATCCCCGGGTATCTGGGCCAGCTTGCTGAGCAACTTGCAAGAGAGCGGGATTCTGCGCTCCAGGAGCTTGCTCAGCTTCAGGAGAACATTGATCACATCAAGGACATCGTGGCGATGCAGCAGAATTACGCCAAAATTTCCGGCATAGTGGAGACAATAAAACTGAGCGAGCTTATTGAGGATGCTCTTCGTCTGAACCTCGGCGCCCTGCAGCGCCATGGTGTTGAGTTATTCCGCGACTACGGGGAGGTGCCGCCGATGGACGTTGAGAAACATAAGATCCTCCAGATTCTCGTCAATCTGGTACGTAACGCAAAATACGCCTGCGACGAGTCCCTTCGCACGGACAAACGGATGACGCTTCGACTAGCCAGAAATGACGAGTGGGTCTATATATCGGTTATCGATAACGGCGTAGGAATTCCCGAGGAAAACCTGACACGCATCTTTAATCATGGCTTTACCACCCGTAAGGATGGACATGGGTTTGGCCTTCACAATGCGGCTCTTGCCGCCGTCGAAATGGGCGGGGCGCTTACAGTTCGGAGCGACGGGTCTGACAAGGGAGCCACCTTTACGCTGGCACTGCCTTACAAACCCGGTGCAAGTGCGTCCCTTTCCAACATGAATTCTGACCTGCTCTCCCCAAGTCTGAAGCGCGAGCCCCTTGCCTCCATATGAAAACGGAACTCTCTCAAAATCGACGCATCCTTGTGATCGATGATAATCGCGCGATTCATAATGACTTTCGTAAGATACTGATGCCTGCAGAATTAGCATCCGAGGACCACGATTCGGCGGAAGCTGCGCTTTTTGGCGATGATACGGACGAGAATACATCGTTTCAGCACCCTGTGTTCGATGTCGATTCTGCCTATCAGGGACAGGAAGGCCTGGCTTTGATTGAGAAAAGTCTGTCGGAGAATCGCCCGTACTCGATGGCGTTTGTCGATGTACGCATGCCGCCCGGCTGGGATGGAGTCGAAACAACGGCTAAAATCTGGCAGAAGTATCCCGATCTCCAGGTCGTTATTTGCACGGCCTATTCTGACTACTCGTGGGAAGACATCCTGAAGCGTTTCGGTTATTCCGATCGTCTGGTTATCCTGAAAAAGCCTTTCGACACCATTGAGGTTCTGCAACTGGCAATCTCCATGACTGAAAAGTGGCGGCTCTATCAGCAGACCAAGCACTATCTCGAAGATCTCGAAAAGCTTGTTCAGGAGAGAACTTCAAAACTTGAAGCCGCCAATGCCCAGTTGAATGAAGCCAATCTGTCGCTGATAAGCGCCACCGAAAAAGCCCAGTTGCTGGCTCAGGAAGCGCTTGTGGCAAGCAATTCGAAAAGCGAGTTTCTTGCGAATATGAGTCACGAAATCCGTACGCCAATGAATGGTGTTATCGGTATGGTGAACTTCCTTCTGGAAACCAACCTGACACAAGAGCAGCGCGAATTCGCAGCAACAATCAAAGTCAGCGCCGACGCATTGCTCTTTATCCTCAACGACATCCTTGATTTCTCTAAAATTGAGGCAGGAAAGATGACTCTGGAAAATGTAGGGTTCAGCCTGAAGGAGATCGTCGAGAACACGATTAAACTGTTGACTTTGCAGGCTCGCACAAAAGGCGTTGATCTTAGCTACACCATTGAACCCAACGCATGCACGCATCTCATGGGCGATCCTAATCGCCTGCGGCAGATCATGGTTAACCTGCTTGGCAACGCTATTAAGTTTACCAGCCAGGGTAAGGTGTGGCTGAGCATCTCGTCTGTCAATGAGTCCAACGAAGGAATCGGGTTGCATTTCTCGATACACGACACGGGCATTGGAATCCCTGAGGAGGTTCTCAAGCGTCTCTTTCAATCGTTTACCCAGGCAGATGCCTCTACCACGCGTAAGTTTGGCGGCACCGGGCTTGGCCTTGCGATAAGTCGAAAACTGGTGACGGCGATGGGGGGAGAACTGTCGGTAACAAGCATACCGGGTCAGGGTTCAACCTTCTCGTTTACGTTACAACTTCCCAAACAAAGCTCCTCGGACCTGGCAAATTCTGAATCACGTTCCGAAGCGAGCGATCCGCTTCCAGCAATTGCTGACGCCGCCCGTAGGAAAATTCATGTGCTGGTAGCGGAGGATGGCAAGGTAAACAGAATGGTGGTAACACGCATGCTGGATCAACTCGGTTTTACAGCTGATACGGTCTCCAACGGAGCAGAAGCCGTGGAAGCATGGCTAAAGAATCGGTACCAGATCATTCTGATGGATTGCCAGATGCCTGAAATGGACGGGTACACGGCGACTCGAAAAATACGGGAACTGGAGGCCGCCGACCGCCTCACTCCTGCCCAGATCATCGCCCTGACGGCAAGTACTATGCATGGCGATCGCGACATCTGCCTGGCTGCCGGAATGACAGATTTCACCTCTAAACCTATCAACAAGAAGGCACTCGAGGATGCGCTAAACAGGGCGGTAACCGCAATCTCTGGAACCCCAGATTTTGACTTTTGTACCAGGTCCATCGCAGCAACCAGCCCATCAGGAAACGGATTTCAGCATATCGCGCCCATTGGCGAACCGGAAATGCCTCCACCTCTGCAACTCAGAACTGCCTGACGACTGTGCTGCCAGTTTCTGGCGATTTCCTACGTCCATCTTGAGGAACTTACGCTGGCCGGCGAGACTGATGAAGCGCTGCGGCAGGGCACTGGCAACGGGCAAGGCGCCTGACGTGCAGGAAATCAAGATCTGGAATACCTGGCTCGCCAAGCAAAACTGGCGAGATCAGTACTCGCATCGTCTGTATTTGCGAATGGACGAGAATGCAAGAGATTGCAACAAATCTCCAGAATCATGGCGCGGAGATTCGCCCCTGGCTTTACGGGGGAAGGGCACGAAATCGCGCCGTGCAGAGACGGGTTTCCACAGGCCATGGAATGGCTGCTAAAGGACTGACAATGTCCCTGCCCTTAGGGAACGCTTTGACAACGAAGCAGTTAGCCCAGACCAGCTAAGACCGCATAAGCTAATCCACGAGCTTCAGGCTGCACTCCGGGCATCTGAGGTTAAGGCAGAAGACCTGGTGTGCGGCAGCCCAGACTTGAATGGCAGGAGAGCCATGTCCGGGAGTCCAAACCGTACCGCATACGGATACGAAGAACTTCTATCGCGCAAAGCGCTTCCGGAACGTATTCCGGATCCTGATATGTATAACCGAGGGCTGAATGGTGATTCTTGTATCTTACCGAAGCCCCGCGACTGCTTTGTCGCGGAGCCCCGGCGTATCAACAGGAATTGCGCACCATATTCGGGTTCTCTGAGGAACCTCGAGAGGATCGAGGCGGGCCTTTAGAGGACCGGCTCTTCTTCCGGCACGCTTGCGTTAGCGGCGGAGAGAGCCTTGCCCCAGCTGCCGAAGAAGCGAGGCTTGCAGGCGGCGGCGAAGAGGGCGGGGTGGTGCTGGCGGATTTCACCGCTGCGCAGATCGGCACCTTCGTCCTTAAGGCGGGAGATTTCTTCCAGGATGAGGACCTTGGTCCAGCGGCGGCGGCGGCGGATGGAGTCATAGTCCAGACCGGCGCGTTCAATGGCGGCGCCCCAGTTGCCAAAGCGACGGCGTGCCGTGGCGATCAGCGGGTTGGAGGTCTCGTCCATCTTCTTGGAGCTCAGATCGGCACCGCTGTCCTTCAGACGGCGGATTTCAGCGAGAATGAGGTCATCATCCCAGCTGCGGTAGCGGTAGATTTCTTCCGGGGCGAGGCCGGCGGCGGCGAGAGCGGACTTCCAGCTGCCGAAATGGTTGGGGCGGATAGCGGCGTACACCATGGGGGCGTACTTGCTGAGCATCATGGAGCGGAAGGAAAGATCCACACCCTGTGCCTGAAGTTCGCGAACGGTGCTGATGATGCGGCTCTTGGACCAGTCGCGATATTTGCGAACGGCGTCATAACCGATGCCGGCGGCTTCCACCGCATTGCGCCAGGCACCGAAGTAGCGGATACCCGCTGCCAGAAGTTCCTGATAATTCTGGCGCATGAAATGCGAGTAAAGGGGTTTCTCTGCCTTGTGCCAGGCCTGGATCTCTTCGATCACGTTTTGGCTTGTCCAACTGCGATTGCTTTTTGCGACCATAATGGTGTTACTCCTTGGGTTGATGCCATACGAAATAAGCTAATCCGGTGCCAAGTCAAGTGAGGAAATTTTGACGAATAAGAAACAACGCCTTTAAGGAAAACTAATGGCACTTTTGAGTGATCATTTGAGTAATAACTCAACAACAAGGACACCAACATGTTACATCATAAGCTTTTATCATGGCACCCGTAGGTTTCGCTGTTAAATTGTAGCCAAATTCGTCGTTAAAAAATTTTGGCGACAAACCGCTTTTGATCCCAAAAAAGCGCATCCGCTACAAAAAAATTGCCGATTTCCCTTGCCCGAATGTTGCGATTTTACCACTTCAAAGCGGTATTTGTAGCATTTTGACCGTCTTAAACCGCATTAGACTGTAGGATGGCTATATTTTTACTTTATTCGCAACTAGCTTATAATAAGCGTGTTGCGAAAATTCACTAAAGCTTTGGCCGTTAAGCTGAATCGTCACAAATCATCGCTTGCAACTTGCGCAGAACATGCAGCGGATCCAGTCCAGACATGCATTCCATGGGGAAGCTGTTGCGACAATGGCGTTTTAGGCATGGTGAGCAAAAAACTTCATGTGTTATTACTTCCACGCGCGGGCCGGCCGGTTTGGTCTTACGACAGTCCGTAGCGCCAAAAAGCGCCAGAGTGGGCCTCCCCAGCGCCGCAGCCAGATGTGCAGGCCCGCTGTCGGTGCTAAGCACTGCGGAGGCGCTGTGAAGCACGGCGATGAGCTGGCGCAGGTTTAGCGTGCCGCGCAGGTCGGTGACATTCTGGCCCGTAATGGGGAACCATGGGCCTTCCCCCACAACGACAAAGGGTTGCGCCGGCGCGGCATCCGCAAGCTGCTGAAAGTAGCGCCACGGCCACAGCTTTGTCCGCCACTGACTGTAGGGATGCACCACAATGGGTGGAACGCCTTTTTTATCAGGCGTGTAGAAGAAAGGCAGTGGAACGGTTGCCGTCAGGCCAAAATCGTGCGGCCGCGGCTCGATGCCCAGATGCTGGAGCGCCAGCAGGTAGCGGGCGGATGCGGAGCTCTCTTTGGTGTCATCAATAAGCTCGGTATAAGCATGACGCGAGCCTTCGCGGGCGGAGCGCAGCCCGATGCGGCGCGGGCAGCGGGTAGCCCAGGTCATCAGGCCGCTGCGGGCAAGTCCCTGTAAATCTATGACCAGATCGTAACGTGTCCGGCGCAGTTCGCGTGCGAAATCCAGCACTCTGGGAAGTGCGGATAGCTTCGTCCATTGTTTGCGCTGGTAGAGCACGGGTCGGTGCAGACACGGGTGGCCCTCAATAATACCGGCAAGGCTGTCATTTACTATCCAGTCGATTTGCGCTGCGGGCCAGTGCCGTTTCAGACCGGTCAGGACGGGCAGCGCCTGTACCACGTCGCCAAGTGCGCTTGGTTTGACGATGAGGATACGGGAGGGCGAGGGCGCTGGCATGGGCGGCGTGGCGTGTGGCGGGAATCGCTTTCGGGACGGACGTGCAGATGTTAACTGCTGTGCTGTCCCCTATATATTGTGGCAAATCGGATGATTGAATCTTGCGAAGAGAGAAGCCGCAATGAAGAAGCGCCCCGTTAGTGCACCCGGGTTCCTCACCTCAGGTGACTGCAGGAGCTTTCTTGCCGCTGGTTTCCCTGATAAGATCGTTAGCGCCAATACTGAGCCAGATCAAACCACCAATGAAAAAGAGCGTGGTAAAATAGAGTGCGGGGCGATACCCGGCACCGGGCGGGATAGTGCCATCCGCAGTCGCCGCGGCGCGGCCTGCGTACCAGATAATCTGCCCAAAGATGAGCGGGCCAAAGCCGCCGGCCAGCTTGCCAAACAGCGCCCACAGCCCGAAGTACTCGGCATGCTGACTCTCGGGAGCGAGCTGCGCCACCAGGGCTCGGCTGGCAGCCTGGGTGCTGCCAATCACAAGTCCGGCTACATTGCCCAGGATGATAAACGAGGTGACATCCTTCACCATAGCCGCCGCGATCACAACGCCGGTCCACATCACCAGCGTGATCTGCAGCGTGCGCACAGAGCCCAGCTTATCCTGCACAAAACCGAACAGAAAGGCCCCCACCGCGCTGGTCACCTGAAGGATGAGGAAGAACATGATGAGCTGCCTGGAGGTCATCCCCAGGGCGGCCACGGCGTAAATACCGGCATAGGCGATGATGATGCACATGCCGCACATGTACACAAAGAAGCTGCCGAAGGCGGTGCGCAGTCCGCG
>JBGGNE010000169.1:0-4105 GCA_041287705.1 Methylacidiphilales bacterium | reverse complement strand
TATTCAGTCAAAGCCTACTCTGCCGCCGGCGCTACCTCGCCGCTGGCCGCTGATACCATTCAGCGCCGCGAAGTCACGGACCGCGATGTCGAGATCGAGATCCTATTCTGCGGCGTCTGCCACTCAGATCTCCACTTTGTTCGCAACGAATGGAGCGAAGCCATGCCCGCAGCCTATCCCGCAGTGCCTGGCCACGAAATCGTGGGCCGCGTAAGAAAAGTCGGCTCCGCAGTCACCAAACTCAAGATCGGCGACCTGGCCGGCGTAGGCTGCATGGTTGGCGGCGATGTTGCCAACTGTCCGTACTGCAAAGCGGGCAACGAGCAGTTTTCGCCCTCCACGGTCTGGACCTACGGCGGCATGGACCCGGTGCTCGGCGGCCCCACCTATGGCGGTTATTCCGAGAGCATCGTAGTCGATGAGCACTTTGCGCTGCGCGTTCCGACCAATCTTCCGCTCGCTGCGGTTGCGCCGCTTCTCTGCGCCGGCATCACCACCTACTCTCCGCTGCGCCACTGGAAAGTCGGCCCCGGCAAGAAAGTTGGCGTCGTCGGCATTGGCGGACTGGGCCACCTGGGCGTCAAGTTCGCCCGCGCGTTCGGCGCCCATGTCGTCGTGTTCACCACGTCGCCCGGCAAAAAGGAGGACGCCTTCCGTCTGGGTGCGCACGAGGTTGTTGTCTCGCGCAACGCCGATGAAATGGCGAAACATATGGGCAGCTTCGACTTCATCCTCGACGCCGTCTCCGCGCAGCACGACATCGACACCCTGCTTCGAATGCTTGTTCCGGACGGCACCCTTACCATGCTGGGCGCGCCCGAGAAGCCGATCTCCGTATCCGCCTTCTCACTCCTGATGGGCCGCAAGAGCCTCTCCGGCTCCCCCATCGGCAGCATCGCGGAAACGCAGGAGATGCTGGATTTCTGCAGCCAGCACAACATCACCGCTGACGTCGAAATCATCCCGATCCAGAAGATCAACGAAGCCTACGAGCGCCTGCTGAAGGGCGACATCAAGTATCGCTTCTCGATCGATATGGCCTCGCTGAAGTCTGAGTAAGAAATCGGAGTAAGATCAAGCCTGCGTGCCGGGGATCAGCATGAGTGCTGCTGGTCCCTGGCGATACGGTCTCTTTCAGTGCGATGTCAAAACCGGCGAGGTCACGTTGCTCAACGCATATGCCGCGCAATGGGAGTTGCGGTATGTTCAGTTGTCCCAGACACCGCTACCCTGACGAAATATCCGGGCTGGTGCGCCGGGCTTGCCAGTGCCGCCCGGGCGGGTTAAGGTCCATTTCCATGAGTACCCCGCCCGCCACGGCCGATCGTCTGGCCGAGATTCTGCACAGCAAGAAAGATGAAGTGCTGCGCCTGCAACCCCATGCAGCCGAGCTGCGGCGCCTGGCTCTGCTGCGCAATGACTTCCGCGGGATGGCTGTGGCGATCTCCCAGGGGGAAAGCGTAGGGCTGATCGCGGAGATCAAAAAGGCCAGCCCGTCCGCGGGTGTTATCTCCCACAATTTCAACCCCATAGGTCAGGCGCGCGAATATGCCCGGCATGGCGCGCACGCGCTCAGCGTGCTGACCGACGAGAACTTCTTTCACGGCAAGCTGCAGTACCTGCATGACGTGCGCGAGCAAGTGGATCTGCCCATCCTGCGCAAGGATTTCATTATCGACGAACTGCAGATTTACCAGAGCGTGGTTGCCGGCGCCGATGCCATCCTGCTCATCGTGGCCGCGCTGGACGATGACCAGCTTCTGCGTCTGCACGATACTGCCCGTACCCTGCAGCTGGAAGTGCTGGTGGAGGTTCATAATCTGGAAGAGATGGACCGCGCGCTGGAGCTTGGGCCGGAAATGCTCGGCATCAATAACCGCAACCTGAAGACGTTTCAGGTGGACCTGGCGGTGACGGAAGAGCTGATCGATGAGATCCCTGCGGACTGCGTGGCCATCAGCGAAAGCGGCATCAAGACGGGCGAAGATGTGCGCCGTCTGCGCTCCTGTGGCATCAATGCGATTCTGGTAGGCGAAACGCTGATGCGCGCGGACAACCTTCAGGCCAAGATGTACGAGCTGATGCTGCGCGAGGACTAATTCTAATGAGCGATCAAGCTGAGCCTCGTTCGCATGTCTTTTTTGTCAATCGTTGCGTTGCTCGTCGGTCACATATTATTCTAAACGGAGCGTCGTAAATATGTGCGAGTAATTTTGCTCTGAATAAGCCTCAAACATGCGCAATTAATTATGACGCTCAGTTTAATATGCTCCCTCCTCGCGCCTTGCCCTTGACAAAAAATCCTGTGCGTACGAGGCTCATCTTGATCGCTCATTAGAATAAGACCAATCGCAGGCATTAATTTGTCTAGTTCTGATTCGCTTTGCTGCGTGGTGGGAATAAGGCGCAATGAGGGGCGGACAGAGCGGGAGGGAAGGGAGGAGAGAGGGTCCGTCATTTCGCATTCGATGGTCTGGTAACAATCTGGGCTTGTGATTAACATGGGCGCATGACCTTTGTTCAACACTCGCAGAGCCTTTTCCTCCTCTGCATCGCACTTGTTGGTATTTTCTCGGCGGCGCTGCATGCTGCTCCCTTGCCGGAAGGCTGGACGTTGCACAAGGGCAAGACGCTGACAATAGGAGTGCCGCCGGGGTTCAGCGTGGATGAGATCAGCGCCAGTGAAGTGGATCTGATTAATGAGGAAGAGCAGATCAAGTTCTCTGTTTTCGTCCCGACAAAGGGTGCCCAGCCCAAGATGATGGAAGTGGAAGTAGGCGAAAAGCTGACCGAAAAGGACTCCTCAACAAAGGGAGACACGGAAGAAACGCAGATGACGATGAAGGGGAAGAATTACATCCGCTTCGTAGTCTCGCTGGTGAATTCTGCCAAGGACACCAACGTCTGCTGGGGCATCCGCGTTCCTAATATGGACGACTACAAGAATACCCGCCCGACATACGTGAAGTGGAAGCAGACTCTGACGGTTCTGAACTAAGGTCAAAACCATCATGTGTCTGATGGCTATTGGCACCGGGAAATGGTTTTAGACAAACCAGAAATCTTGTGCCAAGATGCCCTGGTGACTGTTCAAGATTTGCTGCGCCAGACATTGATGGATGGTGCCACCGCCGCCGTTGTTGTTGTTTGCCAGGTCTCCCGCATCCGGGAGAACTCAACCCGAAACGGGAAACCCTACCTGGAACTGGATATTGCCGATAGCACCGGCACTGAACGCTTCAAGCTGTGGGAGGACTCCCAGGCTTATGACTTTGCCGAGGACCTGCAGGATGGCGACTGCGTGCGCCTGGATGGCGTGTTCTCGCGTAACCACTTCGGGCTTAACGTAGAGCGCCTGCATATCCGCCGGCTGGAAGGCTCCGAAATCACGGAGCTTTTTGCCGGACCGCCCGAGCGCCGCGCTGCGCTTCAGCGTGACTGGGAGTTTATCAACGCCCAGGTAGCCGAGCTTGTTGATCCCCGGCTGCAGCTTCTGTGCAGCACGTTTCTCACCCAGTATACCGACAAGTTTCGGCGCGCTGCGGCCGCCCGCTATGTGCACCACGCCCGCCGTGGTGGTCTGCTGGAGCATACCGCCCAGATGATGCGCGCCGCAGCCGGTCTGCAGGGCGCCTATCCCACCGTTAACTGGGACCTTGTGAAAACCGGCGTTCTCTTCCACGACAGCGGCAAGATGTGGGAACTGGACTACGCGGCCAAAGGATTCACCAGCCCTATTACGCCGATGGGCGAAATGCTTGGACACATTACACTGGGTATCGAACTGGTGAACCGCCTCTGGCGCCAGCTGGAGAATGATCCCGTCTTCGCCCCCGGCCGCAAGCCCGCGCGCGAATCCGTGCGTGAGCATCTGTTGCATCTCATCGGCTCGCACCACGGCACGCGGGAATTCGGCGCCACGGTTACGCCGCGCACTCCGGAAGCCTGGATGCTCCATTACATCGACAACATCGACGCCAAGTTCGAGATGATGAGCCAGACCTACAAGGAGAAGCCGCAGGTGGCCCCGCAGGTGTATGACTTTCGCCGCCCCCTGGAAGAACGCGCCATCGAGCCGCTGGCCAGGTGGGAAGCGCCCGCCGGG
>JBGGNE010000168.1:0-8353 GCA_041287705.1 Methylacidiphilales bacterium | reverse complement strand
GCGGCGAGCCTGTTCCTGCACGGGATCCTTCAGCTTGTCCTTGGCGGCTGCGGTCAGGTAATCCTTGGCGCCGGCAATAAAGAAGAGGAGTTCGGCGTAGGCGGCACTGGTTTCCGGCTCAATGACACGGCGCCATCCGCGCACAAAGTCCGTTGCCGTAACGGGATCTCCGTTGCTCCATGTGCTGTCGCGAAGGTGGAAGGTATAGACGCGGCCATCCGGAGAAATATCCCAGCGTTCGGCGACGCCCGGCTGAATGATACCATCGGCGGAGCGACAGGCCAGACCCTCAAAAGTGGAGTGGACAATGCGGCCGTCCGGCTGTCCCACAAGCAGTGCGGGATCGATCGTCTGGGGCTCGGCGCCGTTAATGAAAGTGAAGTCCGCCTTTTCAAATGCGGCTCCGCATCCCGACAGGAAAAGGACGGCTGTTGCCACTAAGGCGAAGCATGCAATAGAGACAGCACGGACCATGCTACAAGCCGGATTGGGTTTGGGGAAAAAATTCACGTCGCAGGAGATTTTACAGGGAAATCACGTCGGGGAAAGATCAAAGAAGCAGCCACTATCATGCAAGTCGCACAGTGCAAAATGCGATAACATGCAATATGCAAGAGAATAAAGGCCGCACAAAAAAGGTTGTGATAGGCGTTGTATTTATAAGCCCTTGATCATTAACGTGTTGTTTTAGCTTGAGTTAAATTGGCATGGCGCTTGCCTAATAACGAGCATGAAACTTCAAGTTCGTCCTCAGCTCTCCATCGGCGGCCTGACCGCACTCGCGTTTTTTCCACTGGCTCCCATGCCTCTCCGCCCCTCTAACGGCGCGGCTCGCCACTTTGGCGATCCTGTTCCGGAAGATCTCGCGGTACAGTCGCGCACCAAGGAAGATCTCCGCCTTGCTCGTGAAATCCGCAACAATATGCTCAACATCCGGGATTTGTCCATGGATGGACATCATGTCGAAGTCGTGGTAACCAGCGATCGTGAAGTTGTACTGCGCGGTACTGCATTCTCCTTTGATGAAGTTAAGAAAATTGTAGCCGTAGTAAAGAGATGTGCCGCCCAACATTCTATTATAAATAATCTGCGAACGTTAAAGAATTAAGCTGTTGGCCGATAAGGTAGGTTACGAACTCAAACTATGTCGCCCATCAATACCGTAAATACGATTGAGGAGCTGTATATCGAGCAGCTCAAAGACCTATATAGTGCCGAAATCCAGTTGGTAAACGCGCTGCACGAGATGGCTTGTGCAGCAACGCATCCGCGCCTTAAGGAGGGTTTCACCCATCATATGGAGGAAACCCGGGTACATGTGGAACGTCTTGAAGAAATACTGGCTTCTCACCACACAAAGGGGAACGGAAGAACTTGTCGTCCCATTGAATGCATTATCAATGGGAGCAGGGAACTGATCTCCGAAGAGGCTCCCCACGAGGTGAAAGATGCCGGCCTGCTGATGTCCGCGCAACTGGCGGAAAGCTATGAAATTGCAGGATATGGCTGTGTACAGTCCTATGCCAGAATGCTGGGTGACCGTAAAGGGATGGAACTGCTGCAAAAGACTCTGGATGAAGAATCCGTTACTAATGCCCGGTTCCTGAACGACAGTCACGAAATGTACGAAAGCAATTAGTCTGTAAGTTAATCAGAGCGTGGCTACAAGTATACCGGCGTAACGCTGGAGTATCGTGCAGTGTGTATCCCGAAAGGCCCCTGGCAACGCGGCCTCGGTATACAAACAGAGGGAGCTTTTGTAGAGACTCCTGTTAATCCTGAAGAAAGAAGCTGATATCGAAGCGAGGTGCAAGACCCTCAGGAAGCGGTGCCTTGATTTTGCGCACCTGACGCGCAGCATCCAGCGCTGTCTGATCGTGCTGCTGATTTCCAGAACTTTGTCTCAGCGTAACGCTCGAAATGGTTCCATCGCGATCCAGAACAATCGTGATAATGGTCGTCAGTTTTTGTCCCGCCAGTGCAATGGGGCGATCCCATGCCTGGAAAAGCTGGTCCCGAATCAGAGTGCGGTAAGAGCTGAAGTCATCACCCCGGCCGCCGCCGCCACTCGGTCCGCCTGTCATGGGAGCCTGATCTACTCCAGCCCTTTGCATGGTAGTGCCAAGGCGCTTCTTAATGTCAGCAGCAGAGAGACCAGGTGCCTGAGTCTCCCCTTGTCCGTCGCCGTTGGTATCCCGGCGGGTGTGAGTACGTGTAGTTTTAGTGGGGGAGGGGGAGCTGTTGGGAGAGGCTGACGATGGGCGCGATACTTCGGTAAGATCAATCCTGATCTTTGGCTTGGGCGGCGGCTCTGCAGGAGGCGTCTCCGCCACGGGTTTTCTGACGGGTTTCGGCTCCTGCTTTGGTTCGGATCTCGGCTTCGGTTTTGGCTCCGGGGGAGGCGTCAGATCGTGATCTTTCGGTTTATGGAAAGGGGTGGGAGTCGGGCGTTCCGGTTGCGTGGGTGGCAGGAGATCCCGGACCGGCTCCCTGACGGGTTTCTCGCGTTCCCTGTCGGGTGGCGGCGCCATCACATCCGGCGGCTGCGGCTGAGGGGGTATGGGAGTGGATTCTGATGGCGTCGAAAAGGAAGCGGCAGAAGGGGCCGGGGAGGCGTGTGTGCCTGCGGGTGGGGCAACCATGGCGCCGCCTGTGGGATCACCTTTGGTCAACTCGCCGGGATCCAGAAGGGAAAGCAGGGCTGGTTGCGGGGTGGGCTTAGGGATGAGGTAGCCGCTTGCGAGACAGGCGACCAGCAAAAGTGCATGTATGCCGGTCACCCACAGAGCTACCGGAGTAAGGGGCGGAGCGTCGGTAGTGCTATCCTTATGTCTCGGATCCACTCTGGGCAATTCGTCCCCCGGCCCGGGCCAGAGCATTTGGGTAGTGGAGGCTGCCATACGCGAATTATCTTACCACGCAGCGCTGCTTTCGCGATACAGAACTGCTCGCAAAAATTTCAGTATTTCAGCACGCGCGCGAAGAAATTCCTGCAGATATCGTGCGCGGGAGAATCCATAACTTCCTGCGGCAATCCCTTTTGCAGAATCTGCCCTTCGGCCACAAAGACGATCTGATCCGCCACGGAACGCGCGAAGTGCATCTCGTGCGTCACGAGAATGAGGTCGCGGCGCTCGTTCTTGATTTCTTCCACCATGCCGAGCACTTCGGCTTTCATTTCCGGGTCGAGCGCAGAGGTGGGTTCGTCGAGAAAGAGCACGCGCGGCCTGACCGCAATGGCACGGGCAATCGCCACACGCTGCCGCTGACCGCCGGAGAGCTGGCCAGGGCGCTTGCCGGCATGGGCTTCCAGACCAAGGCGTGCAAGTTGGTCCATTGCCTCTTTGCGGGCCGCGGATGGACTCTGGCCATGGACTACCTTTAGCGGCAGCTCAATATTTTGCAGCGCGGTAATATGCGGAAACAGATTGCAGGACTGGAAAACAGTTCCCACGTTACGCCGATACTGAAACAGCGCTTCCTCGGAAAAAGTCATGGGTATGCCATCCCACGAAATGCTGGCGCTGGTACGCTCGGCGCCATCTGGGAGTTCCAGGCCGGCGAGAATACGCAACAGGGTGGACTTACCGCTGCCGGAGGGCCCGATGAGGGCGACGCAACGCGCGTCCTCAATCTCCAGGGAGATATCCCGAAGCACCTGATGTATGCCGTACGTTTTGTTTAAGTTCCTTATACTAAGTCTCATACACCATCCTCCGTTCCAGCCACCGCGCGAGTGCGGACAGAGGCAGTGTGATGATGAGATAACCGACTGTCATGACGAAGAAACACTCAAACGTACTGTAAGTGATGTTCGCCGCCTGACGGCACTGAAAGGTGAATTCCGCCACGGCGATTGTGGAGAGCAGCGAGGAATCTTTCACCATGGAAACAAACTGGCCGGCCAGCGAGGGAAGACTATGCCGCAGCGCCTGTGGCAAAATAACGTAACGGTAGGCCTGAAAGGTGGTCAGCCCGATCGCCCGGGCGGATTCCATCTGCGTCTGCCCCACGGTATCAATGCCGCCACGAATGATCTCGGTAATATACGCGCCGTTGAAGATGGAGAGGATAATGATGCCCGCGATAAAGGCGTTATCCAGCCGCACAGCACTGCCCAGCACGTAGTAAAACAGCAAAATCTGGGCGATGAGCGGTGTGCCGCGGATCAGCTCAACATAAGTCTTTGCCCCATAGCGCAGCGGCAGGAAGTAGCTGCGCTGGGATAGCGCGCCTAGAACTCCAATGGGCAGCGAAAGCAGAAGAGTGCCGACCGAGATGATCAGCGTATTGCCAAGGGCGGAGGCAAACAGCCACCAGTAGTCCTGGATCGCGGCCCAGTTCAGTGAGATTTCCTGCGCCCGAAAGGCGAGTATGAAGACTATTGCGACGCCCGTGAGAACCAGCAGGACGTTCGCGACTTTAGCGGAAAAGGGGATAGACTCGGCAGGATCGCGCGGGGCGAGAAACCAATGTCTTATCGAGTCCATTGGGCGCGAAGAGTGCTCTAAGGCGAGGCGTGTTGCAAGCTCTTAAGACAACATCCGCAGGGAACTTATAATCTCCGCAAATTCTGTTGAGCTGAAATACAATATTGCATCGTTAAGGAGTACATTGCATAGTCGCTGGCGCAGTTTCTTCACAATAACGTACGCACACCACTTTTTCCATGGCCTCTCACGACGATCACGCTATCGAACCTCAGCCCAGCATTAGCAGAATGGACTTAATCTGGTTCGTCATTGCGATTTCAACGGGCGCTTTTTCGTTTCTCTTTCTCTGCTTCAATTCCGTATTCCTGGATATCGGCAAGCAGATCTGGGCGCACATCGGCTGGATCATCTAACCAGCGTGACGCTGGACCCTTTTGCTGACGGCTTTGCCGTCGCTGGGGATTGGGTGGCTTGACGGTAAATAGCAAGAAGGCTGCAGCGTTCGACTTAATGAACGTTGCAGCCTTTGTCTTTTGGAACGCAGAACTCGCTCGCCATGCCGGTTGGCAGGGCTAGCGCAGAAAGTGCCGTTAGTGCGCGGCGGGGGAGGGCTCGTCGTACTCTTCGTTCTTGAAGCCGAGCGCTTCAGGGGCGTGCAGCACCAGCATCTTGTGCTGAATCCCCGCGGGGATCTGGTCGCGGGTCATCTTGGACACGATAATCATGAGGATGATGGAGAGGGGCATGGCCCAGATGGTGGGCTGCTCGCACAGGATCATCAGCAGGGGATGTTCTTTCCAGAATGCATCCAGGGGCAGGAGCTTCAGTCTGGTGAGACCAATGAGCGTGATGGAGATTAGCGAAGCGAACCCGCCCACGAGCATGCCGGTAGCCGCGCCTGGCATCGTGATGCCGCGCCACCAGACGCTAAGGAACAGCAGCGGGAAGTAGCTGCACGCGGCGATGGCGAACGCCTGGCCTACCATGAAGGCGATGTCCAGGGGTTTGACATACAGGCCCAGCACCATGGCGACGGCGCCGATAAGTACCGCTGCAATCTTGAATGCCACCAGCTTTTCCGTCTGGGTGGCCTGCGGCCGCAGAATCTTGCCATAAACGTCATGCGCTACTGCGCCCGTCATGGAGACGAGAAGACCGCTGAACGTGCTCATGAATGCCGCAAAAGCTCCCGCGGAGGTTATGCCGCAAAGAATTGAGCCAAGTTTGCCGGGTATTTCTTTGGGCAGAGTCAGGACGACGTAGTCGGTCGAAATATTGTACAGCTGGGGCACGACACTGCGCCCAAGTGTGCCGTAAATCGGCGTAAACATGTAGAAGACGCCGATGAGAATCATGACCCACATCGTTGTCTTCTTGGCGGAGACACCATCCGGGTTGGTGTAGAAGCGCACCAGAATGTGAGGAAGGCCGGCCGTGCCGCATACCAGACCCAGAATGATGGAGTAGGTGTAGAGCAGTGCGTAATCTTTACCAGCCTTTGACGTTAGCTTGCCAAAGGGAGAGATCCAGACTTCATCGGTCGGTACTGACTTTCCAGCGGCCGCAACTGGCAGATCCATTCGTGTGACTGTGCTGGCAGCGGTGATTCCTGCCGCAGCTTCGGTTTGAGTCTTATTGGCCGCCAGATGCGCTGAATAGCCGCCAAAGTAAGCCATCAGAACGAAGGCAGGCAGACTGATCGCAAACATCTTGAGCCAGTACTGGAACGCCTGTACCAGAGTGATGCCTTTCATGCCGCCCACAGCAACGTTCAGCGTAATAACACCACCTACAATGCCTACGCCCATTGGGTAACCCCAGTCACCCAGATTGGGGAAAATGTTGGCGAAAGCCAGACCTGCGCCCTTCATTTGAGGCATTGTGTAGTAGAAACCGATAAACAGCACGAAGACGACCGCGATTTTACGGAACAAGGGCGAATCGAATCGGCCTTCCGCAAAGTCGGGAATGGTGTACGCACCGAAACGGCGCAGCGGACCGGCAATAAAGAGAAGAAGGAAGAGGTAACCGCAGGCAAAGCAGACGGGATACCACAGTGCATCATATCCATTCGCCATAACCAGACCGGCGATACCCATGAAGGAGGCGGCGGAGAGATACTCACCGGAGATGGCCGAAGCGTTCATGCCGACACCCACCGAGCGGCCAGACACCATAAAGTCGCTGGCGCTTTTGGACTGACCTGCGGAACGGAAGCCCATAAACAGCGTAGCTGCCACCGTGATCAGAGAGAAAATCAGCACCCAGAAATCGACGCTCTGCGGGGTCGTGGCTGTGGCCGGCGCTGCTGCCTGTTGTGCCAGGGAGTAGAGGATGAGGCCACTGAAAGTGAGCGACATGAGTTTCATAGAGAAGAAAGTGAAGGGAGTCGGGGATGTCGTCGAAAATGTGTGGGAATACAGTGCAGGTCGCTAAACAGACGGGAGACAGATCACAACTCGGCTGCTAATGAAGACAAGAGTAATACTTGGGGCAGACCATGCGAAACGACTGCATGGCGCGTGCTGTTGGGTTACGGAAACGGACAATTGAGCCGGCTACGACTGGCGGGATAAATCGGTCGGTCGCGCTGGATTATTTGGGCAGCTTCCAGTGCGATTCTTCGGCTTCCATGGCGATGGAACGACGAATGAAGACATAGCTGATTACCCAGACGATGGGATAGATCAGAACGCCCAGAATAAACCAGGAGAGCGTGAACCCGAAGATTCGGGTTGCCATCAGCTCTGGCAGGTAGAAGTTCATCAGAGGCAGACCGAACAGAATGACGAAAAATGCTGCGCAGCACGATACAGAGAGGCGCAACTGATTTGCCATGAGCCGATATAGAAAAGCGTCACGCTCTTCTATGGAATGGAGCTTGCCGGAGGGCTGAGGCTGCGAAGGCGTTGGTGTGGATGACGATGGCATCGTCCTGTGTTTGTAGTTCTTTGGACGATGATGGCAATCTTTTTTAAATCGCTAGAATTACTTTTGTAGGGAAACTAATGAAACGCGATCGCCTAAATTAGAAATTCTTGTGAAATAATCGCAAGCTTCCTCGAAGAAATCGCGTTTGTATCACGCTGGCTTTATTGAAGCCAAAAACAAGCTGTGCCAGGAAATCGTATCTTGTCTTATGTTAAACCAGGCTTGTATTTGACAAAATGCGGAGTGCGTCTGGAAAACCAGGGACAATTACTGCATCAGCGGGCCGACATCGGTTGCCGACACAAAGCCTCGATCACCATTGATCGTCTCAATCTCCACGGAGGTACCCATGCTCTGCAGCAGGCGAATGCGAGTGCCTGCACTCAGGTACATCTCGGATGGAGTTGTCTGATCGGGACCAAGCTTGTTGAGGCCGGTCTTCGTCGTGATCATCAGATTGTACGTCGTCAGATCATTACCTGCTGTAGTGGACGCCGTGGAGGAATCCTTTTTCTTACCGCCGCCGAACATACCGCAACCAGTAAGAAAGCAGATGAGCACGAGAGCGACCGCTCCGGCCAGTAAAATGCGCCACGAGTCGCGGCAGGGGCAAGATTCTCTGCGAAAGGTACGGACACCGGGACTCACCGTAGAGGGGGCAGGCATACAGATTAATAAGATGTCGGCAGGGGCGTTGTCTTACCGATAGGCTATAGGAATTAGCGTAACCAGGGGCGAAAGACAATCCCTTATCGGGCTAAAAGCTTACTTTTTATGTATTTAGTAGTGAAAATAATGGCGATAGCATCTTTTCACCGGCATTGAGAGATGGTTGGAAACAATGGAACTCTAGACAGTGTCGTCATGAGATAGGGATCCATAAGGAGATGCATCTGATTTGGACAGCGGCGAGAAATGAGGAAGCATTTTTGGCGTACCTGGTGGCGATGCCTCTCCATTGTTTAAGATTGAGGAAAGCATTTTCGACC
>JBGGNE010000167.1:0-7285 GCA_041287705.1 Methylacidiphilales bacterium | reverse complement strand
ATATCGGTGCCGACCTGGTGTCACGTCTGCAATTCTCGGGCATTACTGTACTGGCGCCTGGCGGTCATGAAGGCGTGGTTTTGCAGGCCGGCACCTCCTTTGCTTATAAATTTGTGGCGCAGGATGCGGAGCAGACACTGCTCACTTACTCGCTGGCCAATGGCGCGCCCGAAGGCATGCTGATCAATCCGCAGACGGGTGAAGTGACCTGGACGCCGGAGGTGGGTACTACGGGCTGGTACCCGGTATCCATTGTGGCGGAAGACGGCGCGGGTGGTCGCGGCGAACTCTCATTCACGTTCCGCGTGGAGCCCTCGGTGCATAACTTCCCGCCAATCATCACCAGCCAGCCGGCAACGGTCGTTCGTTTTGGAGATGTATACCGCACTCTGGTCGACGTGCTCGATCCTAACGGAGATCCGCTTTCTTTCTCACTGATTCAGGCCCCCGCCGGAATGACGCTGGAACGGCGCGACAGCCCCGCTTCCAATGAAGGCGCCTCTGCGGCGCTCAGCTGGACACCGAGCCCCGGCCAACTGGGCAGCCATAACGTAACCGTGCAGGTAACCGACGGACACTCTGCGCCAGTCACCCAAACCTTCACCGTGAATGTTCTTGGCCTTCGCGAAAACTCTTCGCCGGTCATCTCTTCCACGCCGGCTCTGGTGGCAGTGGTAGGACGGACCTATGCCTACGATGTTGTGGCGACGGATGCCGATCACGACGCCCTGCTGTATCGCGCAGGCACTAACACTGTGGCACCTGATGGCGTAACGGCTCAGCCGGGTCTGCCCATAGGCGCGTCTCTGAACAGCCTGCGGGGCACCGTGCGCTGGACTCCGACTGTCGATCAGATTGGATTGCAGCGGGTTGCTGTCGACGTCATGGATGGCGTTGGCGGCATGGTCCACCAGGAATGGGTGGTGCGCGTGCAGGGCGTCAATCAGCCGCCCATCTTTACTTCCTCGCCGCTGACCGAAGCAGCGATAAACGTGCCTTACACCTATGCCGTTAAGGTAAAGGATGGGGAAGGCGACAAAATCCGTTTCAGTGTGGAGACGGCTCTGCCTAACGTGATGATTGATCCCTACAGCGGCGTGCTGGAATGGCTGCCTCGCGCCGTCAACAGCACCCCGCAGACCGTGACCATTGTGGCCGAAGACGGCTTCGGCGGTGTAGCCCGGCAGACGTACGGTCTGGTGGTACTCGCCACCCCCGCGAATCAACCGCCGGTTATCACGACCGCCCCCGTCAAAGGTGTTAGCCCCGGTGAAACCTACACGCAGCCGTTTACCGGTACCGATCCCGAAGGCGGAGCTCTGTCCTGGTCCCTCAGCCAGGCACCCGCAGGCATGACCATCGCCTCTGGCACCGGCGCGCTGACATGGACGACATCCACTGGCGACACTGGCACGCACAATATCACCGTCGTGCTTACTGACGCCGCAGGTGCGTCCACGTCCCTCAACTACACACTCAACGTCAGCGTCAACCAGGTACCCATACTCGGTACGGTTCCGCCCGTCACCACTGGCATTACCGGTACCAGCTACACCTCCTGGCTCGATGTCACCGACACCAACAGCGATGTCCTGACCTATCGTGTGGTCGACGGCCCTCCCGGCCTCACCATCGACAGCACCGGTCATCTGCACTGGACCGTTCCCGCCGAACCTGGCACCTATAACGTTACTGTCGCCGCCAATGACGGCCGGGGAGGGGAAGTCACCCAGACGTTTACCCTCACCACAGTTACCGACAGCACCCTGCCTGTCATCAGTCTCGTGGCCGAATACGACGTACGTAAGCTGGGTGAACCGAACCGGTTCCAGGCCCGCGCCACGGACAACGACAAACTCGTCGACCTCGTTTTGACCGTCGACGGCACCGCCGTGCCTCTCAACCAGTTCGGCATCGCCGCCGTCACCATGGATCGCTCCGGTTTCGTGCCCATCGTCGCCACCGCCCGCGATCGCTCTGGAAATGTTGCCACCTCCACTCTGACCATCCGCGTCATCAACCCTGCCGACCAGTCGTTTCCCGTCGTTTCCATCGACTCCGCACCTCTGGAAGCCGCCGCTGGCGTCATCTCCACTGCCACTCAGATCACTGGCAACGTCAACGACGATGCCCTGGAATACTGGCGCATGGATATCGCCCCGCTCGATCTCATCGACAGCACGCAGCCCGCTGCCGATAACCCCGCCTACCGTGTCCTGGGCAATGGCACTACCAACATCGCGCACCAGCCCACGGGCCGCGTCGACCCGACTACTCTGGCCAACGGCAGCTACTATCTGCGCCTCATCGCAGGCGACTCCAACGGCAACATTACCGCCAAAGGCTTCATCGTCACCATCGCCTGCGATCTTAAACTCGGTCGTCTCCTGCTGCCTGTCACGGATCTCAGCATCCCCGTCGCCGGAATTCCCATCACGGTAACCCGTGTCTACGACAGTCTGGAAGCCAGCCGCTCCAGTGATTTCGGCTACGGCTGGAGCCTCGCCGTCCAGAATCCCCGCATCCAGGAATCTGTCCCCGCCGACCCCGGCGAACGCAACGGTCTCCCCGCCTTCTTCGGCGGCCCCACGTTTGACTACGGAACCCGCATCACTCTAAACGCCCCGGACGGTCGCCGCATCGGTTTCACCTTCAAACCCAAACTGCGCGACCTGGGCATCCCCGGCTATCCCCCCGGTAGCGGCCTCTTTGGCACTGTATTGGAGCCCTACTTTCAACCCGACGCCGGGAACTATTACAAGCTGACTGGAGATGATGACGCCCTGCAAATGCAAGGCAGCCGTGTGACTCAGTATCTTACCGGCTTCAGCTATAACCCCAGGGAGTACAAGTTAACCGCCAAGGACGGCACCGTCTATCGCTACGATCAATACGATGGTCTGCTCGATATTACCAACCGTAATGGCAATGTGCTGACCTTCACCCATACCGGAATTAAGACTTCCTCTGGTGTGGAGGTTAAATTTGTTCGCGATGCGGCAGACCGTATTATCGAAATTATTGATCCCGCAGGGCAAAGTATTTACTATGCGTATAATGTTCAAGGAGAATTGCAAAAGATTACCGACCAATCAGGGCGCTCTATGTCCTTTAGCTCAGTGGAAATCACACATAGATTAAATCAAATCCTTGATTCTGCAGGACATCCAATTGCAATCACTAATTATGATGGTAATGGTCGTCTGTCCACAGTTGCGGATGCGCTTGGTCATGTTACCACAATCGTTTATGATGAAGCTACACACACGGAAACAAAAACAGACCCTTTGGGTGGTGTGACGGTAAGTACATTCGACATTCGCGGAAATCTTCTTAAGAATGTGAATCCTGTTGGTTCCATTTCATTAAGTGTTTACGATAATAATAATAATGTTGTAAATATTACTCCTCCATGCGGGTGTACTAAAACATACACTTATGATGCTAATGGTAATCAGATTTCTGTGATTGATGCGAATGGCAGTATTAACTCCAGTAAATATGATGCGTATAACAAGGTGATATCTTCAACCGACGCTAATGGTAATACAACTAATTTTACTTATAATATTAAGGGGCTTCCAAGTACTTTTGTTGACGCATTAGGAAATGTCACGAAGATTGATTCGGACGAGTATGGTCGTCCAGTTAGTTTGACAGATCCGGTTGGACGGGTAACTAAGTATTTTTATGAAGAAGGTAATGGTAACAACTATACTTCTAATCAGAAGCCTTCCTACATTCTATTTCCAGATAACACCTACTATCAGTATACGTACAATTCATTAGGGGTTCTAACTTCTTTCACTGATGCATCAGGCGCCTTAAAACAGTTTGTTTGCGACAATGCCGGGAAACTGATTCGCGAAATTAATCCTTTGGGCCAACAAACGAGATATTCATATAATAATCGTGGCCAGATTGAGTCTATAACTAATGCACTAGAGCAAGTTACCTTATCTGAGTACGACTTAAATGGACGACTTATTCATCGAAAAGATCCCAACGGCGCTACTACTACTTGGGCTTGGGATCCTTTAGGTCGCCTTTCCTCTACTACAGACCCATTGAACCGGACAACGCGAAAGTTTTATCGTCCCGACAATGCATTAGAGAAAATTCAACAACCAGATGGAACATTTATTATTTTTGATAATGATTCAAATGGACGTCGAATTGCAGTAGGTGATCCGAATGGTAATGTTACTTATTTCACTTGGAATAGTGCAAATCAAATCACTTCACAGAGAGATGCCTTAGGGTACCTTACCATACCACTCTATGATAAAGCTGGAAATATAGTATCTATTACTGACCGCTTAGGCAGAACTAGGAAGTTTAATTACGATGCACGAAACCGATTTACAGATGAAATATGGTTGGAAGCAGAAACTCAAAAGATTCAGAAACACATTAAAATAGCATATGATGCTATCGGTAATGCAGTTGAAGGCTCAGATGATATTAGTAAGTTTCTTGTTACTTACGATTATCGCAATCGACCGATAATTAGCTCTGTAAAATATTCTTCGATGCCTTATTCAGATGTTTTTACTCTTAGCAATGCATATAATGATGTTTCCCGTCATTATAGGACTATTGATAGTGATGGAATATCTGTAGAGCATCAGCTCGATTCTCGTGCTCAACTTCAAAGTGTTACGTGGCAGGGGCCTGGTAGTTTTGCTCCGGCTCGAGTGGATTTCACTCGCAATATTCTTGGCGACGTAATAAACATTGCTCGTTTCACAGATATAGCAGGAATGCATGCTGCTGTGAATACCGCTATTACTTTCGGACGATCAAAAGCAGATAACGGCATTTTTCCATCGCTTTATAATAATTCTGGAGATTCTGGCGAAACTTCAGCATCCTTTAAAGATACCGATTCTTTTGGACCCCTTTCACTTGGTATGGATACCCAATCTTTGCGCCAGCAGTCCTCAGGTAGCGATCCATTAAGGCGAATATCGCAAATAATACACACAGGCAATATGGGCAGCGTTCTAGCTGAATATCAGTATACTCATGATAACGCAGGTCAGTTAAAAATTTCCTCTTATAGTGGCGATGTGATAACTTATGATTACGACTTAACAGGTCAAGTTCTAGGCTCTTCAAAGCGTTTCCAAAATTCAACATCAGAAAGCTTCGTTTACGATGCTTCCGGTAACCGAACTTCATCTCTACAGGGAGCAGTAGGAAAACCTTATTCTGTAGGTCGTAATAATCATATACTTTCTGATGGCAATTACTCTTATAAGTACGATGCAGAAGGTAATCTTATCGAGAAACTGGATAGCTTTAACGGTGAGAAAATCGCTTATTCTTATGATCACAGAAATCGACTTGTAGCCATAATTAAGCATTCTTCCTTAGATGAGGTGACGCAAACTATTCTTTACACCTATGATATTGCAAATCGTCGTATTGCAAAAAATATAAATAACGACACTACCCAATATCTTTATAATGGTGATCACATTTGGAGGGAAATTTCTACTTCAATGAAAGATACATACTATCTTGTAGGAGAAAATACTGATCAGTGGTTAGCGCGGCAAAGTTCTTACCCGAACTCCGGAGGTTTATTCTGGTATTTGACAGATCGTCTAGGGTCGGTAAAAGCAATAGCCTCATCGGATGGTGAGCATCTGCTTACTGAAAATGATTATTCAGTATATGGAAAAGTTCTTTCTCAAAGCAATCCAGCGCTTGCTGATCAATTCGGATTTGCTGGTAGAGAGCATGATAAAGAGTCAGGCTTAATATTTTGTAGAGGAAGATATTACAATCCTGAATGCGGAATTTTCATTTCTGAAGATCCAATGGGTTTCCAAGCTGGTGATTTTCTGCTGAATCGATATGCTGTAAATGCACCAACAAACTATACCGATCCATTTGGAACTAATGCAGAAAAGGAAACTAAGGCCATTAAGTGGGCATTTATAGATCGAGTATCATTGGGGGTCGTAATCGGTGCTGGAGCGCTTGTTGGCACAATGCTTTGTGTCATAGATGCGGTGCAGTGGCAAAAAACGGCTGTAAGATGGTATCCGAATAATCATCTTTTGGAAGCAACTCTACTAAGCTTAGAAGCTGCAGCAGCATTTTTTGTTGCCTTTAGTAGTACATATGCGATGTCAGCGCCGCCGCCGATGATCGTTATTGGTGGATTATTCGTGGCCACTGTAATGGCGGTGAAGGGTACTACATGTACTGGACAATCTTGGAGTACTGCAGGTGCACCAAAAAATTAAATGGACTGGTATTTTGTTCTTTCGCGTGCTATTCCTTTTCTAAGCTCTCTTCTTTGTGTCGCGCTTGTACAGTTATTGGATAAGAAAATACGTGGCGTATGTTTTATACTAGTTATCGTATTTATGATTCCACTAATGTCTCGTTGTACATATGTGAACGATGGAAGTATTGCTGTACTAGAAATGTCGTTTTGGGCCAGCATTCTTATTCTGGGCTTTTCTTATTTCCGTGGTTCTTTTTAAAGCTGTCCATAGTTTTTATTTTTAATCTCTTTGAAACCAGTGCTTGTCAATAGGCTCGCAAGTGTAAACAGGGATTTGGATGAATAAATATGAGACGGCACGGGCTCTAAGTGGATGCCCTCGCCTTCCTAGATGACGATGGAATCATCGCAGGATGCGGATGCAACTTGATGCCTAAGATACTTCTTCATGATGGCGAGGTCGACTTAGAGCATCTACATCATGAAGGTCTAGTTCTCCAGCGTGTAGCGATATACTCCGCTTTCTGGATCTGTGCGCCCAAGCGCGGTGCTTCCTTCATCTGCACGGCGTCGATTCGGCTGGGCTTGCCCATATCAACGCTGATCCATTCCCCGGGATTTCCCGTAGCTGCGCACCACCAGGTCTGGATGTCCTCATCAAACGCCTCCGCGGTCGGTGCTTAGTCCTCAATGGGGAGGCCCGGCCGCAAGCCCGCGCGCGAATCCGTGCGTGAGCATCTGTTGCATCTCATCGGCTCGCACCACGACACGCGGGAATTCGGCGCCACGGTTAGGCCGCGCACTCCGGAAGCCTGGATGCTCCATTACATCGACAACATCGACGCCAAGTTCGAGATGATGAGCCAGACCTACAAGGAGAAACCGCAGGTGGCCCCGCAGGTGTATGACTTTCGCTGTCCACTGGCCAGGTGGGAAGCGCTAGCCGGGGAATCCGCGCCGGTCGCGTCGTCGGCGACCTCCTCGCCGGCCGCCGCCATCGCCGCCCCCTCAGTCGCTGCTGGATCTGTAGCTGCGGCAGCG
>JBGGNE010000166.1:0-13825 GCA_041287705.1 Methylacidiphilales bacterium | reverse complement strand
ACGGTCACGGTCACGGCCACGGCCACGGTCACCACAATTAACAGGTGGCGCTTGGAATTCAGGGACGAACTGATTTCCCTCTGGTCGATGCCATCAACGGTCGCCTGCCCTTCGGGGTGGGCGACTTTTTGCGTCCTCGGGAATCGCGCTGCTTCAGCTTAAAAAGAATAGCTGACATCTACAGCGATCTGGTGCTGGTCGCTGCCGCCGATGAGGTCGTCCGGGCCGCGATCGTATCGATATTCAATGCGGGTGCTGACGTTTTCCCAGATATCAAAGCCTGCCGTGAGGGTTCCCGACCACGCATCAGCGCTGCTGCCATTGGGGAAAGCGGCAAATGCGGCGTTATTTCCAGGCACACTGTTGTTGAGAAACTTGGCGCCATCGTCGTTGTGAATATATTCGGCGCGGACAGCCAGGCTGAAAATACTGGTGAACTGATATTTGCTGAAAAGAGCAATACCCCACCAGTTCGTGTTATCATCCACGGGAGCACCTGGAGTGGCCAGCAGATCATCCGTGCCGGAGGAAGCAAACGCTGCGACAGAATCAAAGGCGAGGGTGAGGCGCTTGTTGGGGATGCACTCGGGTTGCCATTGCCCGTAAAGATTGCCAAATACGAGCGGCTCATTCTCGCGCATGCCCACGCTGGCCAGCACGGGCGCGCCCTGGGTGCACACCATAAAGGTGGGCGCAATGTACGCATTGCCGCCGGGAGCGCTGAACACCACCTGTCCGCATACCGTAACGGCCCCGTTTCGCAGCGCGCCATTGGCATAGGGCCCCACGTCGGAACCATCCCAGCCGTTGGAAACGTTCAGGTTCAGCTGAATATGATCCGTAAGGGGATAGCCGAGCTGAATGCCGGTGGCGTTGCCGTTTTGCAGCGCCACATTTACCAGGCCGTAGCTGTAATTCATATTGGCGGGCCGTTCATCCGCTTCGTAACCGATGAAACCGACGGTCTTACCCACAGAAACGTCCAGACCTCGCCCGACAGGAATGCGCAGCTTGATAAAAACCTGCTGCAAATAAAGATCACTGGTGCCGACAGCGGGATCATTCGGCGCGAAACTCAGCGCGTCCTCGCCAAAAAAGATATCGGTGCGGAACCCGACCGACCATGCGGAACGGTCATCGCTCAGATCCTTTTCAATCACCAGCTTGATGGCGTTGATGTTAAAGTCGTTATGCGTAAAGTCGCCTTTCAGGCCATCTTCTGTGGAGCCAAGACCGTTTTCGCCCGAGCTGGCGAACTGATTGGTGTAGCTGGCTTCCACATAGCCGCTGAGCCTGATGCCGGGCTTGGCGGTCTCGACGTAGATGGTCTGGTCGTCAATAGCCTTGGCAAGCGCTTTGCTGATTTTGGGATCCGACGTTGCCACCGCCTTCGAATCCCCGGCAAGCACAGAGGAGGAAGGCAGGGAAGAGAAAAGCGCGGCGACGGCAAGAAGGCTTAAGATAGGGCGACGCATGACTTGATTTGATCTAGCTGGCAGCGTCTCTTTAAGCCAGTCAAATTCTATGGCCGGCCAAGATAAATGGAGGAGTAAGAGTAATCATTTTCCGCTGCGTAAGATCAAAGCGGAATAGCTCTACACCGGCTCCAGAAGCAGCTCTCGCAACTGGTCGCCGTCCAGGCTTTCGTGGTGCATCAGGTGGCGGGCGATGCGATCCAGCTGGAGCCAGTGGGCGCGGAGGAGCTCCGTGCAGCGGGCTTCGCAGGTGGCGATGATCTCGCGCACGCGGGGCAGGGTTTGCTCGGCCAGGAGGGGCGCGGCTTCCGGAGGGAAGGCGGCGGCGGCGACTGGCCCGAAGCTGTCGTCAAAGCCGTACTGCGCCACGGCGCGGTACGCAAGGCGCGTGGCGAAATCCAGGTCCGACGCGGCGCCTGTATTCAGGGCACTGTCTGGTATGGCGATGCGCAGTTTTTCTGCTTCCCGGCCGGCCAGGCATACCACGATCTCGTCCAGCAGACGGCGGCGCGTCCAGCCGTGGGGCGGGCGGTCCAGAATAGTCGTGGCGACGAAACCAAGCGAACCCCAGGCGTTGGGCGCGATCGTCACATAGTCGATATCGTCGTAGGGAAACAGAAGTGCGCGAGCCAGAGTGTGGCCGGCTTCGTGGAAGGCAACGCTTTCCGACGCGGAAAATTCGCCGGGGTTGGGCGTTCCGGGGGTGGGGATATCCTGTGAATTGACGCCGTAGCGCACCGCCAGGCATGCCTCCTCCAGATCCTGAAGCAGCACCATATTGCCGGCGCGGCGCGCGGCGCTGTAGCAGGCTTCGCGGGAAATGCGGTCCAGTTCGGCGAAGGTGAGGCCGCCGGTGCGGGCCACAATCTTGCCGATGCGATCATATACTTCGGGCTCGCAGGGCAGCAGACGCAGGATGTCATCCAGCATCAGGCGGCGCTCGGCGGCGCTAGGCAGAGTCAGCGGAATCACTTCGTCAAAGCGGCCAGCGCGCAGCAGTGCGGGGTCCAGTTCCGAAGGCGGCAGGCTGCTGGTGGCGATGACGAGAGCGGGCGTTTCTGTATGAGCCAGATCGTCGATGGAAGCCAGAATCTGCTGTAGAAGGCGGCGTGCGGCGGGATCGGTACGGCCATCCGGTTTGCGGCCGATCCCGTCGATGTCGTCCAGGAAAACGAGGGCAGGGCCATGAGTGACGGCCTGGGCGAAGGTGGCGCGGGCGCGTTCCTCCGCTTCGGGTCCGGACCGTGGATCCAGCTCCGCCGCAGAGAGATACAGCACATTGACATGAGCCGACCCCGCCAGTGCGCGGCCCAGGAAAGTCTTGCCGGACCCGGCCGGACCGTGCAGCAGATAGCCGGAAGGAGGCCGCACGCCGAAAGGCTGCAGCATCTGGCGCGAGCGCAGGAACTCCAGAGCGCTGCGCAGTTGCTCCTTGGCGGCATCCAGGCCGTAAATGGCGTCGAACCCGCGCGGCTCCGGTTCCAGCCGGCGAACTGCGCCACGGCCATCCGAGCCGGAGCCGCCGGTTCCGGCAGGGCCAAGCTGTGTTTCGCGAAAATGCACGGGCTCCAGAATGACCTTGCGGTCCGGGTGCGAGTAGCGGCAGGAGAATCCGAAGGTGAGCTGAAGGCGATGCCGAATCTGTCTCGCCATAATACGTTCGTGCAGAAGATCTTCCAGCACGGCGCGCAGGTGGTCCGTATCTTCGTTGGAAAGAGTCGGAAGGCCCGTTCCAGAGCCGTCTTTCTCCACCAGCACACCGCCTTTGGTACCTGCGTTTGCGGCCAGCGTGGGCAGCAGGCTTCGCAGCGAGCGGCGCTCCGTGTAGAGGAGGAATGCAGTCTCCGGGAAGCGGCGGCGCAACTGGGTCAGCAGCGTCAGCGCGCGCTCCGTACCGGAGATGCGGTGGCGCGGCTGGCCGTGATCCAGATCCAACAATATCAGCGCCGGCTTATGGAACGCGACAATATCTTCCACGGGATCATCGACAGCGGCCCGCTGAATGGCCAGGCGGAACTTGGGAAAGGTGCGGGTCAGCAGCGCTTCCATACGGTCGTGGTCATCCACGATAACCAGCGGGATCTCCAGCGAGGCGCGGCACGAGGACATATAGGCGCCGCCCTCCGGCCCGGCATCCAGCGTCAGCGAAAAGGTTGGCGGCGCATAGGCGCGCAGATCCGCCGATTGCTTCAACGCTTCTTCCAGAAGCAGATCCGCCAGCCGCGTGCTTTCGGTCGCCAGCCGACGAGGCGTCAGATCGGGCAGCAGCGAGAGCAGGACCAGGAACTGAGCGGCGGGCTCCACCGTAATAGGAGGGAGCGAGCGCGTTGTCTCCCCTTCCAGCGGGCCGCTGAACGACATCGCCAGCAGATCCAGGTAATCTCGTGCGTTCAGCTGATTAAAGACGACAGCTCCGCCTTTGCGAAGGCGGGAAACAAATTCGGGCGACAGCGCGGGGGAAGAATGGCGCAGCCCGGCATCCGTGCGTCGGCGCGCGGTGGCCAGCAGATCAAAGATTTCGTCTGAGCGAAACGAGCTGCCGCGCAGGATCCCCGCCGTGGAGCGCGAGCTGTAAAGATCCGACCCCAGGTTGGTGGTGAAGACGAACCAGCATTGCGTCAGGTCGATTTCCGCCTGCGTGTATTCATCGCGCGCCGTACCGCTTTCCAGCAGGCTCAGCAGCGACTGAATCACGGTTTCGCCCGCTTTTTCGATTTCATCGAAGATGAGAACGTGGCGGGGATTAGCCCGCATCAGTTCGCTAAGGCGGCCTTCGTGGGCGCTCTTGTAGGACTTTTGCAGACCGAAGAGAGCGAATTTCAGCGCTTCCTCGTCGCTCGTCTCCATGGCGAACGTATACGAGGCGAAGGGCGCCTGCTCCACCTGAGTCAGGGCGCGCGCGAACTCCCCGGCCAGCAGGGTTTTGCCGACGCCTGGAGGTCCCAGAAAAGTGAAAATGCCGCGAGGCCCTTTCTTGCGGGCAAGACGCAGGGTGGCGCGGTAGAAATTGGCGAGCATTTCCACCGCGGCTCGCTGACCGATAACCCGCCCCTCCAGTTCACAAACCAGGGCGTCGGCCTTGCGGCTGTCCTCCAGCAGCGCGTCCAGCATGTTGACGGGAACTGATGGTATTGAGGCGGCGGATGGCACCAGAGGCGGATTTGCGGGAGCAGGTGGTGGAGTGGATGCCGGGACAGGTGCGGTGAATGTTTCCGTGGGAGGATAAGGCGGAGGTGTGGGAGAGACAACCGGATGCTCTGTCGAGGCAACTTCAGACGCTGTGGAGGTTGCGGGCATGCTACCTATATTCAGGTCCACGGACGTTGTTGCCACCAGGGAATCGCCGGATGAAAGATAGCCATGGCTGTAGAGCGAGGAACGCAGCGCGCTGTAGAGCTCCTGAAGCGACGGGCTGGCCAGCGCATCCTGCAGCGCGGGCGATCGTTCGGGCGTCAACTGGCGGGCGGCACGAGGCGGTACGGTGGAGGCGCCGGCGTGAAGCCGGGCCAGCGGCTGGGGAAATTCCGCGGCGGCAAGGGCTCGTTGCAGCTCGGCATCGGGCCAGCGGCCTGCCGGGTACTCGCGGGCAAGACCCAGCATCGCGGCCATGACATGGGGACAGTCCAGCCGCGACTCGCCGGTGGAAATGGCGCATCGCGTTGCCCAGAGGAGTATTTCGTCAGTCATCGCGTGCATGATGGCGGCATGAATAATCGTGCAGATTACAAAGATAGCAATGCAGGAGCAAGGGCAAGCTTTCGCGAGAATCGCGCGGCGAATAAAGGGAGGTTCGCCCCCCCCTTTAGATTAGACCGGACGGCCTTTTGCGGTAGTTTTATTCACTCTATAAAACTTCAACCAGATCGGTGATTCAGCAACTAATTCTAATGAGCGATCAAGATGAGCTGAAGGCGCTCAGAATTTTTTGTCAAAATCAAGACGTGAGGAGGGCGTCTGTTAGAATAGGGATTCCTGAGGAGTTTCCCCCGCGCCAGAATTCTTTCGAGTCTCCTGGCTCTAATGAGACGAAATGGCATGCTGAATCCTTCGCGATAAACCTTCACGATTTAATAAAAATGGCAAACAGCAGCGATACATCTGACGAAGCCGGTAAGTCGGCCCGGCCCGAAGTCTTTTCGTCCGCCCGACCACGCACGGTTGTGGTGACAGGCGCTTCGGGGCGGCTGGGTGCGTCGCTCGCAGAACATCTCGGCTCAAAGGGCCACACAATCGCCGTGCACTATCGCAGCGATCGCAGCCGAAAGCAGGCGGAAGAAGTTGTCGAAAAGATTGTGGCGGCGAAGGGAAAAGCCCACGCATTTCAGGCCGATCTCGCCGCAACGGGCGAAGCCGACCGGTTGATGCATGAAGTGACGGACAAGCTTGGCCTGCCGGATACTCTCGTCAACAACGCGGGCGTCTACAGCGAGAAGCGCTTTCACGATCTGACGCCGGACGACTTCTGGGAAGGACTGGGAAGCACGATAGGCGCGGCTTTCTTCACGACCCGCGCGGCACTGCCGCACTTACGATCTTCGGGGCGTGGCCGTGTCGTCAGCATCGGCGATTCCCTGTGCGATCAGCCCGGCTTTTCCGAACCTGCGTTCAGTTATTATGTAGGCAAAACCGGTATCTGGATGATGACCAAAACGCTCGCGCCCCTGGAAGCGCCTTACGGCGTCACAGTGAACGTCATTTCCCCCGGCATGCTGGAAAACAGCCTTGGCCTGCAGCCGCTGCGCGAAATGCCCGCAGGCCGTTTCGCCACCTTCGAAGACATCCACGCCGCCCTGGATTTCTTTTTGTCGGATGCAGCAGGCTATATGACGGGGAATAATCTGCTGGTCGCCGGCGGCTTTAACATCGCGCCGCTGCAGAAGAGCATTCTTGAGCAGGCGGGGTATAAGCGGGAGGAGTAGAAGCCATTTGGAGCCAAAGGCACCACATCGGTAAACCTGGACCGAATAGCTCTGTGCGCGCTTTCGGGACGCACAGAGCTCTATGTTACTGCATGCGCACTGGATTCGGCGCACCGCAACAGGCATCCTACTTCAGCGTTGCCGCGTACTCGCTGGGCGTCATAAAGACGGCTTTCTGTTCGATCAGGAATTCGATGATTTTAGTGAACTCGGCGAATTTTTCCGCAGTGCCCCAGCTCATGGGGTGGCCCTGCAGCACAAAGTACTCGCGATCCGGGTTCTTGGCGTAGCCGTTGATGAACGCCTTAAAGTCCGGGTTGCCGACTTTGGACTCCAGGTTGACTGCCCAGACGCGGTCCAGAATTTTGACTTTACCCTTGGCAGCCAGTTCCTGCCCCTGCTTATCCAACGGTTGCGGATAGAGCCATACCTTCATGCCAGACACGTCCGACATCACCTGCACGGTGGCGGAATCGAACAGGCCCTTGCCGCCGCCGCCGGGGGGGCCGAACGTAGCGAACTCGAAGCCGAGTTTTTCCTGGGCAAGCTGCTGCGAGTCATCAAAGCGCTTCTTCTGCTCCTCGTAGGTGCGGCCCACAAACTCGTTATAAGGCACCTCGTCCTTCTTGTATGTGGCGTGATCCCAGCCATGAAACCAGAACTCCACGTCGCCGGAAGCCTGCTTCTGCTTGATCCAGCCGGCGTATTCGGGCGTTGCCTCGGCCAGAGTCTGGCAGATGACGCCGACACCGCATTTCACGTTGCGCTGCTTAAGATAGCCCAGCGTTTTGTTCCATAAACCATGCACCTTGCCATCTATCTGGCGCAGATCATCGATCTTGATGATGATGACGGGAGGCTTCTTGCGTGCGGAAAGATCCGGAAGTGCCTCACTTCCGGCAGCAGCTTCCCTGGGCGGCGCGGGATCAGCCGAAAAGACGGCCAGAGGCACGAGCCCCACGCCCAGTACCACCGGAAAAAGCGCGGGCAGGATGCATCGGAGCAGGCGCTGCCCTAATGAGGAAATGCAGGACGTAGTCGTTGTCATTTGCGCCATTTTAGTGCAAGAAAGAACAATGCCGAGAGCGGCTTTGTTCGAACTGTAGACCAATGCGCTATGAACTCGCGCACTCCGTCTTTTTTCCACTAGCGTAAACCGCACACCATCACCATGTTAATTACACCGTGCTTTTCCAGTCTGGGGTGTCCCGACGCCACAATTGAGCAGCTTTGCGCTATCGCTACCCGGCCCGAGAATCGCCTGGAAGGCTCGCCCGCCTGCGTCGAAATCCGCTCTCTGGAAGGCACGGCAGATTACCCGGCCCGCCTGGCCGAAAGCCCGCATGCTCTGCGACATGCCGCCGCCGCTGTAAAGGAAGCAGGCGTGGAAGTGCGGCTCATCGGATCCTCATTTCACCTCACGGGGCATACTTCCGCCAACTTTGCGACAACGCTGTTGGGCGCCGGTCGCGTGGCTGATGCCCTGGGTGCCCGGTACGTGCGCGTCTTCGGCGGGGGCTCGGGAGGAAAGCCGATGACGGACGAGCAGATCAGGCATTCCGCCGCGCTCTACTGCGAGGCGGTGCGCTATTACGAAAGCGAAGGCGTCGCCGCCGAAATTATCGTGGAAACGCACGGCAGTTTTGTGACATCGGAACTGGTTCAACAGATGTGCGACGAAGCGGGGCAGGCTATCCCTCTTTTGTGGGATACACACCATACGTGGAAGATCGGCGGCGAAGACCCTGTAGAGACATTCGACGTCCTTCTGCCTCTCATTCGCCATATGCATGGCAAGGATAGCGTGGCGCTGCCCGCCGATGTCCTCTCCTCCAATCCTTACCGCTACGTGTACCCCGGCGAAGGAGAGTTCCCCATCGCGGAGCTATTCTCCGCCATGGCGGAGGCGACGCAGGATGCCGGGACGGCGTCGGCGATCCCCACCGTCGCGTTCTCGCTGGAGTGGGAGCTAATGTGGCACCGCGAGCTTCCCCCGCTGGAGCCCGCGCTGCAAAGCTGGCTGCGCGTGCTTCAGCCGTATATGCAAGCCACAGCGGCTGCATCGTAAGACACATCCGCAGCCATACATCTGAACAATAAAAATGCAAAAAGTGCCAGACAATCACACTGGCCTGCGCTATATTGTCCGCGCTGCCGAGGGGAATTGCTGACATGCTGCCGTGTCGACGCAACTCCCGATATGGCAAGGCCAGAGCGTACATTTCCCCTCTTTTTGCATGATTCCCCTGACGATTGTTAACGGCGAAGCCTGGTGGGCCGACTATCTGCCTGGCGTAGACCTTCACCCCGTGCGCATTCAGGAAAGCCGCTGGGTGCTGCAAAGCAACAAGCTCTTTGTGTGGGATCGCACCGGTTGCCGCGAAGTTCAATCCGTTCTCTGGCGGGTCGGCGCTGTATCTTCGGGCCCTGAACCTGATGGCAAGGCGCTGCTGGAAACCATCGCAGCCGCCCGCGTTCCCTGCGTTAATAACATCCTGACGCTGCTGCGCTGCCACGAACGCCTGGCCATGCGTAATGAAGTTCTGGCCGCCAATGCGCCGCTTCTGCCCTGCGATATCGCCATCGGTCCGCGCGCTATCGAGAACATCAAACCTATTTTCCCTGTAGTGCTGAAAGTGGGAAGCCACCATGGAGGCATAGGCAAAGCACTGGCGCGTAACGAGGAAGAGTGGCGGGATCTGGTGGACCTGGCGGCAGCGGCAAATACCTACGCTACGCTGGAGCCCTTTATCGAATACAAACGCGACATCCGCATTCTCACCGTGGGCGAATCCATGTGGGCCATCTGCCGGCGCTCCAGCGACTGGAAAGCGAGCCGCGTAACAGATTCCATCGAAGCGATCCGCCCCCCGGCTGACATGCTGCTGCACGCCCGTCGTCTTCAGGAGCATCTTCAGGCCGATATGCTGGCGACCGATTTTCTGGAAGATGACTCGGGTAACAGTTATGTTATTGAGGTAGACGCAACGCCCTCCTTCTCCGGCTTTCCCGAAGCGGCGCGCGACGCGGCGGCGCAGTTGATTCAGCAGCGTCTGCTGGTTGCGACCAAAAACATGCAGTAAGGGATTGCTTGTAAGAGAGCGTCCCGGGAAACGGACGGACCTACCCATCATCTTCATGGAGCAGATCCGCTATACTTTCATTATTCCAGCGCCTGATTTTGAGACGGCTCTGCCCGCGGTAAACCGTCTCAAAGCGCTGGAGCTGAAGGCGGATCGTACAGTCGTTGGCGATACGGAAATCATTGTCACCGTAGGACGCTCCCCTTCCACGCAGCGAAATGTGGCCGCCGCCCAGGCGCGTGGCGATGTTCTGGTCTTTCTGGACAGCGACAGCCAGCCCGCCGATGACTTTCTCAGCGTTCTTGCGGCTTCAGAGCCGTTTGATGTACTGGGTGGTCCCGCCATGCTGCTTCAGCCCGCTCCGTTTCTGCAGCGCCTGTTTCACGAAGTGCTGGCCCACCCCTACATCGTGGGCCCTACTGCCGCGCGCTACCGCCCTCTTGGCAAGCTGCGGGAGACGAACGAGAGCGAACTGATTCTGTGTAATCTGGCCATTACGCGCAGTTGTTTTGAGAAGGTTGGCCCCTTCAACGTCAATCTCTACCCTAACGAAGAGAACGACTGGCTGGACCGCGCCGCCGGATTGTACAAGGCGCCAAAACGCCACGCTGCCCATCCCCTACAGCCGGTGCCCGCCACGCCGTTACGCATACTTTATCAGCCCGCGCTTCACATTCGCCGTCCCCAGCGCGGCACGTGGCGCGAGTTCTGCACCACCATGATGCGCTACGGCACGGGCCGTACCCGGCAGTTCCTGAGTTCCGGCAAATGGAATCCCGCCAAACAGGGACTGCTGATCGGGCTCCTTCTCTTCAGCATCTCACTTATCGCGCGCCCGCTGATAACACTCGCTGCGCTTCTGGCGATTGGTGCGGCAGCAACCGGGGCCATCATGGTTACGCGGGAGCCCTATCAGGATACCACTCCCGAGGAAAAGGCTCATCCGCCCATCGCTTCATGGAAAGTCGCTCTCACGGGTCTCACCGTGCCGTTCTTTTACGCGGCAGGGCAATTTATGGGATTTCTGCCCACTTTTCAGCCCGCCATGAAGAACAGAAAACCGGCCGATGTGAAATTATTTAACGAAAACGGCTCCCCCATCGTCGTCGGCGTCTCCAGTGAAAAGCATGACGTTGCTGCTGCGCAATGACTTAGGAATCACCCGAAATACGCGCTGAAGCGACAGGCAAAATCTTTACGCAATTTTTTGCAAAGTTGAACAATCGCGCTCGTTGTGCTATAGTAATCGCGTATCATTAAATTATCAAAGAAGGCGACAGCCCAGCCCTCACCCTACCCTCAAAAATAACTCACCAACACAATACCGTCATGAGCATCGAAGGTAATTCCGAAAAAGCAGCAAGTCATCTCCACGAGGCCTCCACGCGCGGTCTCGCTGCCGTTAAAGACGCCACTTCGGCCGTCAAGGATGCAACCACCACGGCTTACAAGAACGTAAGCTCCTCCGTATCCGCCGGTTACGACACCGTTAAAGATAAGGCTGTCGTTGCCAGCGCCAAAGTAGCCGATTCCTCCAAGCAGGCCGCGATGACAGTGGACCAGTATGTACGCGATAACCCCTGGGAATCCGTCGGCGTCGCCGCGGCCGTTGGGTTTATCCTCGGTGTGCTGATCATTCGCCGCTAAGGCAAACATTTCATAAAGTCAATCGGGCGCGAGTTCACTGAATATCCGCCCGAATTGGCTGCTTTGTCCTGAAAAAGGGCCAGGCTGATTCCGATAAGTTCACTACTTGTCGAAATCGGTCTGGCCCCTTTTTTTGTCAGTTTCGAACCTTTATCGTTATAAAAATGGGCAAAAGAGGTGTCCGAACGCCATTTTGCAAACGATTCCAAATACGCGACCTCGGGCCGGTTTTCTGCATTTATGTGGAAAAAAGAAGAACAATTTACAGAAAAAATCTCATTCATTTATACAATCCATTCTTCTGTAAACATCCTGTTACAAGCAACTTACAAACTAACCTTCCGCTTTCCTCACCCAATAGATCGGCGTTAAGCAAGTCAATAGTTTTCCTGAAATTTATTACTGCTTTTTATGTGTAAATTGCTTGTCGAGACGCGTTGAGAAATCTATTTTTCAACTTCACCGCAACGACACTTCTTTTTAAAGAATGCGACACACGGTTGGGATGACACCTCATACAATGAATCCGCGCGCTGTCCGCCTTCTCACGAAGCGGCGCGACATGTGTGAACAATTCCGCTGTATCACAGGCAGGCAAGAACTATTCACCGGCCCGTTGCGCTCCGTTGAAGTCAATTTACTGACTAAAACGGCGCCGCAATCACTTGCATCACCACATTCGCATTCACCTAACTCTAACATTCACAATAATATAGCCATGATCCACAACTGCGCCATGTACCTCTCTTCAGCAGCCTGCAGTCCTGGGATCATCGGTTCTCTGCCTGTGAATAACCTGTTAAGAACTCGGCCCGCATCAGTTGATGCTTGCTGTACGTATCACAAATTGCCGTTAAACGCCCCCTAATTTGCCCGTCGACAGCATGCCTCTTTCTCCCACTTTTTCTAACGCCATTACCTGTTCCGTGAATACGACTTCGCCAAATCACTCCGAGCTCTGGACCACCATCTGCACCGAGCTTCAGAACGTCATCTCCGCCGATGCCGTGAAGCGGTGGTTCGTCCCCCTGAGCATAGAGAGTTACGATGGCACCACGCTGGTTCTCCACGCGGAAAACAGCATTTACCAGTACTGGATCGAAGACAGTTATCTGGCTCAGCTGGAAAATGTTGTCACGCGTGTGCTGGAGAGCAAAGTCAAAATTGAGTTCTCCACGCCCGAAGCGCCGGTGGCCGAAAAGAAAGAGCCTGATCAGACCATTGTAGTGGAAGAACCCGCGCCACGCTCCGTGGGCATGCGTGCGGCTTCCGGTCGCGGCGGCCCCGATTCCTCCGTCTTCAATCCGCGCAATACGTTCGAGACCTTTGTGGTCGGCAACAACCAGTTTGCCCATGCCGCGGCGCATGCGGTCGCTTCTTCTCCGGCGCGCGCTTACAATCCCCTCTTTCTTCACGGAAGCGTAGGTCTCGGCAAGACTCATCTCATGCAGGCGGTCGGCCACCATATCATCAAGACCAAGAAGCACCTGCGCGTGGCCTACGTCACGTCCGAACAGTTCACCAACGAATTCATTTCCGCCATTCAGCACGGTGATCTGATCAAGTTTCGCAAGTCATACCGTCTCGTAGACGTTCTTCTTATCGATGACATCCAGTTTCTGGCTGGCAAGGAGCGGAGTCAGGATGAGTTCTTCCACACGTTCAATACCCTTTTTGACGGCAGCAAACAGATCGTGCTGACCAGCGACTCGCCGCCAAACGATATCGCCAACCTGGAAAAGCGCCTCTCCAGCCGCTTTGAGTGGGGCATGACGGCAGAGTTGTCGCCGCCGGATTTTGAAACGCGCCTCGCCATTCTCAGCCATAAGATGAGCACCATGTCCATCAAGCTCGACGATGACGTGCTTAGCTTCATCGCGCGCCGCGTGAAGAGTAATGTGCGCCGCCTTGAAGGTGCGCTGACCCGCGTTGCCGCTCAAACCTCCCTCAGCGATGGCCGCAAGCTGAGCAACTCCAGCCTGGAGTCTCTGCTTAAAGACCTGCTGCACAAAGAGGTCCACACCAGCCTTTCTATTGATGTCATTCAGAAGAAGGTGGCCGAAACCTACGACATCCGTCTTGCCGACATGACCAGCAAGCGTCGCCCGGCGAATATCGCCCTGCCTCGCATGGTGGCGATGTACCTCAGCCGCAAGCTTACCACGTCGTCGCTGTCGGAAATCGGCGACGCGTTTGGCGGTCGCGATCACGGTACGGTGCTTCACGCCAACCGCAGCATCGAAGAGAAAATGAAGGCCGACGACAAGCTGCGCCAGACTGTCACCTTCCTGACCGAAAAGCTGGAAACGAATCGCGAAGCCCAGGATTAGGGGTGTGATTAGAAGTGGTGCGCTTGAAGATCCAACCCATAACAGGAAGTTGGAAAAATCCGTGTTAGACCATTCGCAGGCGCTAATTGGTATAAAAACTGGGCTCGATTTTGGGATGAGAGCAAGGCGCGATTGAGGGAGTGCATGAGAATAATGCACGACTAAAAGCGCAATGCTGCTATCGCCCAAAAGCGACCCAGGATTTGTACCAATTAACGCCTGCGATTGGTCTTATTCTAATACGCTTTCAAGCTGAGCCGAATATGCTTGTCCTTTTTGTCAATAACCGCGTTGCTCGTCGGTCACCTATTATTCTAATAGGCTCCCTCCTCGCGCCTCGCTATTGACAAAAAAACTGCGCATCTTCACCT
>JBGGNE010000165.1:0-3250 GCA_041287705.1 Methylacidiphilales bacterium | reverse complement strand
AGAGGTTCCCGATTTCGCCCTCAGAACATCCTGTCTCCCAGCATGTTGCAAAGCATGCTCCTCCCTCCGCTTCCCGAAGTGGAGGGCGTTGAGACAGAAACCTGCTAGTTAGGCAAGCAGGTAAGGCGCTTCTCCTCCCTCCGCTTCCCGAAGTGGAGGGCGTTGAGACATCACATAACTGACCCCATCCCACCTCAATTCCTCCCTCCGCTTCCCGAAGTGGAGGGCGTTGAGACATATTCCTTGTCAGCCGTTCTTCGGCGGGTGCCTCCCTCCGCTTCCCGAAGTGGAGGGAGGTCCGACGAGAGTTCGAAGTAAGTCTATTGGATGAAGCACGGCCCATTGGGGTCGATAAAATCTGCCGGCAGCGTCCCTGCGGTGTGGCGCTTGGCCGCCTCATCTATCCTGTAAAAGCCTACCCATCCCGTATTCAGTTTAAGGTCATGCACCTGCTTCAAAATCGTCTCTCGCTGAGCGCGCGTCAGCCGTAACTCAAACGCGCTCTTCTGGATCCGGATCCCGAAGGCTTCCAGTACCTTGGCCAGCCGGGTCCGCTCCCGATCGTCTGAAATATCGTACACGGCAAGATATACCGAACCGCTTTTCATGGTTTTCGTTCTCCAATCTCAGGTTTCGATCTCCCGGGCATGGCTAGAGTTCGGGCCATGGCTGGCGTTCCTCCGCGTTGGATACCCATAGTTTCAAGGCATCCACCCGGTAATGAATCGCCGTGCGCCAGGTGACCGGAGCCTTGCCACGGCGCCGGTCCAGTTCCGTTTCAAACTCGTGAATAACCGTCCGCCATCCCTCTTGCGTCCAGCTCCAGGTCTGGTCGGGCTGTTGAAACGCGTGCTCCTGGCGAATGATCTTTAAGTTGGCAAGCCGCACCGCCAACCGTTCCAGCCGCGCCCGGAAGGGCTCCTGCACATCGCAAACCAGCGACTCGAAGCGTCCCGAAGGGCTGTGCAGAAATCCCTGATACGGATCCAGTCCGTTGGCGCGAATCAGCATATTGATCCGGACAAACAACAGGAAGCTCAGGGTATCGATCAGCGTGTTCCACGGGTCCTTTCGTTCGTGCGGCAGCCTCCGTTCACTGCCCCAGAAGGGTTCTGCGCACAACCCGTTCACAATGCGGAAAAGGGCTCTGGCCGCAGCCCCTTCGATTCCAAGAGTCGATGAAATCTCCCTGTCCTCGGCCAACGATTTTCGCCCCGTCTCCACTGCTTTTCTCATCAGCCCCGAAACCGGAGGAAGAAGGCTATCCGCCCAGGCCAGGTATCCCACCAGTTTTTCCCCCACAATCTCCCTCGCGACTGCGGCCACCGCATCGGAGCGCAAGGACTTCCGCGCCTCGGCATGCCTGGCCACTGCGGCATAGAAAGCGCGCGCCTCCGGATGCAGGGTGCCGGTGTGATGTCCGGCGTGATCGGCAAAGGTGAGCGGAATAGACCGGTACATGCAGGCGCTGATCAGTCCGGTCGAGACGCCGCCGATTCCAAAGAAAACGATGTTCGAGATCTGATGCAACGGGAGGCGGCGAATCAACCGGGAACCGTCGCGCATAAGAATGGCGCCGTGATCCAGGCCCGCCCATTCCTCAGCCCTGGTGAGATAAAGGGTGCGTCGCGGGGACGGTTTGGCCGTCTCCACGATATCCCCATCGTGTCCGCCAAGGTCCAGGCCCAGATGTCGAAACCCATCGGCGATGGACAGGATGGCCGTCTTCTCGGGATTGAGCCGAAGGCCGAAGTCCGCAAGCAGATGAGCCGCGTCGGCGAGAACCAGCCCGGCATCCGATTCGCTTTGCGCGGCGATGATCAGGTCGTCCCCATAGCGGAGGTGACGGTGCCCCCGTGCGGCCATCGCCTCGTCCCACGCCGCCAGGAATAAATTAGATAGCTGGGGTGAGAGCGGACTTCCCTGCAGAACACCTTTATGGCGAGGCATATCCCGAAACGGAATCGACCAGGCGGCACGCACTCCACCACGCACGAGGGTATCGCCTTTGGGAAGGAATCGGTCCAACGTTTCCTCCAGCGTGCTCCAGTCGATATCGTCGAAGGACTGCACGTCCGTCCGGGCCACATGCGTGCAACCGGCATCAATTGCATGGGACAGGAAGGGGCGCACAAGCTCGGTGCTTCTCCCCGGACGAAATGCGATAACTGCGTTGGAAAGCCTGGCTTCGAGCGGTTTGGACAGAACGCGCGACAGAACCCGATGCAGCAGGAATGTAGCGGGCTCCAGCCGGCCAACAACCCGAACTTCCCCGCTGCTTTTTGGGATCTCAATACGATGCGCCGGTTCGCTGGGGAAGACCCCATCTCGCATTCGGTTTACGATTTGCGCCATTTCTTCGATGTCGGGCACCCTGGGACCGTTCCACAGCTCCGTATGCTCCGGGTCATCCTTGAGTCGTTCTAGTTCCCGTTGCCATTGCGCGGTATCCAGCAGCAATGTATCGAGCAGAGGCGATGAAGGGCGAATGAGAAAACGCCCTGCTCCGGCCGCGAGCGTGCGCCCGATGTGAAGCTCTTCGGCAACGATCAGCACCGGCCAGATTGCCTGCAGGTCTCCTCTTAGAAACAGCGGGCCCGTGAGGCCTTTCAGAATTTCGCGGTGCCCTGGCTGGCTTACGGAATACCGGACTTCAGGGGATGTTTTCCTCAGAAACCAGGTAAGCATTTCAAGCTCGACCGGGGCAGGGTCGATAGTCGCAGGCAGTACGCCCAAAGCTTGCTTTAGTCTTGCAGCGAGGATTCTTACAAACTTCTCTATCGTGAGCAGAGGCATCCCTTCCGGGGTTTCATCCACCACCAGCGCCGTCTGGAAATCAAGACACAGCTCCGGAAGAACGGGCCACGGGCGCTCCTGAGAGAGAATTTCGAGCGACCGAGTCTCCACATTTCCACAGTGCAACAGTGTGAACCCCGGGTGTGTTAACCGAGACATCCGGGCTGCAATTTCCTCTGCGTTGCAGAAAGAGATGCCTGTCAGCACAACTTCCACATCTATTTCCAGCCCCGCTTTCCTTGTGGAGGGCAACGGCAGGGACGTGGAATGAAAAGTGAACGGTGACTTGCACGCGGTCTTATTCTAATTCGCTTTCAAGATGAGCCTTTTAATCCAGGGCCAGGCGCAAATGCTTTGGATAAGGGAAGGCAGTGAGGCAAGCTCGCGCAGTCCGGAGAGGAGTTGGGCTCGTACAGCATCCATGTGGTTAAAAACGCGGTTGGGAAAGCATTTT
>JBGGNE010000164.1:0-30777 GCA_041287705.1 Methylacidiphilales bacterium | reverse complement strand
GACGCGCTGACCGCGGGCTTCGCCGCTGGATGGGCTGGGTGTTTCAAGAAGCTTGATCAGGAATGCCAGAGATTCGGGGCGCATAAGCGGGAATGAATAGAGAGAACGACTGGAATCGCTTTATGAGAAAGGTTTACTGAACTGTATGAACTTAAAGAATTTAGCTCGAAAAGAGCCGACCAACCTGAGAAAGCATACTCCTTCTCGCCCGGTATGGAAAGCGATGAGATGGGAACAGCAGGCGTTTTCAGGAAGAGTTTTACTCTAATGTCCCAAGTCGTCTGGTGAACTCTTAGAATGGGGCACTTTCTTCCTGGTTCCCTCTTCGTACCTTGGTCTCTTCTTCGTGGTAAATTCTATGAGTAGCCTGTCGAACGGGAACAGATGGGGGATTAACCACGAAGAAGAGACCAAGGTACGAAGAGGGGACCAAGAAGAAAATAGTTCCCTGGCTAATTGTTGGACCTTACGGAGTAATAAAGCAAATAGTGCTGCCGTCCTGGTCAACACCCGACGATATGCATTTCTAACCGGGATAAACAGCTAAAGCGAATTAGAATAAGTCAAGCGGCCGGTAACGGACGCCCAGCAATGTCAGCCGTTTCAGAAACGGAACCAGACGGCTGCGGAACTCCTCGAAACTGCCCGCATCCCGTTTTTCGCGAGAAGTCCAGGCTACCTCAGCCAGGGCCGATAGTCGGGGGAAAGCCATGTACTCGACATGCTCTGGGGTAGGAATGTACTCAGTCCAGATCTGCGCCTGTACACCCATAATTCGCGCGGCTTTTTCAGGCTGCCCGGTGAATTGGGAGGGCACGGGCTCGAAGCTATAGACTTTCTCCAGCGTCAGCGGCCCCGAGATGGCGAGTGGTTCGATGGCGGAGTCGAGGCTCTGGGCGCTATCGAAGTAAGTATACTGATGGGGCGCCATCACGACATCGTGTCCGGCGCTGGCCGCATCGATTCCACCCTGTGTTCCACGCCAGGACATGACGGTGGTTCCATCCGGCAGGCCGCCTTCCAGGATCTCGTCCCAGCCAATGAGACGACGACCGCGGCTGTCCAGAAACCGGGCCATGCGGCCGATGAAGTAGCTCTGGAGCGAGTGAACATCCGGCACGCCCAGTTCGCGCATACGCTGCTGTACGAACTCGCTGGCCAGCCACTGATCCTTGGCCGCCTCATCTCCGCCAACGTGGATGTACCTGCTGGGGAAAAGCGCCAGCACTTCATCCAGAACATCCTGCAGGAATGAAAACGTCGCCTCCTCCGGCGAGTACAGATTGGTAAAGACTCCCCAGCCGATGGCCACCTCAACAGGTGCGTGGCCCAGGGTGCAGCCGAACTGCGGGTACGCCGCGATGGCTGCGGTAGCGTGGCCAGGCATCTCGATCTCCGGCACAATGGTGATGAAACGCTCGGCTGCGTAGGCGACGATAGCGCGGATTTCATCCTGCGTGTAGAAGCCGCCGTGCGGAATGCCGTCCCCACCGAGGGGAAAGTCGTTGTGACCCACCACTGTCTCGGCCCGGCGTGAGCCGATTTCCGTCAGGCGCGGGTATTTCCTGATTTCGATGCGCCAGCCCTGATCCTCAGTCAGGTGCCAGTGAAAGGTGTTAAGCTTGTGCAGCGCCAGCAGATCCAGAAATTTGTAGATAAAGCTGACCGGCTGAAAGTGACGGCATGAATCGAGCATGGCCCCGCGCCACTGGAAACGCGGCGCGTCCTCGATCTGCAGGCAGGGCAGTGTCCACGCCACATCGCGCCGGGGGCGTGCCAGATGAACCACCGGGGGCAGCAGTTGCAGCAGGGTCTGCATGGCGTAAAACGCCCCGGCGGGGGCACTTGCCTCGATGCGTACGTACTGAGAGGCAACGCGAAGGCGGTAGCCCTCGGGATTCTCCACAGAGGGGGTGTGGGCCAGGTGAAAATGGGGCGCCGCAACTCTTTCGGAGTTGGGAAGGGCCGCCTCGGAATCGCGCGCGATAATCTCGAACGTCCAGCCGGTGACCTTGCGAAGGACGCTTTGCAGATAGCCCGCCACGGAAACGAGGGAGGAGTGCGCCACGAGGATACGGGTCTCGGCGCACAAAACGTGGCGCCCCGTAAATTGCCACACCGACACCGGCGCGGGAATGATGGAAACCGGAGAGACAGAAGAAGATGAACTCATTCTGGAAGATGTTTGCCAAAGGCAGCGTACCGTTGTGGTGCGCAGCCGATGATGATGAACCTGAAGGTCAAGTCCAATGGCAGACACTTTACACTCATCGCCATTTACATTCCATGGCGTCAATGCCGGAAAACCTAGCAGATCTGATTGCGATGCCAAGCGCGGCCAATTCCCTGCGCCCTTGCTTCCTTTCCCACTCCTTCCTGATCTTCCTGATCCATCTGCGGGCTCTTCGGTGGTTAATTCCCTGCCCTGCACCCTGCCCCTGTCTATCCCCCGTAAAAACAATGGCTCAGGGGATTAGCCTGAGCCATTGCATTCTGATTGACGTTGTCTACCCTGATAAGGCGACCCTACCGGACCGCTACCGTTTCGGGTTTGGCGGGAGAAGCGGGTGCGGGTGCGGGTGCGGGTGCAGGCGCAGGTGCTGAGGCAGGCGGGATGCGGATGCTGCCGGGAGGGGCTTCGGCCGGATCATACGTAATGATGCGAGATCCGCGCTTGTAGGTGAAGTACGCGTAGGTCCAGTTGATGAGCACCGACAGACGATTGCGGAAGCCGACCAGGAACAGCAGATGCACGGCCAGCCAGGCCAGCCAGGCAATGAAGCCGCTGAACTTAATCTTGCCGATCATCGCGACGGCAGCCGAGCGGCCGATCGTCGCCATGGTACCCTTGTCCCAGTACTCAAACGCCAGACGCAGGCCGTGGCGCGGGCTTTGCGGGTCCAGCTCGTCCTGAATGATGCCGCAGACGTGCTGCGCCATCTGGATGGCCGCGGGAGATACTCCGGGAACCGGTCCGCCCGACTTCTTGTCCATCAGCGACGCGATATCGCCTATAGCAAACGCTTCGGGATAGCCCGGGATGCTGCAGTCATCGGCCACCTTCACGCGCCCGCCGCGATCCAGCTCAACGCCGAGCGTCTTCGTGATTGGCGCAGCACCGACGCCTGCCGCCCAAATGATGTTGGCGGCATGAATCGTCTCGCCAGGCAGATCGATTTCGTTGGCGCGAATATCCAGCACCTTGGAGTTGGTGCGTACTTCCACACCCAGGTTGCGCAGCTGCTTCTCCGCGCTTTCCGAGAGATCCGCCGGCAGATGCATCAGGACGCGGGGAGCCGCTTCCACCAGGATAACCCTGGCTTCTTTGGGGTTGATATGCTCGAAGTCGCTGGCCAGAACGGTGCGGGCCAACTCGCTGAAAGCACCTGCCAGTTCCACACCGGTAGGGCCGCCACCCACGACGACCGTAGTCATCAGGCGATCGTGCTCAGCCTTGTCCGGGGTGTTCTCGGCCTGCTCGAAGGCCATCAGAACGCTATGACGAATGTGGAGGGCGTCCTTCAGCGACTTAAGTCCGGGGGCGTGCTGCTCCCACTTGTTGTTGCCGAAGTACGAGGTGGCACCACCCAGGGCAAGCACCAGGTAATCGTACGGCAGTGGCTTGCTGGCCAGAATGACCTTCTTTCCCTTCAGGTCGATACTCTCCACCTCATCCAGCAGCACAGTGATGTTCTGCTTGGAAGACAGAATAGAACGGATGGGCTGGGCAATATCCGGTGCAGATAATCCCGCTGTGGCCACCTGATAAAGCAGTGGCTGGAACAGGTGATGGTTCTGTCTGTCTACGATTGTTATCCGTGCCTTGCTGGTATCAAAGCTCTGGCAGAAGTTGATTCCGCCAAAGCCGGCGCCAAGGACGACGATATGGGGGAGCTTCGATTGGGTAGCGGTCATATATTTATGCCAGCGTGATGCTGGACCCTGTTGGGAATCCGTATCAACGCGAACCGGTGTGTCGGTTAAATAAAAAACGCGTGGAGCGGTAAACCTTGCAGGGTGGGACTAGAAGTAAACCTCATGCATTCGCCTGGAGAAAAACACAAATCCTGTTAACTCATTACCGCTTAACTAGTTAGTTAAGCAGAAAATGAGACTAAAAAGATCGGCTTTGTCCTGACTTCAGCATCGGTCATACTGTCCATAGAGAATATGCATCAGAAAATCTCATAATGCGAATCCTAACTTGCGACCCCAAGGCAATCTATTCCGCACAAGCTGCGATTTCCTGACGTTTCATTGCTCTATTAGCCATACTAATAAGACAACCAACCATCAAACACCCATTTTATCTCCGGGATTTCTCCTCTGAAACAGGTTGCTGATAATTAGATTTGAGCAGGCAAACTCATTCCATCTTCTACTTTTCACAAAGCTTTGACATAACGACCGGGATCATTACGGTGATGGTATGTTGCTGCTGAACTTTTTTCGATCTTCCATCGGATTGAAAATCATCATGGCCCTCACTGGGCTGGCCCTCTTTGGGTTCACCGTGGGGCACATGGCGGGCAATCTGCAAATGTTCCTGGCCCCGGAGCATATCAACAAGTATGCCGCCTTCCTCCAGGGACAAAAAGAGTTGCTCTGGATGGCGCGAATCGGCCTTCTTGTAGCGGTATTCCTGCACATCTACGCGGCCGTAAAACTTTCCGCCCTTAACGCGATGGCCCGTCCTGTCAGTTACAGCGACCCGGCTAAATCGGCCACGCGGGCATCCGTTGCCTCCCGCACAATGCTCCTTTCGGGCGTTGTGGTGATGGTCTTTATCGTGTTCCATCTTCTGCACTTCACCGGGGGCTTTATCCAGCCGGACTACTTTCATTACGAGGATCCCGCAGGTCGCCACGATGTCTACCGAATGGTGTTCGAAGGATTCAAGAATCCTCTTATCAGCGGCTTCTACATTATCAGCGTGGTACTGCTCGGCGCCCACCTTAGCCACGGCCTGATGAGCATGTTCCGCTCCCTCGGCCTGTCCTCCCCTGCCTACCGCCGTCAGCAGGAACTTTTTGCCAATGCATTCTCGGCCCTCATTGTTGTCGGCATGGCCATTGTGCCTTTTGCCGTTCTCATTGGCCTGATCAACCCCACTTACTAATCGAAACGCCAACCACTTATGAAGCTTGATGCTCGCGCCCCCAGTGGACCGCTTTCCCAGAAGTGGGACAAGGCCAAGTTTGACCTGAAACTCGTCAATCCCGCCAACAAACGTAAGTACAAAGTGCTGGTCGTCGGCACCGGCCTGGCCGGCGCTTCCGCCGCCGCCTCGCTTGCCGAGCTGGGGTACGAAGTCAGCGCGTTCTGCTTTCAGGACAGCCCGCGCCGCGCCCACTCCATCGCCGCGCAGGGCGGTATTAATGCCGCCAAGAATTACCAGAACGACGGCGACAGTGTTCAGCGCCTGTTTTACGACACGATCAAGGGTGGCGACTTCCGCGCACGTGAAGCGAATGTGTATCGCCTGGCGCAGGTCAGCACCAACATTATCGACCAGTGCGTAGCGCAGGGCGTCCCCTTTGCCCGTGAGTACGGCGGCCTGCTGGCCAACCGCTCTTTCGGCGGCGCGCAGGTTTCGCGTACATTCTACGCTCGCGGCCAGACCGGCCAGCAGCTTCTGCTCGGCGCATACTCCGCGCTGTCCCGACAAATCGGCAAGGGCGCCGTGAAGATGTTCCCGCGCACGGAAATGCTGGATCTGGTTGTGGTGGACGGACATGCCAAAGGCATCATTACCCGCAACCTGGTAACCGGCAAGATTGAGTGCCACGCCGGCGACGCGGTTATCCTGGCCACGGGCGGCTACAGCAACGTCTATTACCTTTCCACCAACGCCCAGGGCTGCAACGTTACGGCGATCTGGCGCGCGTACAAAAAAGGCGCGCTGATGGCGAACCCCTGCTACACGCAGATTCACCCGACGTGCATCCCGGTCACCGGCGACCATCAGTCCAAGCTGACCCTGATGTCGGAATCTCTGCGTAATGACGGACGCGTGTGGGTACCCAAGAAGCCCGGCGACAAGCGCCCCATCGCGGAGATTCCCGAGAGCGAGCGCGACTACTATCTGGAGCGCAAATACCCGAGCTTCGGCAACCTGGCCCCGCGCGATATCTCCAGCCGCAGCGCCAAGGAAGCCTGCGACGCCGGTCTGGGCGTAGGCCCCGGCGGTCGCGGCGTCTACCTGGATTTCGCCGACGCCATCAAGCGCCTGGGCGAAGACAAGATCCGCGAGCGTTACGGCAATCTCTTCCAGATGTACGAGAAGATCACCGGAGAGAACGCGTATAAGCAGCCTATGCGCATCTACCCTGCCCTGCACTATACTATGGGCGGTCTGTGGGTCGATTACCACCTGATGAGCAATCTGCCCGGCCTCTTTGTGCTGGGTGAGGCGAACTTCAGCGATCACGGCGCTAACCGCCTCGGAGCCAGCGCGCTGATGCAGGGTCTGGCCGACGGTTACTTTGTCATCCCCTACACCATTGGCAACTACTTCGCCACGGACAAAACGCCGCGCCCGAAGATAGATCATCCGGAATTCAAGAAAGCGGAATCCGAAATCAACGAGCGCACCAAGCTGTTTCTCTCCATCAAGGGCAAGCGCACCACCTCTTCCTTCCACAGCCAGCTCGGCCACGTCATGTGGGATAAGTGCGGCATGGGTCGCAACGAAAAAGGCCTGCTGGAAGCGCTGGATCAGATTCCCAATATCCGCGAGGAGTTCTGGAAGAACGTAAACGTAACCGGCGAAGCTGAAGACTTTAACCAGGCGCTGGAACGGGCCGGTCGCGTGGCCGACTTCCTGGAATTCGGCGAGCTGCTTGTGCGCGACGCGCTGCACCGCAAGGAAAGCTGCGGCGGCCATTTCCGCGAGGAAAGTCAGGAAGCCGACGGCGAAGCCAAACGCGACGATGAGAATTTCTCCTACGTGGGCGCCTGGCAGTATAAAGGCAAGGACGCGACACCGGAGCTTCATAAGGAAGCGCTGACCTACGAGGAAGTGAAGATGAGCACGCGCTCTTATAAGTAAGAAACGTGACGCTTCACCCATATAATTTGGATCAAGAGGATACTGCATCATGAAAATTACTCTTCGCATCTGGAGGCAGAAGAACGAGAACGCTCCCGGTCGCTTCGTGGATTACCCCATGGATCACGTGTCGGAGGACATGTCGTTCCTGGAAGTGCTCGATCAGGTCAACGAAAAGCTGATCACCGACAACAAGGAGCCCATCGCGTTCGATCACGACTGCCGCGAGGGCATCTGCGGCACGTGCTCCATGATGATTGCCGGCACCGCGCACGGCCCGGACAAAGGCGTCACCGCCTGCCAGACCCACATGCGCACGTTCAAGGACGGCGACCTGATTACCGTGGAGCCCTGGCGCGCCAAGGCGTTCCCTCTCATCAAGGATCTGGTAGTGGACCGCTCCGCGCTCGACCGAATCATCCAGGCCGGCGGCTTTGTTAATGTCAACACGGGCGGCACCCCGGATGCTAACGCTCTCCCCATCGGCAAGGTAGACGCCGATATCGCCATGGACGCAGCGGCCTGCATCGGCTGCGGCGCCTGCGTGGCCGCCTGCAAAAACAGCTCACCCATGCTGTTTGTCAGTGCCAAAGTAGGCCAGCTTGCTCACCTCCCTCAGGGCAAAGTAGAGCGCTACACCCGCGTGCTGGACATGGTGGAAGCCATGGAGCGCGAAGGCTTCGGCGGCTGCACCAACACCAATAGCTGCGAAGCCGTCTGCCCCAAGGAAATCAGCGCAAGCTTCATCGGCGCGCTGAACCGGGAGTATTTTGTGGCCACGCTGAAGGGCCGGCCCCAGACTTCTTCGGCAAGCGGCTCGGGTTGATTAACGTAATGCTGGACCCGTAGGTGGACAGCATGCACGAAATGGAATTTATTGACGGCGGAATCTGATATCAGAGCAGCCGCGTTCTGGTAGTCTGTTTCGTCTATTACTCCGCCCTGCCGCATCGGATGCGCGATGCATCTTTCAGCCATTGACCGAGGATTACAGCTGCTATTATGCTTAGCATTTCCCTAAACGCCGTACTCCTCAATGGCCACACCAACTGTTTCGCAACCCGCCTCACCGTCTTCTTCCGCCGAGCCCTCACTTATCATCGACGTTCAGGGACTTGGGATTGTACGTACGCGCAATCAGATTCTGGCTGATGTTAACTGGCAGGTCGAAGCGGGCCAGCACTGGGTAATTCTTGGCGCCAACGGCAGCGGCAAGACATCGCTGCTGAGCGCGCTGACGGGGTACTTTACGCCATCGACGGGCCGCATTACGCTGCTGGGACAAACCTACGGGCGCAGCGACTGGCAGAAGCTGCGGACACGCGTGGGCATTGTCAGCTCCAGCGTGCGGCAGCGCATCGAGGACTCGGAGAAAGCAATCGAAGTCGTTGTTAGCGGTAAGTACGCGCAGCTCAATTACTGGGGCGAAGTCTCCGACACCGACCGGGCGGAGGCCATGGTTATTCTGGAGCGCATGGAGGCAGGTTACCTGGCCGAACGCGAGTGGCTCTTTCTCAGCCAGGGCGAGAGACAGCGCGTGCTGATTGGCCGTGCCCTCATGACAACGCCGCCGCTACTGATTCTCGACGAGCCATGCGCTGGTTTGGATCCCGTGGCGCGCAGCCATTTCCTTGCTTTTGTGGCGCGACTCGCGGCTTCACCTTCCTCCCCTACCCTGGTATTGGTGACCCATCATGTGGAGGAGATCGAGCCGTGCTTTACGCATGTGCTGGTACTGCGCAATGGCAAAGTGATTGCCCGGGGTCCGGCTGTGGAGCATCTGGATTCCGCAACGCTGAGCGAAGCTTTCGGCGCCGAAGTTACGCTTCGTCGCTCACTCGGACGTTATCAGCTCGAGACGCTGGAAACCATACAGCGTAGCGGCCAAGCTGACGGCCAGAGTGGCTTCTGATCCATGCAAGATTGTTACATTTTTTTCGCGCTCATCGTGCTTGTTAGATCAGGCCGGATCGGTTAGTATACCCATCGAGCACCTTTGCAGGAGCTGGACGACCGATGGACACAGAGACAAAAACTTCCGCCCCCGCCGCTACGCCGGAAACAAGTAGCGAAAAGCTGATTTATTATCCCATTCACCCCAGAATGCGGATACCCTACCTTATTGCCGGGTACATTTTTGTCGGTCTTTCTGTACTCCTGGTCATTCTGCAGATTGTGAATCCCGAGCCCCTGGACGGATCCAGCGGCCACAACGTGGTCATCATCGCCACAATAGTGTTTGCCAGCTATCTGATCTACACGGCAAACACGAAAACCGTTAAAGTGGACTCGAAACATGCGGGAATCCAATTCTGGATCTCGCTCGGTGCAGCATGCGGATTTATTACCGTCTCGCTGTGCGTCGCCTGGCTGCTGGCTAAGATTATTACCGCTTAAGGAGTAGCCTGAGCACCGATAAGATTAGACTGAGAAATCCGCTTCTGCACCGTTAAAGCCGAATTCGCCGGCTCCAATACAGGAACCGGCTTCGTTTCGAGAATCAGGCTGTCAGCAAAGTGCCAGACTACAGAACTTTTGTTTCCGTCTCCGGACGTCCACCGTTATCGCCACGGGCCATCTGGCCCAGCGGGCGGCGCAGCAAAGGGCGGCGAGAAGGAACTTCCGCCGGGGCGGCTGCACCTGGGCCTTTGGGCAACGGAGCGGGCTGAGGCTGCGTGGACTGTCCATGCGGTTGCTGCTGGCAGGCCTGAGCAGCATCAGACTGTTCGTCCAGATACTCCTCTTCCAATGGCTGGACGTAATCGGCAGTCACGGAAAGACTGATGCCGCCACGTGCCGCGAAGGCGCCTTTAACGGTTGCCTTACGGGGCTGTACCGCATTGACAAAATCATCAAGGATGCGATTCGTCACGGCTTCATTGAAGGCGCGCTCGTTGCGAAAGGAGGCCAGGTAGAACTTCAGAGACTTGCTCTCGACACACAGGATGTCGGGCACGTATTCAATGGAGATCTTCGCGAAATCGGGCTGGCCCGTTACGGGGCACATGGAGGTGAACTCCTCAGTCTGAAACTGAATGAGGTAGTCGCGGTGCGGCGAGGGATTCTGGAAAGTCTCGAGCACGGCCTCCTGAGGAGAGGCGGGCAGGCGAGATTCGCTGCGGCCCAGAAGGGAGAGCGGAGAGCTGTGCGCGCCGGCATATTCCGCTTCGTCCACCTCATACATGGCTTCTGCGTCCTGATCCAGCTGCTCCAGCCTCCCCGGATCATCCTGGTCGCTTTCCAGGCGCTGATGCGTCGGGGCGCCTGAGTATTCCGTGGCGGGAGTGTCGTTCATACTAGATGAACTTTGCGATGTCCCGTTGCGAGTGGCAAGCGCGGGTTTGGAAATTCCACGCCGAAAAAGCGCAGGCGTAGCAGGGCGGGGCCGGGTTTCTTCCTTCCAGCCGGGGTTGCGCTGTGAAAAGTGAGGCCGATGCTCCGGTATGGGATAGGGATTGCCGTGCGGGGCGAAGCGCTCCTCCTCACCATTATGATAAGCATCGGTGACATGACCGGAATCCCCATGCCCATTATGCGCGGCATACTTGCCATTGCCATTCTGATATCCGTTGAGCCCTTCTTCCATATCTCCCTCGGGATAGACATCATACACAGGCGCAGGCTTGTGGCCGTTGTGATGATGCGAATTATGGTGTCCGTTGTTCGAGTTGGCGGGATGGTGCGGCTCGGTACTTACGATGAAGCTGTCCTCATCGGAGTTGCCCGAGTCAAAAACGCCTGTATAATGCACGGTGTGAGTTGGCTGGCTTGGCGGATGAACGCCATTGGTCGCCGCACCGTTCAGGGTGTGGTGATTAGTGGAAGGGCGATGATTCCCCTCGTGCCAGAAACTCATTTTATGGCCGGGCATAGATTATCAAAGGCTGAAGCTTTATTCATAGCGGGTTTTTTCGAATCTGCCACTATTTTTTACAACTCTTACGCTTCCATCGACCGACTTGCGGAAGAGTTAATAGTACGGATGGCAGGTTATGGTAAAATGTAGTATTGCTCTCCCCGCCTGATCCCGCGTGCCCCGTACCCACAGTCAGCCCCTTCCAGAGGCAGGCAGGCTGGTCGATGCGGCTTAAAATCGTACACCTTTGTCTATTTTGCCGTTGACGCTTCGCTCTGGGAAAATTACCTTCGCACTTTTGCGACTCTTTTTATGGCAGAAGAACTAAGCTACGTAATCATCAATCCCTACACTCTGGCAAAATCGCGTACAGGGAACGTGATCGCGCGGCTGCTCAGCCGCACTGCGCTGGATCTGGTGGCAGCCCGCATATTCTCCCCTACCCAGGACTTCGTGGAAGCCTACGCCGCTTCGCTGGGAACTGAAATTGACTCCGATGGCCGGGATCTGCAGGGCATCCTTCAAAATTACATCCGAGAGAAATTCTCCCCGGACCGTGTGACCGGCAAACCGGTGGAATTTCTGGCTCTGCTGCTGAAAGGCGAAGACGCCGTGGCCAAAGTCCGTTCCGTCGTCGGCACCCTCAGCGCCTCTACGCGGGGCCTTTCCATCCGGGACACCTATGGTGATTTCCTGGTCGGCCCCGATGGCTTTGTGCGCTACGTGGAGCCCGCGGTTTTCGCGCCCGACAATCTGGAAGAAGCCAGGGCGCAACTGGCCGTGCTGGCCAGGTATGCCGATGGCAACAACATTCAGGCCGAAGATTCCGCCCCTGCCGGTCAGGAGCGTACTCTAATCATGATCAAGCCCGACAACTGGGTGCATCCCAGCGGTCGCCCGGGCAATGTTCTGGAAGTCTTCTCCCGCGCCGATCTGAAGCTGAAGTCGATCAAGATCCATGGCATGAGTGTTGCCGAAGCAGGTGAGTTCTACGGCCCCGTGCTCGGCTTCCTGCAGGGCAAGTTTGGTCCGGAAAAGGGCCAGGAGCAGTTCGACAGCATCATTCAGTTCATGACCGGTATTGCACCCAAGGATGCGACAACCGATGAAGCGAAGGCAGCTGCCGGCACGGCCAAGATCGCTGTGGTGATCTATGAAGGTGCCGACGCGGTTAGGAAGATCCGCGAGGTCCTCGGGCCCACGAATCCTGACAACGCACCCCCGGGAACGATCCGTCGCGAGTTTGGCCAGAGCATCATGATCAATGCCGCCCACGCTTCGGACAGCCCGGACAATGCCCGCCGCGAGATGGGCATTCTGAAAATCGGTCAGAACAACTTTAAAGCCTTGATCGAAGGCTTTTATAAGTAGTATTCTGTCCAGCTCACCAGCGTGACGCTGGACCCAGTATTTTGGGGATCCTCGAGCCAAAATGATTGGAGAGGATCCCTTTTATTCGGTTCGGCCTGTTTCGTTTCTATTAGCAGTATTCATTCTCATTAGCACAGACACCTATGGAACCATCAACGCGCGTACAGGAGCTTTCCCCGTCGCTCACCCTTGCTATCGATAGTCGCGCCAAAGCGATGAAAGCAGAGGGACAGGATGTGGTCGGCTTCGGCGCCGGCGAGCCCGATTTCGATACACCTGAGCACATCAAGGCAGCCGCCATGGGTGCTCTTGACGCGGGATTCACCAAATACACCCCCAGCAGCGGTATTCCCGAGCTGCGCGCCGCCATCAGCGAGAAGCTGAAGCGCGATAACAAGCTGGACTACAAGCCGAGCCAGATCATCGTCAACTGCGGCGCAAAGCACTCATGCTACAACGCTTTGCTGGCCGTGCTGGAGCCCGGCGACGAAGTCATTATCCCCGCCCCCTACTGGCTGAGCTACCCGGAAATGGTGAAGCTCGTCGGAGCGGTGCCCGTCGTGGTGCAGACCAAAGCCGAAAACGGCTACAAGATCACCGCCGAAGAGTTCCAGGACGCGATGACGCCCAAGACCAAGATGATCATCATCAACAGCCCCGGCAACCCGACCGGCTCCGTGTACACGGAAGCTGAGCTCGCAGCCATTGCCGAAGTGGCGCTGGATGAAGACATCCTGATCCTGTCCGACGAAATCTACGAGAAGCTCATCTATGATGGAGCCAAGCACTTCTCCATCGCCTCGCTCAGCAAGGAAATCTACAACCTGACGATCACCGTTAACGGCTTCTCCAAGCCCTACGCGATGACTGGATGGCGCCTGGGCTACATCGCCGCACCCGAGAGCATCGCAAAAGCAATCGACAGCCTGCAAAGCCACACGACCTCCAACCCCAACTCCTTTGCCCAGAAGGGCGCACTGGCCGCTTATAAGGGCCCGCAGGATTGCGTGGATGAAATGCTGGCCGAGTACGACAAGCGCCGCAAGCGCATCATGGCGCTGATCGACGCCATTCCGAAGCTCAGCTACGTAGTGCCCAAGGGCGCGTTCTACGTGCTGGTCGACATCAGCAAGACCGGTCTGGATTCCACCGCCTTCTCCGAGAAGCTGCTGGAAGATCAGAAGGTTGCAGTTGTCCCCGGCAAAGCCTTTGGCGATGACAAGACCGTCCGTATCTCGTATGCGACCAGCATCCAGAACATCGAGAAGGGTCTGCAGCGCATCACTGAATTCATGAAGCGTTTCTAGGCCGGCGCCTGAACTCTCCCGATCTCAGGACCAGGTTCTGAATCACACAAAAACCGCAGCTCTTACGGGCTGCGGTTTTTCGCGTTTGATGTTCAAGAGACAAATGTGAATCAGGTGAAGATGCTGATCCCACGAGGTGCCGCCGTGGACAGCCCCTGAAGGAAAGGTTCTGTCCACGCCATGGATTGCCTTCACCTGGCCCCTCCCGATTCATGCCCCCCAGCTGTACTACTACGGCAGCTTGTAGTTTACGCCAGGAGTGATCGCGCCGGGCATCCCATACCAGATTCCCGTGACTGAGGGAAGCGCAGAGAGATTACCCAGCGTTGTGGAGGTAGCGTCGACCGCGTAGATCGTCGCTTGCGTCGCTGTGATGGTGCCGTTGTTGGTGAACAGAGCCGTGGCGCTGTAGTTGGGAGAGACGGGATTGAGGTTGTCCACGATGGCAAGAAAGTTGCCAGTGGTGGTGAGGAGCACGGGATTGTCTACCGTGATGGATCCGCCTGCGATCAGGTTGATATCCCCAACGTACGAGATGTCGCTGGAGATCGTGATGTCGCCGGCAGTTGTGGAAGGATTGAAGAATGCTGTCTGGTCGACAAGGGTACCGGTGGGATTGCCATAGATCCCGGTTGTGCCCGAGGCACCGTCGTAACCGGCGACCAGGTAGAGAGCACCAGTGCCCGTGTTAGTCAGCGCGGAAACGCCGAGGCTGCTGATGGTGACGTTCCCCTGGCTGAGCAGGCTGAGGATATAAGATGATGCGGGATCGCTGATCGGAGCACCCAGGGTCAGGTTAGTTGCGGAGACGAGGGTGAAGTCGCCCTTCGCATTGGCTTCCGTGATGTTGGAGGCGAGGATGGTGCCGACAGTGCTGTCCGTTGCAGTGGCGGCGCTTTCATCCAGGGTGCCGGTGCGCAACAGGAAGTTGGCGCTGCTGAAGGTGCCCGTTCCGCGATGGCCGATGAGGGGATCCGACCAACTGGGGCCGGTGCCGGCGATCAGCGAGGTTTCGCCCGAAACGTTCAGGGAAATCTGCCCGGAGATGTTGTTGGAAGTCCAGGACGAGCCGCCGTGGCCAATCATCGCATATGTATCCGCCGCGGCGCCACCCGTCAGGTTGAGCGTCTGAGCGTCGGTCACCCAGATAGAGCCCGACGTGTTAGTGATGGTTCCACTGGTGTTATTAATGATGCCGCCGTGACCGATTTGAGCGATCGCGCCCGTGCCAGTGCCGCCGGTGAGGGAGAGTGAAGCCGTGGTTCCTGTGATGAAGTCCACTCTGATGTTGCCCTGGCTGTTGTATTGAAAGGCGGAGTAGCCGCCATGGCCGACCTGGGCGTAGCTGTTGGCGCCGGATCCGCCGGTGAGGTTCACTTCGCCGAAGTTAAGAAGGCTGATCGAGTTGGTGAAGGGGCCGGCACCGGTGATGATGCCGTAAATGCCGCCATGCCCTATCTGTGCGTAAGAGCCATCCGTGCCGCTTCCACCCGTGAGGCTCAGCGTTGCGGGTGAACTGCCGGCAACGGTAGTGCCTGTGAGCTGAATGGTGCCGCTCACCGAGCCTGCGTCGAAGTCAGCGCCACCGTGGCCGATTTGCGCGAAAGCGGAAGTGGAAGAAACGGTGCCCCCGGAGAGGCTTACCGCTCCCAGGTTGCTCAGCGCAATATCCGCCGTGATGGTGACCGTGGACAGGGTGTTATTGACGCCGCCATGGCCGATAAGCGCATAGGCATAGTTGGCGTTGCCGCCCTGCAGCAGGACACTCTGGCCGATGACATCTGCGCGGCCGGTAAGGGTGATGCCGCCGGTATAGGAACTGGCGTTGGTCAGCGGACCGCCGTGGCCGATCTGGGCATAGGCGGAGGAGGCCGATCCCGCGAGCAGCCTTAGGCTGTCGAGGCTTGTGAGGCTAATGCTCCCCTGCGTTGTGGATGTGGAACCTCCATCAACGCCGCCGTAACCGATCTGGGCGTAGCTGTTTGTGCCCGATCCTCCCTGCAGGGTGACGTTGTTGCCAAGTGAGGAACCGCCGACAGTAAGAGTGCCGATAATTGAGAAAACTGAGGAGAAGGAGCCGCCACCGCCGTGACCGATCTGCGCGTAGGAGTATGGTCCCGTGCCGCCGGTGAGGGTCACATTTCTCAACTGGTTGAAATTGATGTTTCCGCTAACACCGGAGGTCGCCTTGAAATTGGCGCCGCCGTGGCCTATCTGTGCGTAGGCATACGAACCGGCGGTAGTGCCGCCAGTAATGGTTAAGATGGCGGCAGAATTCATCGAGATGGCTCCGTTGACGGATGGAGCGCTCATACTGTAACCGCCATGGCCTATTTGCGCGTAAGTTGTGGTTCCATTGCCGGCCGTCAGACTTACCTGCTGAGCGTTACCCAGGCTGATAACGCTGTTGATGGAAGTGGCGGTAGCGCTGATGCCGCCGTGGCCAATCTGCGAATAGGCACCGCCATCGTAATCTCCCGCGCTGAGAGACACACTGGCGAATATCGATGAAGTGCCAAGCAGGATATCCGCGGTGGATACTACACCCATCTTGGAATAAGCGCCACCGTGGCCAATTTGCGTGTAGGCCAGTTGGTCGCCTGTGATTGGAGCGGCGGTTTTCCCCAGCAAAACGTTCACTATTGTCGGAATACTGATTGCCCCGGAGGTATTTGCGGTAGTAAATCCGCGGGAGCCGTGGCCGATCTGGGCGAAGGAGAAATCCGCTCCGCTCAGCAGTTTGAGGCTGGGGATATACGCCATGGAGATAGTCCCGCCGATGCTTGTCGTCGCGACTGAATAGAATCCGCCGTGGCCGATGTGCGCCCAGGTGTCCCATCCGGTGCCTCCCTCCAGAGTAACGCCAGAATTTGAAGGATTCATGTTAGCCGTGTACGATATATTGCCGGATATGGTGCTGGCAGCGGCAATGAAATAACCGCCGTGGCCGATCTGAGTATAGCCAAACTGGCCGGTGCCTCCCTGCATATCCAACTGCCACATGTTGGTCATGATGATATCTCCGCCAAGGGTGGCAAAACGGGAGATGGAATCCGCGCCGCTTACGGCATCGATGCCGTGACCGCCATGACCAATCCTGGAGTAAGAGTAGAGACCCTGGCCGCCATTCAACTGAAGGACGACTCCGGGTGTAGCACTCTTTCCTTCAATGGTGATGGAGCCAACCAGATCTGTCTGGGAGGCCGTGGTTGAGGTCGTCAGGTTGAAGCCCAGGCCGCCGTGTCCGATCTGGGTGTAAGCGCCGCTGCTCGCACCGCCATTCAGAGTAATGGTGCCGTACACGTCATCAATACGTATATTGGAGCTGATGATGTCGTAGTTATTCATCAGGGAATTCTTGCCGCCATGGCCAATCTGCGCGTAGCTGCCGCCCGTGCCACCGCCTGCGCTGAGGGTAGTGGAGGAGTTGTTGGAATACATCGAGATGTCGATGACTCCTGAGATACCTCCCAATGCCGTAAACGACGTGCCGCCGAATCCGATCTGGGAATAAGAAGCCGTTGCGTCACCAGCCGAGAGCTCCAGCACATTAATGTTGGAGATGATGATACTGCCGTTGATGCCATAAGACCGGCTGGTGTATCCACCGCCATGGCCGATCTGCGTGTAGCTGTAATTATAATCGCTGCTTCTCATCAGAAGCGAGCTGGTGGCAGTCTGCACCGCAGTAAGATAAATGGAGCCCGTAACTACGTTGTTGCCCGTGAAGAGGCTGCCGCCACCGTGGCCGATGTGAACGCTGGAATCCACCGAATTTCCCGCCAGCAGTTGCAGTGTGTTCCACCCGCTGATGGTGATGCTGCCTCCCAGCGAACCGACGTAAGCGCGCTGGCCGCCGTGGCCAATCTGTACGATCGTGTTGGCGCCAGTGCCGCCCTGCAGAATAACGCTCGTGCTGGTGAGCGAGATACCGCCGGATTCCGAGGTGGCCACAGTGTTGGCTGACTGACCGCCGCCGTTGCCGAGATGCACATAACTGTAAGCCCCGGTACCGCCGGTAGCCGTGAACGTGGCCAGCGGGCCGGTGCCCTGGTTAATGTTGATGTCTCCGGAGAGCGAGAAAAGCTGTTCCCGATATCCGCCGTGGCCGATCTGCACATAGCTGTAGGCAGAGCTGCCGCCGCTGAGCGTCACGGTTTCCGTGGCCGGCAGCGTAATGGTGCCCGAGATGCTCGGTGAACTTCCGCCGTTGCTTGCGAATAATGCGCCGCCATTGCCAATCTGGACATAATTGTAATCGCCCGAGCCGGATCCGCCTACCATCGTCAACAAATCAATGCGGTTGAACGTGATAGATCCGACCAGCATGTTTGCCTTGCCTGCGTAACCACCGTGGCCGATCTGCGCATAGCCGCCGCTGCCTGAAGTGGTGGAGCCGGCTGCGCGGCCGTCCAGCGTAACATCCGTGCCCAGTCCGTCAGGAGCCGTGATGACGATGGAACTTGCCGTTGTCGTAATTCCTGTCTTGCCGACAGAGCCGCCGCCGCCGTGGCCAAGATGGGCGAAAGTGCTGAGATCTGTGCCGGCATTCAGATCCAGCACCTTCAGGTTACTGATCGCGATGCTCGTGTTGATGGACACATAGCTGCCAGAGAAGGTGGTGCTCGGTGTCGCGATACCCAGCATGGCGAAAGCGCCGCTTTTCGATCCGCCGAAGAGTTCTACTTTATGGGTCGATACGCTGATGTTGCCGGAAAGAGTGCCGAGGTCGGCATCCCGGCCGCCATGGCCCAGAAGCGCGTAACCGCCCGCCGCGAGGACGCGGACCCGGTTGCCCGAAACGATATAGTTCGAGATGTTGATGTCGCTATTGATGCTGCCGGTAGTCTGATTTTGCGTGAAGCTGTAGCCGCCGTGGCCAATCTGCGCGTAGCCCTCAATATTGCTTGTGCCGCCCTTAATAATGACATCACCAAAGTTGTTGATAGTAATATCGGAACCATCCGCTCCCACAATATTGTGGACGGTGGAGTTGGCGCCGCCATGACCGATCTGGGCATAGGCAGGAGAACCGAAGGAGCCGTAACCGCCTTCAACAGAAAGCGTTTGAGGATCTTCTCCAATATTGTTGATGGTAATATCGCCATCCACGCTGGTAACACTTGCATACCAACCGCCGTGACCAATCTGGGAATAACTGTAATTGCCGCTCCCTCCGCGCAGCAAAAGGCCCGTGGGGCTAAATGAGATGTTGCCTGTAATGGAGGTAGCCAGGCTGCTGAGCTGGGCGCCACCATGGCCGATCTGCGCATAAGAAAAAAAGGAGGTGCCGCCGGTTATCGAGAACAGCGCGTCCATATCCGGCACAACGGGGAAGCTGATGTCGCCGGAAATGCTGTAAGCCGTTGTGCGATAACCGCCGTGGCCGATCTGCCCGTAGCTGTAGGAGGTTCCGCCGCCCTTTACGGAAACGCCAAGCTTGTCCTCGATCGTAATATTGCCGACGATGGCCACGGTGCTGGAGCCGGAGTACGAAAAATTGGCGCCGCCATGGCCAATCTGCGCGTAGTTATAGTCGCCGGAACCGTAGCCGCCGTAGACATTGAGCGTGCTGATGTTGGACAGCGTAATGTTGCCGTTCAGGCCGTTGGACCGGCTGTTGTAACCGCCGTGACCGATCTGGGCGTAACCGCCGCTGCCGGTCGCCGTAGAGCCTGCATAGCGGCCATCCAGGGTGACCACGATATCGCTGCCAGAGACGGAAATGGTGCTGGCCGAGCCAATGGTCGTGTTGTTGGACGAGCCAAGGCCGCCGTGGCCAATCTGCACAAACGTGCCTGTATTGATGCCGGCGTTCAGATCCAGTACACTCAGATTAGTAAGCGCAATACTGGTGTTTATCGTCCCGTAGTAGCCGGTGGAACTCGTGGTCGGAGTCCCAATACCGATCATGGCATAGGCATCCGCCACGGAGCCACCGGTGATCTCCAGGCTGGTAGTGGAGACAGCAATGGAGCCATTGTGATTATTAGCCACCGCATTCTTACCGCCATCGCCGAGCTGGGCGTAGCCTCCGTCCGCAATAAGTCGGACACGGTTGCCGGAAACCAGCGCGTTGTTCACGATAATATCGCTGGTTGTAGTGCCGCTGGTAGTAAAGCTGGAGCCGGCGCCGCCATTGCCGATCTGGGCGTAAGAGCCGGGGCTGGTGGTTCCCCCCTTGATCAGTACATCTTTGAAGCCATTGATCAGGATATCCGAGCTGACGTTGCCCGTGCCATTGGTGGTGGTGACGCTGGCAGTGGCGCCGCCGTGGCCGATCTGCGCAAATGAGGTGTCAGTGGAGATCGTCGCACCGCCAAGCACCTGGAGAGTGGCGGGCGTGGACGTAATGCTGGTGATGCTGATATCACTGGTAATAGCACTGGTGGAGCTTGCCTGGCCGCCGTGGCCAATGAGGACGGAGGAGCGGTTGCTGGATCCTGCGGTAAGCGTGACAGACGCTGCATCACCGAGGGTGATATCGCCGGTAAAGGACCGGAAGATAGAAGTGAATCCGCCATGGCCGATCTGCACGGGATTGCCGGTTCCGCCCGTAAGGGTGTACGCCGTCTGCGCGCCCGCGTTGGTAAGCATGATGGAGCCTGTTACATATCCCCCTTTCAGATTGCTGCCACCGTGGCCGATCTGAGCGGGGCTGAGAGTGTTTGCCGCACTGCCGCCCGTAAGGGTGACATTGTCAAAGCTGGTGAGCGTGATGTTACCCGTGATGTCGCTGGCGTAGCTGGTTACGGCGGAGCGAGATCCACCGTGGCCAAGCTGGGCGTACATGCCGCCGTTTGTCAGCAGCAGATCCGACGTTCCTGCATCTGGAGCAGTAATGGTGATGTTGGAAGCTGTGCCCGTGCCGATTGTCCAAAGCGTCGCTTCATAACCGCCATGCCCTATTTGCGTATAGCCGGAACCAGAAGAACCAGTCATCACAACGTCCGCATTGCTGTTCAACTGAGCAGTAATGGAACCGGTAATGGCGCTGGATGTGGAGTAATGGCCGCCGTGGCCGATCTGACGGTAACCGTCCGTGGCTGTACCCAGCGTTTGCAGGGATAAAGTGCCGATTGAAAGCAGATTGATGTCGCCACCAACTGTGCCCATTTTGGAAGAGTAACCGCCGTGCCCAATCTGCACAGCGGAACGCGTGCTGCTGCCAGAGAAAGCATTAAGCGTGATACTGCCCAGGTTCTCCAGGGTTATATCTCCGGAGATGTTTGTTTTGGTTGAACCTGTCAGTCCGGAGTAATTACCACCGTGGCCAATCTGGACAAAATTGTCCGTCCCCGAGTCAACCGTCAGATTTACCGGCGTGGAGCCCGTGCCCGTAACGTGAATGTTACCGGAAATAGACGTGGGCTTGAACGTGTTGCCGCCGTGGCCGATGGCTGAATTGCCATAGACATTGAGGCTGCCTATATTATTGAGATTGATATTGCCGCTCACAACATCAGCGGTGGTCGTATTGCCGCCATGCCCAATGCGGGATCCGCCGCTGTAGGCATAAATGGTCACCGCCAGCGGATTATCCACGCCGGTGATATTGATGTTACCGCCGAGATCCTGATAGCCGTAAGAATTGGATCCGTGGCCGATCTGGGCGAAGTAGGAAGAGCCGTCCATGCTCAGGGCACTCTTCAGCAGGATCTCGATATTGCCCGTAATGTCGGAGCCAGCGCCGTTGATTCCGACCTGCACCCGCCCGTTGGAGCCCATCAGTTTGAGGTCATATCCAGCAAGGCGGGTATCGCCCTTGACACTGCCGACCATGCTTTGCGACCCGGTCGTGCCGGAGATCAGATAAATGGAACCCTGGCCCTGCCCGTAATTGGAAGAGCTTGCGGTAATGGTGGCGAAATCCGTGCCCGTGCCGGACCATCCCGCAATCAGGTTAATACTGGCATCGCTCACAATGGAGCTGCCAGAGTATCCGTTACCGACAAGGGAGCGGACGATGATATCGTTGTGCGCCGCCAGCGTTAGGCTGTATGGACTGGAGTAATTGATGGCCCCATCCACCACGATATCGCCTGGCGTATCGTTCGGAACGATGTAATAACCGCTTGCCGGCCCAAGAAGCCCGTACGTCGCGCTGTACGCACCGGATGTATGGATAAAAACATTGTTACTGTAGAGGAGACCGGTGCTCAGATTCGTCAGCACCGTGACGTCCAGCGTGGAATAATCCAGCGTGGAAGTGATATCCACAGGGTTGGTCAGCAGATCAATGTAAATATTGGACGAGGCCGCGAAGGAGATCACCATATTGCTGGGATCGAGTAAAAGAGAGCCGCCGCCGGTGTTCACCGTGCCACGGAAATCAAGGTAGCCCTTCGAGCTAACCTCGACATCTCCGCCATACGGCGAGATGCCAGGCAGCGGAGTCTCCGCAACCCAGCCTTTGGCCGAGATATCGCCGTAATAGCCGGTAGCGTCATCGCTCCAGACAACCGCCGAGCCACCCTTTGCTTCGCCGTCCACATTGATGGTGGAGCCCTTCTCCACGACGACAACCTTTGCGTTTTCAATAGTCGCATCCTTACCCTGGAATCCGCCGCCGATATTAACTGTGCCGCCATTGCCGGCGCCGGGCGCGGGAGGTCCACTGGCGGGCCGCTGGGAGCTGGCATCGATGCGCGACGTTGAGGTAAGTCGCACCGTATCCCCGGTCACCGTAATGCTGCCACCGTTTCTGCCGGGTGCCCTGGCCTTGGCGATCAGACTGCCGCTGTTCTGTACGTTGCCGGTGTAGCGACCGGTCGAAGAGAGGCCGGATTCCGCCTTCAGCACAATGCGGCCGCCGCTCTTATCAACGCCGGTGGCTCGGATGACACCCGAGTTATTGACGGCGAGGGCGTACTCATTTCCGCCAGCCGCGCGAAGTTCAGCCGCGGTGGCCCGAATGCTGCCGCTATTAGCTACCGAACCGGGGCCAGATCTGATGAATACGCGCTGACCGGCGGTATTGCTGGGCATCACCAGCACCTCCGAACCGCCCGCCAGTGTTACCTGTCCCTTCTTCGCCGAAATCTTCCCCTGATTCTCCACCTGGCGCGCGATCAGCGTCACATCGCCATTTACCGCTTTGATTTTGCCCTGATTGATCACCGGTGCCCTGGAGCTCCCCTTAAAAGTCATCCCCTTGCCGGCCAGAAATTCCTGGTCCGCCACGTCCAGAGTACTCGCCGTGAAGCCGCCGCCCGTATTTACCCGGCCGGTCTTCCCCACCACAACGCCCTGGGGATTAATCAGATAAACCTTGCCGTTTGCGTTCAGCGATCCGTTTATCTGGGACATCTGGTTCCCCGTGACCCGATTCAGCGTAGCGGACGAGCTCCCCGGCTGAACAAAAGTGGTCGTTTCCCCCCTATTGATCGAAAATTGCTGCCAGTTGATCACCGCCCGCTGGCTTGACTGGTTCACTGTCACCTGGCCAGGCCCACTCGTAACATTCGCCGAGCCCCCAGTCACAGTGGCCCCCGAAGGATTCGCAGTCGCCATGGGAACCTCTACCGCAAGCGCAATCAGTACCACACAGCACGCCGCGAGAGTGAAAGAATACTTTTCGAAACCCAACCGAGTGATAGCAATCATATGAATGAGAGGTAACCTCAGCGCATTGACGCAAAATGCGATGAAAGCTATCGACAGGATTGCTTATCTCCATCCATCTCGTCAATCCAAATGTGTTATCACGTACTACATTATAATACGAACATTACTGTGTTGAAGTCTTCCCTCTCCAAATGATACACCGCACCAGAAAGTCCTGATATGCTAACTGACGAACTGATGGCAGGACGTGCAACTGTTTAAGCCGCTACCCTCCAGGGGGGCATTCTGATGCGCAGAGGGCATCGCGAAAACAGACGATGCCAGAAAAAGGCCGCCCTAAAGCGCGTGGAATCTATGCCCTTTTCTAAACAAACATCGCATGGCCACATCCGCCCGGATGCGGCCATGAGACAAGATTAACTGAAACGCTCTAAATCTGGTACTGGCGGGCCAGAGACTGCCACTCGATCTTCAGCGGTATCAAAAGCATGGCGACTTCCGGGGACGTCTGGCCCAGTTCGTTGAGATCGACAAAAAGTTTCTGCATCTCCTCGTTGCCTTTCTGGAGCTCTTCCTTGCTGAAGCTGGCCATTTTATTGGTTTCGATACCATCGCGCAGAGCAGCCATAAACTCTACGGCTGTACGCGTGTCGGCTTCATGTTTGCCGAGGGGACCCGTGCCGTCTGTTGAGAAGACTGCAACACTGTCCGCCAGTTCAAAGCCATTGCGCCGCATCCACTGCATCTCGTTCGGCTTAATGCCCTTGCTTTGTGCGTCATCCAGCAGATCCAGCTTCGCCAGTTTGTCTTCGCACTCAGATATCATGGCCTGAAGCAGTTCGTCCGACTCCGGGGATTTACCAAGACCTTTATTAAGTTCCAGGAGAAGATCATTCAGCTTTCCCCTGTCTTCGACCGCAGTCCTGGCCAGTTCCGGCCAGTCGCCATCATGGGCATTTTCCTGCATGGCGGAGGTGAGCGCACGGGCATCACTAAGCGCCTTCTGGGTGGGGGGCTCCAGTTTGTTCAAGCCAGTTCGCTCGGCCAGCAGATCGCGCAGATGCTGGACGTCCTTCATCATCGCATTGCGATGATCGTCGGTCTTCGGATCAAGGCCGCCTTCTTCTCCCGGACCAGGCAGATCAAGCAGACGCCAGGGCTCATCCGGGCTGTCCTTGGAGAGCATGCGATTAAGTGTCTCCATGTGAGAGAACGCGAGGGCTTTATCCTGTGAGCCTTCATCGTCGGCGAGGAAGCCGGTGATGCTGTCCATCAGGTTTTCGGCCTGCTCAAATCGATCGCGCACTGCGCTTTCCGGATAGGTCAGCTTCGTAAGTTCCTGCGACAGCTTCGGTTTTTGCGGATCCAGACCGCTTAGCGCCATGGTGTTGGGGCGAAGAACCTGCAACATCTCCTTTTTAACAACGTAGTTGGCAACGGAGTAGAAATCCTTGAGCATCTCCGACTCTTTGCCGGCATAGTTCTTTTGAGAAAAGCGGGGATCGCTGCGAATGGCATCGTTTACAGCTTTCTTCAGCGCGGTTTTATCCACGTAATCGGGATTCGGTTCTCCCTGATCTTTGAGGACCTTGCTGAACAGCTTATCAAACGCGCCGCCATTCAGGATGTTGCTGTTTACACTTTCCGTACTTTTGGCCAGGGCTTTCGCTTTGTCGATGGTGACTTTGATACGATACGCCGTGAGCGGCCGTCCTTTGTTAATCTGGCCGGAGAGATCCTTGCGGGCCACGTCCGCAATATCTTTGCCAAACACTTTCTCCATGCGCCCAATGAAGACATCCGCGGTGTTCTTGTTGCGCAGAACCTCGTCTTTGCCTCGTGTCAGGCAGTCCCATGCACGAGAAAACGGGTTGGTGTAAGGCTGCCTGCTCGTTCCCTGGAGGCCATCCCCACTTGAGTGCATCTGAAGACGGACGTCGAAATCGACTGTGTCCTTATTTACCTTACCAAAGGCGCCAAGTCCGGATAAGTCTGGCATAAGCAATTTCCTTTTCTTGTATCGAAGTTATGGTGCGACAAATGATGGTATCCATTTTTAGTGGAAGATTGCCGGGCTCGTATCGCGTCGGATGCCTCGGTTCTTTAAGAACGAGCCTACAACGCCCGATTTGCGCCGGCAGCATCCCTTTCTCTGTAAATCGTTGATAAACAGAGCCTGAAATGGAACGTGGCTTATCTGTCAGACAAGTCCGTGCAAAGGCACCCGGGGGATATCCATAATATCGGGAGCAGCGCCGGCATCGGAATGGGTTGTCGATTTGTCCAGACGATCGCGCCATACTTCGGCATTGTTCACCAGCACCTGGAGCACTGAATGAAAACGCTCCTGGTCCAGCCTCTCCGTGGCCTCGCGAAGCTGCAGATAGACGGTGCCCTGCTCCGAGTTCGTCGAAAGTCTGCCGCCGCCAGAGCCTATGCCGTAATAATTGGCATCCAGCAAATCGAGGGCAAACGCCAGCCGGTTTTCCTCAGGCAGCACCCCGATCGTGATCGTAAAAATGGCGGAGTCCGAAGCTTCGTTATACTCGATCAGGACATCCAGTTTGTCATTGACCCGAAAGCCGCAGGCGTTTAGTTCGGAATCCAGACGAAGATCGGCCAGGCCAAGATCTTCGGAGAGACGCTCAACAAGATTTTGCAGGTTTTCGCGAGACATGCGGGAAATAAGAAGAGTTGGGAACCGGGCGGTTCATCATAACAATACCTTTCGCCCGGCAGGATACTCTATTCATCAGCAGAAACCTAATGAACAGACGAGGTGGCTCTATCGTACAAACAGTCTGGGTCAGACTCAAGAATAGAATCAGAATGAAGGTCCAGCACGGGGTGGACTATCTATTGATCAACCATCATTTGCGTATGCATCCAACAATAAATCAGGGTGCTATTTCATAAATACACATTGACGATCCTTAGTTCGAGGCATTCATGGCCAAATGCCGATCCTCTTCGACCATAGTTACGCTACTCTGTTTACACGTTGCCGTATCTGCCCCCTTGTCAGCGATGGCGCTACGCCGGCGTCATCATGCCCCAGAGAAAGACATGGCGGTTTGGACAAGCTCCTCAGTCGGATCATAATATCCTCCCCTGAACCTCCCCTTTCCTGCGCTGACAGACCTATCCTGCCCTTCAGGAGTTCAATTCGCGTTTTCCGCTGCTCTGAACTTGCCCTCAGTTTTCATCGCGCTATTATATCTTCTTATTCAGGGCCAGGAATCGGCATAAGATGCGCAAAAACAATGATTTCCGCATTCTGTCAAAAGCCGGATGCAATGTCGCTTACACCGATATTCGCGCCGACCCCGAGTTTGATCAGCATTGAGCGACAGCCCGCAGTTTCCGATCCCCGATCCCGACCCCTCTATTTATTCCATGAGCAAAATCACCATCTCCAATGGCAAGCTGAGCGTTCCTAACGATCCTACGATTCCTTTCATTCGCGGCGACGGTACCGGCGCGGACATCTGGGCGGCATCCGTCCGCGTATTTGATGCGGCAGTTGAAAAAGCCTACGGCGGCACCAGGAAGATCGAGTGGAAAGAAGTGTTTGCGGGCGAAGACGCCTTCAAGAAGTTCAATAACTGGCTGCCTGATGAGACGGTCAGCGATTTCCAGGAATACCTCGTCGGTATCAAAGGCCCGCTCACCACCCCTGTCGGCGGCGGCATCAGCTCCCTGAACGTCGCGCTGCGCCAGCTTCTCGATCTGTACGTCTGCCTGCGCCCCGTGCAGTACTTCACCGGCACCCCCTCCCCCGTCAAGCGCCCGGAGAAAGTTGACATGGTCATCTTCCGCGAAAACACGGAAGACATCTATGCCGGTATCGAATACAAGGGCGGCACGCCCGAAGCTCAGAGCTACCTGGATTTCATCGCCGAGAAGTATCCCAAGCACTTTGGCAAGATCCGTTTCGGCACAGCCGAGAAGGCCAACGCCTACCTGAAGGTCGCCGGTTCTACTGAAACCGTTACCGCCCCTGAAGTGGGTATCGGCATCAAGGCAATCAGCCGCCTTGGCACCGAGCGTATCACGGAAGCCGCAATCGAATACGCCATCGCTCAGAAGCGCAAGTCCATCACGATTGTCCACAAGGGCAACATCATGAAGTTCACCGAAGGCGCGATGCGCGACTGGGCCTACGCCCTGGCCGACAGCAAATACGGTGATGTGACCTACAGCTGGGCCAAGTGGGAGAAGACCAAGGCCGCCAGCGGTGAAGCCGCCGCCAACGCCGAACAGAAGGCCGCCCTGGCCGCCGGCAAGATCCTGGTGAAGGATGCCATCGCCGACATCACGCTGCAGCAGGTTCTGACCCGCCCCGAAGACTTCGATATCATCATCACCTCCAACCTGAATGGTGACTATCTGTCCGACGCCCTCGCGGCACAGGTCGGCGGTATCGGTATCGCCCCCGGCGGCAACATCAACTACAAGACCGGCCACGCGATCTTTGAAGCCACGCACGGCACGGCCCCCAAGTACGCCAACCTCGACAAAGTGAATCCCGGCTCCGTGGTTCTCTCCGGCGAGATGATGTTCCGTTACCTGGGCTGGAATGAAGCAGCCGATCTGATCCTGAAGGGTCTCAGCGGCGCGATCTCCTCCAGGAAGGTGACGTACGACTTCGCCCGCCAGATGGACGGCGCGACCGAGATCAAATGCTCGGAGTTCGGCGACAACATCATTGCCCACTTCTAAGCCGGCCAGTCCAGGTTTAGTTAAAAGCGCAATCTCCAGGAGCCTTTCCCTTTCATCGGGGAAAGGCTCTTTTTTTGTTGTGAAGATAGCATGCTCTTGACGCGTCGGATATTTCCGACGTATCGTCACCCATGGCAACCGATCTTCCCGAATCTGACGCACTTGCGCCGGATCCATTTGCGGCGCTGGGAAGTCCGGTGCGGCGCCGAATTATGGAACTGCTGATTGAAAAGGGTCCGTGCCCTGTCAATACCCTCGTGGAAGAGCTGGAGTCCACCTTCCAGTTACGTCGCCCGGCTGTTTCCGAGCACCTGCAGGTTTTGCGCCTGGCCCGACTCGTGCGCGACGAAAAGCGGGGCCGCGAACATTTCTACCACATCCAGCCGCAGTCCCTGACCGAAGTGCAACTGTGGCTTGGAAAGTTTGAGCGCTACTGGAAGCAGAGGATGCAAGCCCTCAGCGATGTTCTGGACGAGGAAGAAGATCAAGAACCGAAGAAGGAGAAATAAGCTATGGATAACGATAACGATGCAACGAATCATGAAATTCTGCCGGGTAAGATTGAGCTGACACAATTCATCGCGCATCCGCCCTCAAAAGTGTGGCGCGCCCTGACAGATCCCCGCCTGCACGCGAAATGGTGGGCGGCGGGAGACGTCAAAGCGGTTGTCGGCCATAAATTTACACTGGATATGGGAGCCTTTGGCCATCAGGTCTGCGAGGTGCTGGCAGTTGAGCCGGAGCGACTGCTGAGCTACACCTTTGCGCCAGGCACTCTGGACACAACCATCACCTGGCGTCTGGAACCGCAGGATGGGGGTACGCTGCTTCACCTGGAGCACGCCGGTTTCGATCTGGTATCTCCGCTGGCAAAGGCGGCATTTCAGGGTATGGGCCGCGGCTGGCCAAGTCTTCTGAAGCGTATTGAACGGGCGATAACAGAGTTTGCCGCAGAGCAGTATTGATTCGCCAGAAGCAGCATCACTGTGGTATGGTTCGCGTTACACCATGGCCGACGCGCCGATCAATCCTGCTACTCTGTTTTCTCCGAAGCCCAGGCCGGTGCTGGCCGGACTGGCGGGGCTTTCCGGCATAGGCGGCGCATCGGCTACGCCGGCCGGAGCAGTCACTGGCAACGCGGCGACTTTTCCCTGGGCTGCTCGTCTCCACCAGCGCGATGCGGCTGGTCTCTGGGATCTGCGCCTGCTGGCTAATGTGGAAGCAGGGCTTTCCGGCGAATTCATCTGGCTGCGCGGTCCGGCATGGACGGATCAGGCGGCGGTGATACTGGGACGCATTCCCAGCGCGCACTGGTACGAAGCGCAGCCGGGCGGAAAGCTCCGGGAGATTGAGCGTCTGCTGCCCACAGGACGACTTCCGCAAGTAATCTGGCAACCGCTGTACGACGCGATGCGGATCGCGGCTCCCTCGGCGGCGCTGCCTGCGCAGACAACTCCAGATACGCGACCGCGCGTTTCGCTGGAACTGACGCGCAGTCCGCACGAGCACCCGGCAAACCTGCTGATAGTGGAGGCCCGCGCGTGGCGTGACTATATTGACATGGAACCGGCCGTGCGGTTTCAGGGACTGTATTTTGCGGCAGCCGCAGATGGCCGGGTATGCGTAGGGCACCAGCCTCCTGGAGCAAGGTCAACCGGTTCGGAATCGGCTTCATTTAGCTCATCGCGTTCCTCTCGACCGGTCGCAGTACTGCCCTCTCTGCCAGGACGTCGATTCTGGACAGAAAACGGTATTGCAGTGCCATGTGGCTGGACATGGACGCCCGCGCTTCCATCCGGGATTGTGCGCAGCGCGCTCTGGGCTCAGCGCAAGTCTCAGCCTTCGGCCGATATATCCAGACAAGCCACTCCTCCTCCCCTGCCCCCGAAGTTCGGGGGTTCGGACTCTGCCGCGTCTCATCCATCAGCAAAATCAGAACATCCGCTGGCTGTTGAAGGCTGGCTCTATTTATGGCATGCGGATCGCGCCCCCGAATGGATTGCGGCCGAAGAACTTATTGCGCTTAGCCGATCGGCGGCACGCCTTAGCCTGGGGCGGCAATAGCAGAAGCTGAATCTTATTTTTATGGACCGCCTGAATACTCTGCGACTGCGCACCCCCGAGGGCATCGCGTTCTCTCATACACTGGCAAGTCCGGTAGCGCGGCTGTTTGCCCTGAGCATTGATCTTCTCACCATCTTGCTCATCTGGCGAATCCTCAGCAAGTTCCTTGCCGGGGTAGCCCTGGCCTCGCCTACGCTGGCTACCTTTCTGCAGATGATCATTCTGTTTGTCATGTTCTTCGTCTACTTCTCGTTCTTTGAGTATAAATGGCGCGGGCAGACACCGGGCAAACTGGCCATGGGACTTCGCGTGATGGATCAACGCGGCCTCAAGCTGCGCACGACGCAGATCCTGGCGCGCAATCTCCTGCGTTTTGTGGACATGCTGCCCTTCTTCTATACCGTGGGCGGCATCGCGGCGCTGACTACGCGACAGGGACAGCGGCTGGGCGACCTGGTGGCGGGTACCGTTGTCGTTCGCAATCGCCTTCAGGCGGAGCCGGATGTCACCCAGATCATGGGCGGCAAGTACAACTCGTTCCGTCAGCATCCGCATCTGGAAGCGCGCCTGCGCCAGCGCACCGACTCGGAGATTCCCGAGCTGGCACTCTCGGCCATATTGCGCCGTGAGGAGATGGAAGCCGACAGCCGCCGCCGCCTCTTTGCGGAGTTCGCGGAATACTTCCGCAGCGTATCGGATTTTCCGGAAGAAACCACTCTGGGTCTGACCGACGAGCAGTTTGTACGTAATGCCGTGGACACCATCTACAATGCCGGGAGACGCCCTGATCCCAGGGATGTGCGTCCACCACCAATTTCGTAGAACAACCCGACCAGCGG
>JBGGNE010000163.1:0-8021 GCA_041287705.1 Methylacidiphilales bacterium | reverse complement strand
TTGAGTCAGGATAGGCTCGAACTGGAAGGCGGAGCCCAGGTAGGCGTCGAGCTGGCTCTCGAAATCGAGCGGGGTGAAGATGCGCCTGGTGATGATGTGCTTGCGGAGATCCGGGCAGTGCGTCTCCAGTGAGGACAGGATAGCTTCGGCGTAGGGCTCCGCCGCAGTTGTCCAGTCGATGTCGCCGCCCAGGTGAGGGACGGGTGACAGGACGTAGAAGCACTCACAGCCGGGAGGTGCCAGCGTGGGATCGGTACGTGTGGGAGCGTGGAGGTAGAGCGAGAAATCCTCGGCCAGCACTTTCTTGTGGAAGATGTCGTCCAGCAACGGCTTATAACGTGGGGAGAGAATGATGCTGTGATGCGCCAGTTCCGGGTAGGTGCGGTCGGTGCCGAAGTAGATGAGGAACAGGCTCATGCTGTACTTCATGCGCTCCAGCTTGGTATCGGTCCATGTACGGCGCACTTCGGCGGGAATGAGCTTGCGGTACGTGTTGGCTACGTCGCTGTTGGCCACAACCACAGGAGCGGAAAGCACTTCCGGCTCCTCTCCTTCCACGGCAGCGATACGCACGCCCGTTACGGCACCCCGTTCCACCAGTATTTCCTCCACCTTTGTGTTCAGGCGAAACTCGCCGCCCATATCCTTAAAGAGATCGACCAGAGCCTCCACCAGGGCACCCGTACCGCCCATGGCGAAGTGCACGCCCCAGTGCCGCTCCAGATAATGGATCATGCTGTAGATGGAGCTGGACTGGAACGGATTGCCGCCCACCAGCAGCGGGTGAAAGGAGAACACGATCTGCAGGAACGGATCTTTAATGTACCGGGCGGTAAGAGTGAAGACGGATTCATGTGAGCGAAGCCGGACGAGATCCGGAGCTACGCGTACCATGTCCATAAAGCTGGAGAACGGCTTGTCGGCCAGGTCAATAAAGGCGCGCTCGAAGATGGCGCGCGACTGCTTGACGAACTCCAGGTAGCCGGGCACATCGTCTTCGTTAAACTTGCGGATCTCCGCAATGATCTCTTCCTCATCGCCCGTGTAGTTGAACACGCGCCCTTCGCTGTCGATAATGCGGTAGTAGGGCGAGCACGGGACAATCTTGACGTAGTCGTCGGAGTTCTTGCCGGCCAGATCAAAAAGCTCATCTATCAGAAACGGCGCGGTGATGATGGTGGGGCCTGCATCGAAGGTAAAACCATCCTGCTTGTAGACGTAGGCGCGGCCGCCCGGCTTGTCGCGCATCTCCAGCAGCGTAGTTTTGTAACCGCGCGCTTGCAGGCGGATGGCAGCCGCTATGCCGCCGAAGCCGCTGCCAATGACGATGGCCGGGCCGCGGGATCCGGGCTCGGCTTTGCTGGGTCTGTTGCCGCCGGGGCTCGTACGTGCGGCGGGGGAAGCGCTTCCCTGCTCGTCATCTTCGTCGTCGTGGTACTGCTGGGTAAAAGGGGAATTGGCGGAGGACACAGGCTTGGATAGGTGCGTGGCAGGGTAGCGCTTAGAGAGCGCAGTCAAAGAAGGCGTGGAGAGTATATTGGCCTCTTTTAAGCTGATCTGCACTATATCATACGCAAAATTTTAACGTACAAAACTGCAGAAATGAAAAAGATGTGGGGTGGCACACTATTGCGGTAATTAATGAAATTAACTTCGCAGGAGCATACAAGAATAAAGGAATTAAACGGGATGAGAATCGAGCAAGTCGTATGGACATTGGAGACTCCGGAAAATAAACTGTGCAACTTAAGTCGTCGATTTTGAGATGAGAGCAAGGCGGAATGGAGGAGTGCATTAGACTAATGCTCGACCGGAATTCCAACGCTGCTCTCGCTCAAAAGCGGCGGCTCAAGTTGTGCAGGTTATTTTCCGGAGTCTCCATTGCTTATTTAATCTCCGGCACGCTGTCCAGATAGGGCTGCCGGGCCACGTATACCGAGAAGGAGCGGATTTTCTTCTCATTAAACATGATGTCGATCTCGCCGACTTTGTCCATGTGCTCGAATTCCGCCTTCAGGCCATCGGCGTTGTGCTGCAGCATCTCGTCAGTAAGAAAGAGAGCGACATCCCCGCGTTTAACTTTGTATGTAGGCCAGAAGCTGAACTGATTCTCGATCGCACGCGGCAGGGGCGGCTGGCTGAGCGCCTGAGCGCGCTGTTCTGTCGGCCAGGCATCGATGCGGTGCACTTCGCGGTCGCCCTTGGCGGTGTAGGTATGCGGTTTGCCCTTCATGTACCATGAAAGCACGGAAGCGTGCTGGTAGCGATTGGCCAGGATAAGTGTCGGCTTGTACTCGGCACGCAGTTCGTCCATGGCTTTGCCCAGCGCTTCCCAGCCGCGTGCGCGGTTCATAGGATCGGACTTTACGGGCAGATTGAGCGCGCCCGTGCCGTGCAGGGCCAATGTCTCCAGAAGGCCAAGACTGAGCGCTGCCACGCCCAAAACGCCCGGGCGAAGGCGTCCCCAGCCGGGAATGATGGAGTTCTGCTGCGGATAGATATCAGCTTCCCACCTGAATCCCGTGCGCCACCAGCCGGCCAGCAGAATGGCCCCGGCGATATAGCTGGGCGCCGTCCAGTTCGCCTCGCCCTGCTCGCGCAGGGAAAGCAGCGTGTAGAAGACCATCAACGGCAGGAAGAGTGTCAGCAGAAAGCGCTCGCGATCCGGAAAGCGAAGCGGCAGAGCGGGCAACACGCCGGGTGCGCCTTCCGCCGGTGAGGTATCCTGAGGAGCTCTCCACTTGCCGGCATTGACGCACGCGACATACGAAGCAGCCACAACCGTGATAAACAGCACGTGACTGATCACCAGCCCCTGCTCCAGCACAAAAGCGAGCACGTCCTTCGGCTTTAGCGAAGGATCTTTGCGGCCACCCGCGCGCTCCCTCAGATGCGTCACGGTGATCCAGTCATGTTTGGCGTTCCAGTAATAGACAGGCGTTGTGCAGATCACGAAGACGACCAGCATGGCCGCAAAACCGCCGCGCCAGCCAATCCAGTCCCTGGATCTCGCGGCCACAGCTGTCGCCGCAGCGCGCACACGCGGGCACCAGATCAGAAAAGCCGCAAAGCTCAACAGCTGCACTGCGTTCACATACTTCGCCAGAAAGCCGCTGCCAACGGCAAAACCCACCAGCGCCCAGCGCCACAGCTTCCCTTTCTCCAGCGCATCCAGAAACAGATTGGCCGTCCACACCCAGAAGAACACGCTCAGTGCGTCAATGGTCATCAGAATCGCGCCGATGGCAAAAAGCGGTATTACGCCTACAATCATCAGCGCAGCGAGTGCTGTTTCCTCATCATACAGGCGCCGTGCCAGGATAAAAAGCTGCCAGGCCGTACCTGTGCCCAGCAGCACAGCCAGCCAGCGAATGCCCAGCGTTGTATCGCCGACCAGCCACGTGCCCGTCGCGATGGTCCACGCCACGCCAGGGCCTTTGCTGTAATAGCTGGCATCCAGATGCTGGCTCCAAAGGAAGTAATACGCTTCGTCCGGCAACAGCTCCAGCGTCGTGCAGAGCCATAATCTGAAGATCGCGGCCAGTGCAATAAGGACGATTGCTGCGTTGGTTGGGCGCGCCAGCCATCCCCTCACAAACCACGCGCCTTTGGACCAGTCGCGGGCGGAGTCTCTTCCATCGCTGTCATGTTGCGGGCTGCCGGCGGCGGGCGCTGAAAGGCTGAGTGAAGAGGAAGAGGGCGTGGATGGGGAGTTCACAACTTAAATCAGGGAGATCGTGAGGCTTCACTTGGCAGAGCAAAGCTTCTGGGAAAGTGGTTACGCTAGCTCAGGCCTGTCCGGTGTGCCAGCGGAATCACTCACCAGATGGATCAGTCAGTCATCAAATCCTTATTTTACCCGGATAATATTGACGCAGGCTTTTTATCCGGGTAATAGTACTCGCCTTATGAGTGAAATTGACTCTGTAGTCCATGATCAGACGACATACACCGCTTTCCACGGCAGCCGCCGCGTGGCGCAGGGCTCGCTACGGGAGGTAGCTGCTGCGGTGAAGCTTCTGGAAGAAGAAAACCCTGGCGCAGGTATCCGCGTCTTTGCGGATCAGTCCGGTCAGGTGGTCGATCTGGATCGACGTGTTGCCGAGCAGTACACTCCGCCGCGCACTGCCACCACTGCCGTCGCGCTGGGCCGTCCCAAGCTTGGGGTTATAGGCCGCGAAGTAACGCTGCTGGCCCGGCACTGGGACTGGCTGGGCATGCAACCCGGCGGTGCCTCCGCCGCCATACGCCGGCTTGTAGACGACGCCCGCACCAACACCAGCAGCGCCAGTGCCATCCGCATAGCGCAGGAAGCCACCTACAAATTCCTCTTTGACATGGCCGGCGACGAACCCGGCTTCGAGGAAGCCATCCGCGCACTCTACCGGAAGGATCAGGAGCGTTTCAACGCGCTCATTCAACACTGGCCCGGCGATATCCCCGCCTATGGCAAGCAGCTTGCTGCCAATGCGTTCGGCGGTGGAAGCGGCAGCGCGGCAGATGAGAAGGTTTAAGCGCAACGACATTCCAATAGGTGGCGCAAGAGCAATTGCAGTAATGACAAATATAGCCATGTCAGTAAACTACCCTTCATGCTGACTCCTGACCAAGTTCGAGACGTTCTCTCATCGACCGAAACGGATCGTGTTGAGAGGACAATATCGACCAAGGACAGAGACAAATTCCGGGAAGCCATCTGCTCTTTCTCTAACGATATGCCGGGCCACGCGCGGCCCGGATATCTTTTGATTGGCATTAACGACGATGGAACACTGAAATCAGGATTCATTCCAACGGATGATATTCAGCAACAGTTTGCGGCCTATCGGAATGATGGCGCTATATTGCCTCAGCCCATGATGTCGGTCTACAAACAGGCGCATCCGGATGGAGGTGAATTTCTTGTTGTAGAGGTTATACCGAGCGATATGCCCCCTGTTCGCTATCACGGCAAAGTCCATATTCGAGTGGGCCCGCGTAAAGCTACAGCAAACGAAAGTGAGGAGCGGAGACTGATCGAGCGCCGTTGCGCTTCCTTTAGAACATTCGATATCACTCCTTGTCCTATGGCAGCGATAAATGACATGGATTTAGACTCATTCCAGAATACTTACAGAACCTCTGCAATAGATGCCGAAGTAATTAGAGAGAATTGTCGGGAACTGGTGGAGCAACTCGCCGCGCTTCGTTTCTTTAATTTGACACAGAATCGCCCGACGAATGCCGGTGTCATTTTGTTCGGTGAAGATCCTTTGAATATATTTCCCGGTGCCTACATTCAGTACGTTAAATTTGATGGAAAGACGCTTTCCGATCCAGTTCTGGAACAGAAACAGTTTACTGGTAACCTTATGGTTTTGCTGAGAGAGCTGGATTCCTTTATAGGAGGAAAATTCACTCAAAAACCAATCGAAGATTCCGCACTGCGAGAAAGGTTGGTATGGGATTACCCGGAAAAGGCCATGCGTGAATTACTGGTTAATGCGATACTACATCGCGATTATCAATCCAATCAGCCGGTTCGTTTCTATTTCTTTTCGGATAGAATCGAAATCCAGAATCCTGGTGGTCTGTATGGAGACGCCCGGCCGGAAAATTTCCCTCGTGTCAACGATTATCGCAACCCGGTTCTTGCTGAGGCCATGGTAGTCCTTGGCTACGCCAATCGATTTGGACGAGGTGTGGCGCGGGCGCAAAGAAACCTCGAAGAAAACGGAAGTCCACAAGCTCAGTTTGAATACGAAGGCACACACTTTCTGGCAACTGTCTTCAAGCATTTACTGCGATGAAAACAATTGCATTCTTCAACAATAAGGGTGGGGTTGGAAAAACCACGCTTTTATATCATTTAGCATGGATGTACTCAGACAGAGGTTTAAGCGTTCTCGTCGCAGATCTTGATCCTCAGGCTAATTTGACATCCATGTTCCTTCCAGACGAAACATTACTTGAAATCTGGAAGAATGATGAAAGCTCTAAATTAAGTATAGTGCATGCGTTGTCTCCTATAATTCGCGGTATTGGCGATATTACGACCGCTCCGCTTCAAAAAATCAATAGCAGATTGCATCTGATCCCTGGGGATCTGGAGCTTGCTCGATTTGAAGACGAATTATCGGAAGCTTGGGGGAAATGCCTGGATGGTAAAGAGCCAGCTTTTAGAACAACCAGCGCTTTTTATCGCATTATCCAAAAAACAGCAGTATTGGTAAATACTGACATTGTGCTAATCGATGTAGGTCCTAACTTAGGTGCAATGAATCGCGCTGCGCTTATATGTGCTGATGTGTTGATTGTTCCTCTGGGTCCAGACTTATTTTCTCTTCAGGGGCTTAGAAATCTCGGACCCACGTTGTCTCGATGGAGGAATGAGTGGAGAATACGACTGGGAGAAAATCGCACAAACGAGCTGACTCTGCCCTCGGGCAAGCTATTACCTCTTGGCTATGTTCTTATGCAATTTGGCCTGAGAGATTCGAGTATGATTCAGGCTTATGAACGGTGGGCAAAAAAGATTCCGGGCACCTACACCAAGTACCTCACAGGAATTTCTGAACATACTAAGATAGCAGAATCTGTTGCCGACGACCCAAATTGCCTGGCTACTTTAAAACATTATCGGTCATTAATCCCTATGGCCATGGAAGCTCGTAAACCTATTTTTCACCTTAAAGCGGCGGATGGCGCTATTGGCGCTCACGGTAAAGCAGTTAGAAACTGCGAAGATGACTTCTATAAACTGTCTGATTTGGTACTGGCCAGACTGGGAGTAAACTGGCCGGCTGCCTCCTGAGACTTTGGCCTTATCATTCCAGTGGGTTCGTCATGTCGCGCCGGAATACTGCGTGCCATCGAATCCACCAGTATAACCGGTACCAACAGACCAGCTACGGTACCGAAAACAAGTATGGCAAATGCAGCGGCAGCAGCCTTGAAGTTAAACCTTTCAGGAGGAGCCGGACGCGGATAGTCAGGAGTAATACCGCAGGCTTGCATGCGATCGTACAGCTCCGGGTGAGTGTGTTGCGGTGTGGAGGACAACACGGCTGGGATGAGGTTGACGCGGTGGATCTGTTCCAGCGCCAGCGCGTATTCGCCAGCTTCCGTTTCCGCGCTGCGCCCGACGGTGTCCGCTTTTTCCTCCATGCGGCGGCTGAAGGACTGGGCTGTGGTAAGTAGAAAGAAAAAGATCGCAAAGATAGCAATCTTTCCAAACAGAAAATCGTGAATGATAGAAGCCAGAAGAAGCACGGGAAACACACTTATCGCGATACTCATCATCAGACGTCGGCGCTTTTCACCTGCGCTTTCATCCAGATGCGCCAGTTCGTGCGCCATGATGGCAATGATTTGTTGATCATCCAGCGCTTTGCACGCGCGATCTGTAATTCCAATAAGCTGGCAACCTGGGAACGCGAGGGCGTTAGCTATCCCCCAATGGATAAGAACCACGGGCCGCGATATGCTTCCGCTACGACGGGCCGCTTCATCTGTCAGCGCTACAATGCGTTCAGGCGCAGGGCGAACGAGGCCGAGCATCTTCAGAAATGGGATGCCAGCCGTGTAGAATTGTGTCATGCCAAGCAGAACGGCAGTCACGACAGCTGCCAAAAGTCCCCATCCCTGGGATAGAGTGGATGAAAACATCAACACAGCAGTGCCAGACACCAGAGTAAGACCGAAGAAGCAGGTGATATAGACAACAAAATCGCGCAGGACATGCCACGCGGGATGCGCCTGCTGAGATATAACCATGCGCATGCGCGCTATGGCAAAAAGAGCTCCGGTACCAGCCGAAAGAACGACAAAGAAAATCACCAATCCCTTGGAGTATGGAAACGACTCCGGTTGCGTGGCCATGAAGTTTGTTGCAGGCATAAGTGTCGCCAGCACGAAAAGCGGTAGGCTTAAAGTACGGATTGGCCAGACCATTCGTGCCCGCTGAGTCCAGTGCGCATCCGCAGGAAGTCTCCTCAGAGGCTCGCAGGCAATCGACGCGACGACGCTGCAGGCGGCAAACG